>NZ_BSWS01000050.1:0-213 GCF_030270165.1 Helicobacter sp. NHP22-001 | reverse complement strand
TACCACTTATAGGGTTTGGAGAGAACCAAGATTTATCCCGTTCTTGCGCAAGCATTTTTGGAAAGAACAAAAGTTTTGGACAGATGGATTTTTTGCCTGTTCCATAGGAGAAGCTAACCCAGAAACTATCAAAAGATACATAGAAAATCAAGGGTAGAGGGCATTCATCCCACCCGCTAAAGACGAGTGGGATTTCTGCCGGAGAGTTTTAAA
>NZ_BSWS01000049.1:0-228 GCF_030270165.1 Helicobacter sp. NHP22-001 | reverse complement strand
GCACAAGCACAAGCACAAGCAGCCAAAGCCAAAGCCAAAGCACGGGTGCAAGCGATAGCAACAACACAGACAGCACGCAAAGCACAAGCCAAAATACGGGCTCTAACACAACTAACAGCACAAGCACAAGCACAAGCAGCCAAAGCCAAAGCCAAAGCACGGGTGCAAGCGATAGCAACAACACAGACAGCACGCAAAGCACAAGCCAAAATACGGGCTCTAACACAA
>NZ_BSWS01000048.1:0-246 GCF_030270165.1 Helicobacter sp. NHP22-001 | reverse complement strand
AATTTGCCAAAAACACCACTTTTTTAAAGAGGACTTTAGAAATATCGTGCCCAAGTTTAGCCCAGAAAACCTAGCCCAAAACTACACCCTAGTGGAGTTGGTGCAAGACATGGCCAAAGCCAAAAACGCCACCCCCGCCCAAATTGCTTTATCGTGGTTTTATCTCGGGGAGAGATAGCCCCAAAAATTAGCCGAAAAACGGGTAAATAAGAGCTTAACCCAAGCGGCGCAGCTAGCTAGTGACTC
>NZ_BSWS01000047.1:0-251 GCF_030270165.1 Helicobacter sp. NHP22-001 | reverse complement strand
AAGCTTGTAGAGCATCTCACTTATAGAGCTAGATGGTTGCCATTGAGGGGATACCCATAGATTCCTTAGTGGTTTGTTACTCAAGTGCTGTGGGGGTATAAAAACCTTTTACACGCCCAAAGGGAGCAAAGACCCCCAACGAGTCACTAGCTAGCTGCGCCGCTTGGGTTAAGCTCTTATTTACCCGTTTTTCGGCTAATTTTTGGGGCTATCTCTCCCCGAGATAAAACCACGATAAAGCAATTTGGGCG
>NZ_BSWS01000046.1:0-396 GCF_030270165.1 Helicobacter sp. NHP22-001 | reverse complement strand
ATCACCCAGCCCCCGAACGGATCGTTCAGCGGCGCGCCGTCCAGCAGCACCAGCGTCCGTCCCGCGCCTGACGGCGCGATGGCCCTCAGCGACAGCCCCTGGGTCGTCGGATTGGCCGCCAGACTGGTGGTCCGGCGAAACAGCGACACCGCCGGGACGGAGCGCAGGGCCTCGTCGATCCGCGCCGAGCGGGACAATACGGCCTGATCGATCCGCACCACTGAAAAGGCCGCATCCGCCGCCGCTGGGGGCAGCCGGGCGGCGGTCACGACGATGTCCGGCAGAGCCGCTGGCGCGACGATTGGGGGAGGAGCGTCTTGCAGCATTCGCTGTCGATACGGGTTGGCGACCTGTGGCGAAAGCCCAAGCGACAAAATGACCGTCCATCGTCGTGCG
>NZ_BSWS01000045.1:0-409 GCF_030270165.1 Helicobacter sp. NHP22-001 | reverse complement strand
ATTATTCCAATAGCCTTTGATGACGGAGGCGCTGCGGATCCAGAGCTCGCCGATCTCGCCACGCGGCACCTCGCGGCCGTCAGCCCCCATCACGATAATCTCGGCGCCGGGACACGGCAGGCCGACGCTGTCGATATGGGCGGCGGTGAGCTCGCCCGGCATCAGGGTCGAGGGCGAGGTGGTCTCGGTCGCACCATAGCAATTGGCGAGCTTCAGTCCGGGAATCTTGGCGTCGAGCTTTTCGATGGTCGCGACCGGCATCGGTGCGCCGCCGAAGCCGCCGATCCGCCAGCTGGACAGATCGTAGCTGTCGAAATCGGGCTGCATCAGGCAGAGATTGTACATCGCCGGCACCATCACCGTGTAGGTGACACGCTCGCGCGCGGCGACCTTCAGATACGCCGCCGCC
>NZ_BSWS01000044.1:0-425 GCF_030270165.1 Helicobacter sp. NHP22-001 | reverse complement strand
CACGCCACCGTCTGGCTTGACGGTCCGCGCGGACGCATTCCGGCGATCGGCGTGCCGTCCGCGTCCGCCATGGCGCACGGGCACAATCATCCTGCGGCGTATAATCTGTTTTCAGTGAGACGCGATGGCGATGCATGGCGCTGCGACCATCGCGTGCGCGGATTTGCCGACGGGACGCTTGGCGAGATCAAGGACGAGAGATTGATCTAGAAAGTCACTCGAAAAAATTAGAGTCCGCGCAGCGCCATCACCAGCGCGAAACCGAACAGTGCGGCGAGGCCTGCGGCGAATCCGAACGCGAACGTCCACACACCGCTGCGGCGCTTGGCCGGGACAACTGCCGCAGCAGATACAGGAGCAGGAGCAGGCGCCGGCGTCACCACCATCGCATGCTCGCGTTCGATCATGCGGCGCGCGATATAGTC
>NZ_BSWS01000043.1:0-429 GCF_030270165.1 Helicobacter sp. NHP22-001 | reverse complement strand
CGCGCGGACGTTGGTGAGGAATTTCTCGACTTCGATCTTGAGGCGGTTGCTGTCGGTGGACAGCATCTGCGCGGCAGACAGCACCTGGCCGGATGCGGCTCCGGTTTCACCCGCGCCGCGGCTGACATCGGTGATGCTGTTGGCGACGTCGCCGCTGAGCGAGGCAGCCTGCTGCACGTTGCGGGCGATTTCCTGTGTCGCCGCACCCTGTTCTTCCACCGCGGCGGCGATGGTCGAGGAGATTTCCGAGATCAGGGTGATGGTCTTGCCGATCTCCTTGATGGTCGCGACCGATTCCTGCGTCGCGGTCTGCATGCCGGCGACCTGGGCGCTGATCTCGTCGGTGGCCTTGGCGGTCTGCGCGGCGAGGGCCTTCACCTCGGAAGCAACCACGGCGAAGCCACGGCCGGCATCGCCGGCGCGGGCAGC
>NZ_BSWS01000042.1:0-453 GCF_030270165.1 Helicobacter sp. NHP22-001 | reverse complement strand
AAGCCCGTTCTGTGCGATGCGGAAATGGTCGCCCACGGCGTGACCCGCGCCCGCCTTCCGGCCAATAATGACGTGATCTGCACCCTTCGCGATCCGCGCACCCCTGAGCTTGCGAAAACGATTGGCAATACCCGTTCCGCCGCCGCACTCGATCTCTGGGCGGAAAAGCTGGACGGTGCTCTCGTTGCTATCGGCAACGCGCCGACAGCGCTGTTCTATCTTCTGGAGATGCTTGAAAAGGGCGCTCCACGTCCAGCTGCCATTATCGGCATGCCGGTCGGTTTTGTCGGTGCGGCGGAATCGAAGGATGCGCTGGAGGCTAGTTTGCTAGGCATTCCCTATGCCATCGTCAAGGGACGTATGGGTGGATCGGCCATGACGGCCGCTGCCGTCAACGCCGTTGCGAGGGCAGGTCTGTGAGCGCGGCTCTTTTCGAAAATTCCAAGGGTAAAC
>NZ_BSWS01000041.1:0-463 GCF_030270165.1 Helicobacter sp. NHP22-001 | reverse complement strand
AAACAGATCAAGCCTATGAAGCACAGTGCCATGCACAACAAGCATATGAAGCACAGCGCCCGTATGCACGGCCGTCACGAGGCCTACATGCGCTCCGCCGCCGTGGACAATCGGAATGATTGGGATCGCGGCTGGGATAACCGCGGCTTCTGGCCGGGTGCCGTTGCCGCCGGCGCAGTGGGAACCGCGGGTGCCGTCGCAGCCGGTGCCGTGAATACTGCAGGCGCCATTGCCACCGCGCCGTTCGGCGGACCGTATCGCGAGGGCTATGCCTATCGTGACACTTACGCCTTTGGTCCGGGCTATGTGGACACCACCTACACCTACAACGGCATAGCGATTCCGCAGTCGTCGAATTATGCGGCGCGAAATGGCTTCATGTGTCAGCCGGGCACCTTCATCAAGGGCACGCGGAACATCTGCCAGTAACGTTTGATCGCGATTTAAATTGAACCAACAAGCG
>NZ_BSWS01000040.1:0-488 GCF_030270165.1 Helicobacter sp. NHP22-001 | reverse complement strand
GAACTTGCCGGTCATCACGAACTTGACGCGGTCACCCTTCGGGTTCGCCACGCGTTCCATGGCGAAATCGAAATCGATGGCCGACATGATGCCGTCGCCGAATTCCTCCTCGATCAGTGCTTTCCAGGCCGGTCCATTCACCATCACCATTTCATAGAAACGATAAATCAGAGGATCGGTCGGCGGCATCTGGGTGCCGTCGCCGCGCATGGGAATTTCGTTGATCATCGCGGTCTCGGCCTTCGACAGGCCGAACAGCTTGGCGGCATTCTCCGCCTGTGGCTTGGTGAGTTTCATCTGTCCGAGAATGGCGCCGACAATCAGCGCGTCGGAATGGCCGCCGATCTGTTCGCAGATGTGCTTCCAGGTCCAGCCGTTCTCTCGCTTGATGTCGAGCAGCTTTTCGGTGAGGTCGGATCGCTTCATGTCAATTCTCCAGTTTTGAAGGGCTGTCAGGCGGCACTGGTCTGGCCGGCTGCGGGCTTATC
>NZ_BSWS01000039.1:0-488 GCF_030270165.1 Helicobacter sp. NHP22-001 | reverse complement strand
TTCACACACCAAGCACAAGAAATAATCGCCTAGATTATCTCTTTTAACGGTTAAAGTCTTGGGTTTACCTACAAGGTTGTAGGTCTTGACAAACTTAAAAACATAGCCATTAAAAGAAATAACATTGTCTTGGATTTTATAACCTGTCTTGCCCTTGAATGTGAAAGATTGATATAGGGTTGTCTTTTTGAATCTAGGTGGTCTGTCCTGTTTTTTAAAAAACTTTTGATAGGCTTTGTCTATCCTTTCTACTAACTCCTGCAAAGTTTTAGGGCCTAGAGTTTTTAAAAAAGCAAACCTGCTTGTTCTTTTTAGCTTTGTGATGTGCTTTTGCAGAGTGTAGAGTTTTAAATGCTTTTTAAAAAGCCCATAATACCTCTTATGCAAAGCAATGCAATGATTGTAGCAATGCTATAGAGGCGCAGAAGTTTGCCGATGTGCTTATTTTTGCTTGAATTGTAGAGTTTCTGCTTGTAGGCGATTAACAT
>NZ_BSWS01000038.1:0-570 GCF_030270165.1 Helicobacter sp. NHP22-001 | reverse complement strand
TTGGCAAATTTGCCCCCTAAAAAGCCCTTGCCTAGAGGTGAAAAGGCAACATAGGTAATGTTATGTGCCTCACAAAGCCTCGCTCATCCCCCACGCTTTGATTTTGCCCTCGTTTTTAAAGGAAGGCACAATGCAGTTGTGCCCTTACACAAGAAAGTCGTGCTTTTACACAATAGAATTGTGCCCTTACACAAAGATTGTACCCCTATTTGTTTGTCAAGGGTTCTTTTTAGGTTTGCCCGTGTAAGCGGGGTTGCTTGGATTCAAAAAGTCCTTTTGCTCTTTGATCATTTGCGTATAGAGTGCGATTTTATGGGCGATTTTAGCTTCTGCTTGGTGCAAGGTGTCTAGCTGAAGGCGTAAATCTTTAAGCTGTTGCCCTAAAATCGCCTTGCGTTGTGGGGCACTTTTCATGCCTTGTTGAGATAAGTGGATATAGTCTTTATCGTGGCTAGGGGCATGCCACACGCACGCAAGCACTGCACCCACTCTACCCACGCGACATCGCTTTGAGAGAAGTAACGCACGCCATTAGAATCGCTTTGCACAAATGGGAATAGCCCTTTATCG
>NZ_BSWS01000037.1:0-575 GCF_030270165.1 Helicobacter sp. NHP22-001 | reverse complement strand
TTTAAGCGCGTTACAAAAACGGGCAAGGCAGTTTATTTGGAGGCCAGCTACAATCCCGTTTTTGATAGTGAGGGTAAGATATATAAATTCATTAAATTTGCCTTGGACATAACGGACAAGGAAGAAAAGATTTTAATGACTTTGAGTTTGATTAAGGAAAACCAACAGCTCACCAGCGATGGCAACGACATGATCAAAAAGACCGCAGACAATATCCAAAATGTCGCCAGCACCATGAAAAATAATGTGCAACTAGTAGATACCCTAAGTGCACAATCCAACTCCATTTCAAGCATCACCCAAACCATTAAAGACATTGCCGATCAGATCAACCTATTAGCCCTCAATGCCGCTATTGAAGCTGCGCGGGCGGGTGAGCATGGGCGAGGTTTTGCGGTGGTGGCTGATGAAGTGAGAAAGCTGGCTGAACGCACTGGCAAATCTGTTACAGAGATTGCAGCGATCATCAGCTCGATTAAAGAGATCACCGCCCAAGTTGTGGTCAACATCAACACGGGTACGGAAGAAGCAGAAAAAACCGCTGAACTCTCCTATGAAACCCGAGATTTGATAGA
>NZ_BSWS01000036.1:0-610 GCF_030270165.1 Helicobacter sp. NHP22-001 | reverse complement strand
ACCCCCCACCATCAATGCCACACAAAAAGCCCAAATCCAAAGTGCCCATGGCATGCTCGCTCCATTTTTTGAGAACAAGACACCACAGCACAACTTTACAGAAGTCAAGTTAGTGGATACCATTTTGTCCAAGACTAATACAGAAGTGATTGCCCTATTTGAGATTATTGGTGGCACGGAGAAAGACTTTTACAGAGCACAAGAACATAAAACCTACATTGAAAAATTTAAAAAAGATGGACAAGAATACTTTACACATGTGTTTTCAAACCCACAAGACTTTTTAGAAAACTTTGGCAATAATGCTAAACCCCCACACACCATAGGTGCAATCACACCAAAAGGCAAAGGCAAAAAAGGCACAACCCACACTTTCAACACCGCACAATTAATCACTTACATCAAAAGCCCTAACACTAAAAGAGTGGGAGCCTTATTTAAACTCATTGAGCCTAGCCCAAAAGATTTAGAAAACGCCAAGCTTTACCAAGAAAAAATCTACATAGACTACTTTAAAAAATCTGTGCCCAAATGTGATGCTCCTGATTATTTTGTGTATGTGTTTGAGAGTATGCAAGAGTTGCAGAAGTGGATAGAGAAATATAGCCAA
>NZ_BSWS01000035.1:0-982 GCF_030270165.1 Helicobacter sp. NHP22-001 | reverse complement strand
ACCGCTTTGGCTTTTTAACCTTTGGATTTTTAAACCGCTTTAAACTTTGGCAAAGTGCGATTATATGCTTTTGAAGCTTAAGGGTTGCTTAAATGGGGGGGAGGTTTTAGCTAGGCTGTTGTTAGCAAGATAAAATGCCCTAAATGCCCTTAAACGGATATATCCAATATTACAGATACATCCTATTATTTTATTTTTATAGGTGCTGTGCTTGCAGTGGGTGCGGTTGTTGGAGTTAAAGACAGAGCGTTCAGAAACCGCTCACCTGGTGCGCCTACACTACAACTAAGTAATGGGTTTTGATCTGCACAACATCGTTGTCCACCTTGAGGGTTTTTAGGTTTGGTAGAGCGTAGGCTCAAAAATATCTACCTTTTATCTGTCCCTTAAATTTAAACTCTTGCTTGTTAGGTAAGAGCGGTTTTAGAGACATCATTCTCTCCTATGATTCCCTATCTCTATCAAACTTTCTCAAGAGCAGTGTATAAAGTCCAATGAGGTGCCCAAATTCTAAAGACATTTGGGCTTCCTGGACTGATATTGTCCGTAGGGAGAGTTTGGTTCTTACTATACATCTCATAGTAGGGATTTTATAGAGTTTAAGCTCCGACGCATTCCCTGCAGGTCTCACGCATCAATCTACCAAAGCGTAACTCTCAACACTTCCTTACCGCAGATACGATGGCTAAGGGTAGGAGCAGGCGGCTTTTAAGACAAGAGTTTTCCCATTTGAGAACAAGACTACCCACACTATGGACAAACTCTTATTTTATCTCCTCTGTGGGCGGTGCGCCTTTGGAAGTGATCAAGCAATACATTGCTAACCAACAAAACTCTGAAAGACCTAAGCAAAAGAACAAGTGGAAAGACTATGTTAATCGCCTACAAGCAGAAACTCTACAATTCAAGCAAAAATAAGCACATCGGCAAACTTCTGCGCCTCTATAGCATTGCTACAATCATTGCATTGCTTTGCATAAGA
>NZ_BSWS01000034.1:0-1018 GCF_030270165.1 Helicobacter sp. NHP22-001 | reverse complement strand
GGGCATTTTGTGGCAGTGTTTGAGGACATTGACCAATTCATCAAAGATTTCAAAAGAGGGGGCGACTCAGACACCACGCAAAAGTTAGTTGTCTTAGAAGCGCAAATCCCAACACCACAAACACCGCAAGAAACATCTTCTCCCACTCCACAACAAGAACCGCCCAAAGCAAGGACACAAGAGGTGATACAGAACGAACTAGAAACCCTAAGGACCTATCATGGGCAGATTGTAGACTTACACACCCCAGATCACATTTTCATAAAAGTGCTCTTAAAAGATATTCTACACTACCCCACAGGGCATATCAAAGTATTGTTTAAGATCACAGCACAAGAACAAAAGGTGGTGCAAGCCGAGCTGGAATGGGCTAAAAAATGCCCTAACTTTTTTGAAGACTTTAAAAAATACTCCAAACACCCTCCCACTGCAGAGTTACTAGAAAAATGCTTTACCCAAATTTTTCAAAGTTTAGAGCAGTTTGAGAAAATGATTAAAATTTCCCAGTTTCATACAGAAGCACAAAAAAGAGAAGTCCAAAGTTACCACGGGTGTTTGGGAGAATTTTTTGAAGATGAACAGCCACAACACAACTTTAGAAAGGTCAAATTAGTGGATACGAGATTTTCTCAAACAAGCACAATGGTGCTAGGCTTGTTTGAGATTATCGAAGGCACCGACAAAGATTTTTACATAGCAGGGGAGCATAAGCTTTACATTGAGAAGTTTAACCAGAACGGGCAAGAATACTTTACGCATGTCTTTGCAAGTCCCCAAGACTTTATAAACAAAATATATACTTTCATCAAATCATTATTTTAGCTACAACATAATTCCCCATAACTACGACATAAACCAAAACCCGCACTCTAGCATGCCCTCATCGCTTTTAGAGCCTTTTATAAGCTTAAACATATTTAAGGTTTTCTCCACAAACAGCCCAAACCCATAAATCAATATTAAATCAATATAAATAGAATTTTAGCCCCCACGGCGTTTGAGTGGCAAATTATGCAAA
>NZ_BSWS01000033.1:0-1203 GCF_030270165.1 Helicobacter sp. NHP22-001 | reverse complement strand
CAATGCGATGGAAATAGGGCTCAGTGTTGGGTTGCGCAAGGTATCTATTGATAAACCTATATCGGCACATAGAAAACCTCTTGTGGAGTATTTCTTGAAGAAAGCTATTTTGCAGAGCGAATCCCATAAAAACAAGCATGCCAAACAAATCACTTTTGGGGATGTTATCAAATTACACATTAAAAACAAAAACCCCTTATTGCGCTTTCACGATACTTTTATTGTGCTCTCTTGTGCTAAGTTCCATTTTTCTAGCATGTGTCTAGTCGCTCCCCGTAAAAATGACTCTATCATTTTTGAGTTATTGCACTGCATTGATTGTCAAGCACGGGAATTTAAGCTTTTAAAAAATGCTAAAGATCGTTTAGATATTGGAAATTTATGCGAAAAAATTAAATTATCCTTAGAGATTTGAGAACTTCCAAGAGAGTTTTTACTGGATTAATCTTTTTCTCAAGGTGCGGTGTTACCCTAATCTCCCGACTTAGCTAAAGAGATTAGGCATTATCTGTTTAAAACATTTATTGGTTTTTGAGCTTAAAACCCCCAGCTTGGGTTGTATTGCATCCCTTAGATGTTTAAAGATCGCCTAATTTGCGCACATAAATTTATAGGATTAACCGGTCTTTGGCATTGTCTAAAACCGCAGTATTAAGGCGGATGCCCTACTTTTACTCACTTGGATAAAAATCCTCTCTTGGCACCGCACTAAACACTTTTACCAACTCTATAAAGTCGTATAAAAAATTTTCTTGGAGTGTGGCTAGGCTAGGGTATTTTATTTCATGTTTGTATTGATAAGCCCCCTTCTCAAAAGTGAATAATTTATCTAGAGCCATACATTTCTGTTTAGAAGCGTTGCCATAATTATTAGAACAACCGATACGCAACTTAAAAGTACGCCTTTTCCACTGACAACCTAACCAAATATAAACCCCATGTTGCTTTTTGAAAATAGGACCATTGACATAGTCGTCGCCTAAAATATCCTTGCGTCCAAAACAGATCGTGGGTTGGTTGTGCTCCCAAAAACTGATGTAAGTTGTGTAATGGAGATTCAAGTTTTCTAACCACTGATCCCATTTGGGCTTTAAGGGAGCGAAATACTGGGGAGCGGTGTTAGAATTCCCCATGTATCTTTCGTTTTTCTCTTTAAGGCTCACAAACTCTTGCAATAGCTCTTTTTGCCCCATAGCAAAACCT
>NZ_BSWS01000032.1:0-1230 GCF_030270165.1 Helicobacter sp. NHP22-001 | reverse complement strand
TAGAGGATATGGACTAATCATCTTTGGCGGTCTCACTGCTTTCACCATAATTACAATTCCTCTAATCTATTTTAGATACGCTCAAGTAAAAAATTTAAGAGTAGCTGAATTTACCAATGCCCCATGCTCAAAAACCTTGTTGCCCAAACACTCTATAACATGGGCATGATCTACAAGAAACGGGGATTAGGTAAGGCTAAAACTTTTCTGCGAAAAGCTGTAGATTTTGGCAACGAAAATGCCATGAAAGCTCTGCGAGCCATGGAGCGTTAGAACGCCATGTTAAAACTCATAAGCGTTTTGATCTTATTGGCAGAAATCCCACTCGTCTTTAGCGGGTGGACACTTCACCACTGATTGACCGCAGAATACATGGCGCACATACTTTTTTGGGTTTGGGTTTACTTAACCCATAGAGCGCACTATAACAACGGAACTTGCGCAGTCTACGCTATAGGTTTATAGTGCATAGCGCGCCCCGTATCTCCAAAAGTTCGCAAGCTTACACATAGCGCACCGCTCAAACACGCCGTGGAGGCTGTAAGTGCTTAGATAAATAGCCTATAACATCTCTAACCTTCAATAAATAAGTTTCATCATACCATTCATAAAATCCATTCTCAATTTTTTCCCATAGGCTAGAGTCAAGATTATCAGACACAAGTGGTTTATATTGTTCAACTAATCCGCCCTTATTATATTGACGAATACCCCTTACTTGATTGTCTAAGATACTAAAACTCTCTTGGTTGAGTCTAGTTACCTTAGTAGGTTTCATACAATGAAGCAAAACAGATTCTAAGTTGCTTTTAACAGATTGCACAAACACAATGGGATTATAATCTACACATAAAGCCTCATGCCACATTTGCACCCACTCAGCTTGTTTAATGTAGCCATGTGAAAAGTAGTTAGGGGACACAACTAAAATACAATGGTAATGAGGATTACACTTTTGAGCAAAAATCTTGTTACCTAGAAACCTAGTGATGCGGACAAAGCCTAAAATATTGTCTTTCCATTGCGGAGTTTGAGTTAGTCTATCCCATGATTGAGATAAATGCTCAATGGAAGCTCTCAATTTGTCCATACTCGCATTCTTCATCGTCAGAGTAAGAAAAATATACACCACTTTATGGTCGTGTTGTATTTGATTTAGAATACTGATGGTTTCCATCATCAAACGAGTCACTTTGCGCCACAAACATACGGGACACCAGCGCTCACCAC
>NZ_BSWS01000031.1:0-1616 GCF_030270165.1 Helicobacter sp. NHP22-001 | reverse complement strand
GGAGATTCCGCTGATGGGGTTGTAACCAAGTATGGCTACATACTGGATATAGCTAGTTATGGATCGTTGAAGCAAGAAGCCCACCCGTCTTTAGCGGGTGGGTGATTCACTTGATACATCTATAGCTCCAAATTTTAATTTTGATTTATCAAGGATTAGAAGCACTATACCATATAAACATAAGTGGCATTTATCTTATGGTAAGAATCATTTTTAGGTAGGCAGACAATTATAAGTGAGGTTTTACAGATTTAAAAAGTCTTTTTGTTTTTCTGTCGTTTGCGTGTAACGATCACATAAGGATTTAAGGGTTTAATAGCTCAACTGCATAGTTCTTATGAGTTGCTAATCATTAATCTTACTATCTTAAATTCCTCCTTTGAGTTTTTGAAACTCTAAAAAAATTGAGGAGACTTTTATGAGACATGGTGATATTAGTAGCAGTCCAGATACAGTGGGTGTGGCAGTTGTTAACTACAAAATGCCTAGGCTACACACTAGGCAAGAGGTGTTAGAAAATTGCCACAATATCGCTAAGATGATTGCAGGGATTAAAACAGGCTTGCCAGGGCTAGATCTCATTATCTTCCCCGAATACAGCACACAAGGAATCATGTATGATAGACAAGAAATGTTTGACACAGCTGTTAGTGTTCCGGGTGAAGAAACCGCTGTTTTTTCTGAAGCGTGCAAGAAGAATAAAGTGTGGGGAGTGTTTTCTTTAACCGGTGAAAAACATGAGCATGCACATAAAAACCCTTACAACACCTTGATTTTAATCAACGATAAGGGTGAAATTGTGCAAAAATACCGCAAAATTTTGCCTTGGTGCCCAGTGGAATGTTGGTATCCTGGGGATAAAACTTATGTGGTGGACGGACCAAAGGGCATGAAAGTTTCTTTAATTATCTGTGATGATGGAAACTACCCTGAAATTTGGCGCGATTGTGCAATGAAAGGGGCAGAGCTCATTGTGCGCTGCCAAGGCTACATGTATCCTGCTAAAGAGCAGCAAATTAATATGGTTAAGACCATGGCATGGGCAAATCAATGCTATGTGGCTGTGGCTAATGCAGCTGGGTTTGATGGGGTTTATTCTTATTTTGGACACTCTAGCATTGTGGGCTTTGATGGGCACACTTTGGGCGAGTGTGGAGAGGAAGAAAACGGCATCCAATACGCACAGCTTTCAGTCCACCAAATCCGCGATGCTAGAAAATACGACCAAAGCCAAAACCAGCTCTTTAAACTCATGCACAGAGGCTATAGCGGAGTGTTTGTCAGCGGTGATGGGGATAAGGGCGTCGCCGAATGTCCTTTTGAGTTCTATAAAACTTGGGTTAACGATCCCAAAAAAGCTCAAGAAAATGTGGAAAAGTTTACACGAAAACACATCGGCGTGAAAGATTGCCCGGTCTATGACCTACCGCATTCATGAGGATTAATTAGGTCTTTGCTTTTAACTAGAGCTACCCCTTGTGGGGCTAGCAACAGAAGCATAAATTCTATAAAATCCTATAATTTTCTATAAATTTTTTATATGATTTTAAGTTTTTAGGTACTGCTATGTCGGCATGAATGATTTGTTATCCATAGGATAGGCAAGCAAGATTTTA
>NZ_BSWS01000030.1:0-1655 GCF_030270165.1 Helicobacter sp. NHP22-001 | reverse complement strand
TTAAACATATTTAAGGTTTTCTCCACAAACAGCCCAAACCCATAAATCAATATTAAATCAATATAAATAGAATTTTAGCCCCCACGGCGTTTGAGTGGCAAATTATGCAAAGCGAACTTGTGAGCACACCCCAAATGGTGTTGCTTGGTTTACAAGTCATGCGACCACATAAAGGAGTTTCGTTCGCAAGCTCACCGCCTAGTTTGCCCTTGCAGGGAGCTAAAGCAAGACACTCACTTACGAGAAACACCTACAATTATTGAGATGACTTTAACAACTAAAAACAACATAGCGGTTTTGGCTTGCGGGCGGGCTTGCTTTTGCTGTGTTTGGACTTGCATCTGGGTGCGCCTTTTTCAAGAGCTTGTGTTATACCTTAACTTGAACTTTCTGTTATATGGGTTGCTTTTAGACTTCTAGTTGTTTTAGGGCTTCTTGGGTTTCTTGTTGATTTTTAGCCATATGCACGATAAACGATAAATTAATTCCCTTAATCGTAGCTTGGTGTTTTCATAGAATCTCTAGTGAGTGGTCGCAATACACTCCCCAAAGAATTACATTGTTGTTTTGTATTTTGCATTGCTTTACATTATTGTAAAGTCTTGTATTTTATACTACTATCTTGTATTTTCTTATTTTTGCGGTGTTGCAGTTTGTTCTAATGTATTTTGCAGTATTTTAAAGACTCGTGTTTTATGGTATTTTCACAAAAGAAGGGGTCTATGATCATTACGGTTGCCAATGAAAAAGGAGAAAGCGGTAAAAGCACATTGTGCATCAACTTAGCGTTGCAGTTTTAAAAGAACAAAAAGATGTCGTGGTGCTAGACACAGACCCCCAGCAAAGCGTGGAAGTCTTTTTGAATATCAGGGGTGAAACCGACTTGCCTACTTTCCCTCTTTTCAATAGGACGGGTCTTACACTTTTGCAAAGCCCTTTTACACTTGATTTTGTGCCTTACAAAATGGCACAAAACGACTAAAAACACTCAAAATTTTATTTTTTGTTAAGTAGTTTTTATTTTTTTTAAGATAGCGCAAAAATCCACATGTGTGCTTTTAGATTTTTTGGCAACTTTTTGGCAATAATTTATTTTTTCATTGAGAAACAGCCCAACAAGTCCAAAATAGAAACATTAAATAAGAAAAATTTATATTTAGTTATTACTTAATAACCGAACATAGCATAGTTTAGGCGTGGTTTTGCGGGCAAAATGCTCTATTCTTAGTGGTTTGACAAAGACAGCACCGCATTGCCTAGCGATGACAGCATTTAGGCTAGTTTTGTGTGGATTAGCCCCCAAATCTTTGGGCTAGACAAGTAAGCCCGATCAAGCGATAGCCATCTTCTATTATTTAAATGTTTAGGCATGCAAACCAAAAAAATAATTTTTAATATGGATTTAGATAGATTTAGATTCAAGGAGATTTTCATGCCTAAAGAAGTGCATTGTGGTGCTTGTGATGATGATGATCGAGCTTTTCAGCTCTTTCGCAATAGAGATACTACTGAGACTCAACAAGAATTTATGCGCACTGGTTTCTGTGGTGAGCGCTGGTGTCCCGTATGTTTGTGGCGCAAAGTGACTCGTTTGATGATGGAAACCATCAGTATTCTAAATCAAATACAACACGACCATAAAGTGGTGTATATTT
>NZ_BSWS01000029.1:0-1678 GCF_030270165.1 Helicobacter sp. NHP22-001 | reverse complement strand
GTGAATCACCCACCCGCTAAAGACGGGTGGGCTTCTTGCTTCAACGATCCATAACTAGCTATATCCAGTATGTAGCCATACTTGGTTACAACCCCATCAGCGGAATCTCCACAAGCGTAACTTCGGGTCATCCCTACCCTAGTTTTATCTACCTTGATAGCGTGTCGCTCATCTAGCATTCCCAAAGCATAGTTTCTAATGTTGATGCTAGCATTGAGGTCTCTGTGATGGTGTGTTTGGCAACAAGGGCAGACAAAATTTCTAATATGGAGTGGCTTTTTACCGGTATTGCTCCCACAGGTCGAGCAGATTTGAGAGCTAGGGAAGTATTGGTCAATTTTGATAAGGGTTTTACCCTTCCAACCAGCCTTATATTCTAATAGACTAATAAGCCTAGACCAGCTGGCATTGGTAATGCTCTTAGCTAGTTTGTGGTTTTTGACCAAATTCCTAACTTTCAAGGTTTCTACTGCTAGCAAATCGTATTGATTGGTTATCTCATTACTGATTTTATGTAGGTAGTCCTCTCTGCTATTGCTGATAGAGGCGTGGATTTGTGCCACTTTCTTTGCTTGTTTTTTTCTATTACTAGAACCTTTGAGTTTTTTAGACAATCTCCTTTGCGCTTTAGTGAGTTTGGTTTGTAGATTCTGGAAAAACTTTTTATATGGGTAGAACACGCCATTACTGGCGATGACTAAAGACTCTAAACCCATATCTAAACCCACAGCTTTTCTGATAGTTGTGGGTTTAGGTTCAGGCTTATTGTCCTCATAACTGACAGAGAGATAGTATTTATCTGCTACACAAGAGATAAACCCCTGTTTGACGATAGAGTTTGTAGGCAAATGCCTATGAAACTTGGCTTTAATAGCTTCTTTGAATTTGGGTAGCTTGACTTGGTTGTTTCCTAAATCCATCTCTAAGTGTTGCGGGACACAGAAAGATTGCTTGGCATACTTTTTAGATTTGAATCTAGGATAATCTGCCAGCTTAGAGAAAAATCGATCAAAGGCTGTTGTCAGCTGTCTTAGTGCCATTTGCAAGCTTTGCGAATTGCATTCACTTAGATAAGCATAAGACTCTTGTTTTTTGAGAGTAGTAAGCACCTTTTGCATGCTGAAGTAATTTTCTTTAATGCCTAGTGCGTATTGCTTTTGGCGGTATGCTAAAAAGTAATTATAGATCACTCTAGCACAACCAAAATGCTTGTGTATCAAGGTTTTTTGTTCAACACTAGGGTAAATTCTAAACTTCATTGCTTTAAGCAATTTCTTACGCCTTAACTATTTTACATTATTATAACATAATTTTATAAAATATTTTTGAGGTGTAGAGCTATGAAAGAAAACCATTACAAACTCAAAGGCTATTTATCCACAAACAGGAGCAAACATAATCTAAAAGCCCATTTGATTTTAGTGTGTAAATACAGAAAAAAGTTGCTCGTAGGAGATGTGGCTATTTTTATAAAGTCTGTGGTTGAGGAGATAGAGGAAAGTTCAGATTTTATCATCATAGCAATGGAGACAGACAAAGACCATTTACACTTGATGATTCAGTATATCCCTAGAGTGTCTATCAGTTCCATCATCTTGCGCATCAAGCAGATTACCACTTATAGGGTTTGGAGAGAACCAAGATTTATCCCGTTCTTGCGCAAGCATTTTTGGAAAGA
>NZ_BSWS01000028.1:0-1938 GCF_030270165.1 Helicobacter sp. NHP22-001 | reverse complement strand
GCTAAAACCTCCCCCCCATTTAAGCAACCCTTAAGCTTCAAAAGCATATAATCGCACTTTGCCAAAGTTTAAAGCGGTTTAAAAATCCAAAGGTTAAAAAGCCAAAGCGGTTTTAAAAAAGCACTTAAACTTAACGCAACGATCTTTGACATTTAAGCAAGAGAGTCTTGAAGCCAAATTTTTGTTTTTAAATTTTGTTTTGGCTTTTAAGAACTCTAGTTTTTGACACAACTTAGTCTTAACAGAGTAATCTTTAAGTGCTTATAGAGAAATCTATCAAGCACAGAGCCAGTTTAGGATAAACTTAACTTTATGGAGAGTTTGATCCTGGCTCAGAGTGAACGCTGGCGGCGTGCCTAATACATGCAAGTCGAACGATGAAGCCTAGCTTGCTAGGTGGATTAGTGGCGCACGGGTGAGTAACGCATAGATGACATGCCCTTTAGTTTGGGATAGCCACTAGAAATGGTGATTAATACCAAATATTACCCTACGGGGGAAAGATTTATCGCTAAAGGATTGGTCTATGTCCTATCAGCTTGTTGGTGAGGTAAAGGCTCACCAAGGCAATGACGGGTATCCGGCCTGAGAGGGTGAACGGACACACTGGAACTGAGACACGGTCCAGACTCCTACGGGAGGCAGCAGTAGGGAATATTGCTCAATGGGCGCAAGCCTGAAGCAGCAACGCCGCGTGGAGGATGAAGGTTTTAGGATTGTAAACTCCTTTTGTGAGAGAAGATAATGACGGTATCTCACGAATAAGCACCGGCTAACTCCGTGCCAGCAGCCGCGGTAATACGGAGGGTGCAAGCGTTACTCGGAATCACTGGGCGTAAAGAGTGCGTAGGCGGGGTTGTAAGTCAGGTGTGAAATCCTATGGCTTAACCATAGAACTGCATTTGAAACTACAACCCTAGAGTGTGGGAGAGGTAGGTGGAATTCTTGGTGTAGGGGTAAAATCCGTAGAGATCAAGAGGAATACTCATTGCGAAGGCGACCTGCTGGAACAATACTGACGCTGATTGCACGAAAGCGTGGGGAGCAAACAGGATTAGATACCCTGGTAGTCCACGCCCTAAACGATGGATGCTAGTTGTTGGGGGGCTTTGTCCTCCCAGTAATGCAGCTAACGCCTTAAGCATCCCGCCTGGGGAGTACGGTCGCAAGATTAAAACTCAAAGGAATAGACGGGGACCCGCACAAGCGGTGGAGCATGTGGTTTAATTCGAAGATACACGAAGAACCTTACCTAGGCTTGACATTGAAGGAATCTGCTAGAAATAGCGGAGTGTCTAGCTTGCTAGACCCTGAAAACAGGTGCTGCACGGCTGTCGTCAGCTCGTGTCGTGAGATGTTGGGTTAAGTCCCGCAACGAGCGCAACCCTCTTTCTTAGTTGCTAACAGGTTAAGCTGAGCTCTCTAAGAAGACTGCCTGCGTAAGCAGGAGGAAGGTGAGGACGACGTCAAGTCATCATGGCCCTTACGCCTAGGGCTACACACGTGCTACAATGGGATGCACAAAGAGATGCAATGCTGCGAAGCTGAGCCAATCTTAAAAACATCTCTCAGTTCGGATTGTAGGCTGCAACTCGCCTGCATGAAGCTGGAATCGCTAGTAATCGCAAATCAGCCATGTTGCGGTGAATACGTTCCCGGGTCTTGTACTCACCGCCCGTCACACCATGGGAGTTGTGTTTGCCTTAAGTCAGGATGCTAAGGTAGCTACTGCCCACGGCACACACAGCGACTGGGGTGAAGTCGTAACAAGGTAACCGTAGGTGAACCTGCGGTTGGATCACCTCCTTTCTTAGAGAACCCCTTTAAGACTTCGTTGTCTTAAGGACAAGGCTCAAGGCTCTCTTGCTTAGGTGTTAGGGTTTGTTTAAATTCTCCCTCATTAAATTTTTGTTAGAATAGCCCTTATCTTTGATTTAA
>NZ_BSWS01000027.1:0-2018 GCF_030270165.1 Helicobacter sp. NHP22-001 | reverse complement strand
CCGTTCTTACAAACCTATAAAACCGCATAAAATCCTATAAAATCCTATCAATAGAAAAAAATTTTAAAGATTGCGGTTTTTGTTGTATTCCTGTTTCTACCATGCTGGTTACTAAGCCATTTTTTGCAAAATCGCTCAGTAGAGCCGTCATGTCCGCAGGCGTTAATTCAGTGGGAACTCCACTTACTAAATGCCTCACTAGATTGACACTTGCGTTAAAATCTCTATCGACCACAACACCGCAAACACCGCACTTATAAACTCTATCGTTTAGTGTTAAGTCCGCCTTTTTATTGCCACAGCTAGAGCAGGTTTTAGAGCTCGGGTAAAAGGCATCGGCTCTTAAAATTTTCCGCCCATAATACTTTGCCTTATACTCTAAGAGCGTGTTAAAGGCGGAGATGCTGACATCGCTCAAAGCTTTAGCTAGTTTAGAGTTTTTAAGCATATTTTTGACTTTTAAACTCTCTA
The DNA here is from genome assembly GCF_030270165.1 of Helicobacter sp. NHP22-001. Classification (NCBI taxonomy): domain Bacteria; kingdom Pseudomonadati; phylum Campylobacterota; class Epsilonproteobacteria; order Campylobacterales; family Helicobacteraceae; genus Helicobacter; species Helicobacter sp. NHP22-001. The sequence continues at coordinate 1,547 of NZ_BSWS01000027.1, read as the reverse complement.
AACAAAGGGTTTTAGCGTGCCGCACTAGGGCGGTGCTCAGTTTGTGTAAAAAGTTATTACGGGTGTTGGCTATACGGGTATGCAATCGATTCAGCCGCAAGCTGGCTTTAAGAAAATTAGCGGACTTCTTAATCCCGTCATTCTTGGTTTTCGAATGCCGTTTTTTGCTAAGTTGTCTGCTAAGTCTTTTGAGCCGTCTTGCGAGCCTATTTAAGGGCTTGGGGGCGAAAATCTGTAAGCCATTAGATAGACTAGCAAAAGCCTTTATTCCTGTGTCAATACCTAGAGTGTGGTTGTTTGCTATGGGCTTATGGGTGCGGTTAAACTCCTCTTGTGTGGTGTTGGTTTGAATAGAAACATAAAACTTATCTCCTTTTTGCGTGATGGTCGCCCCATTAACTTTACCTTTAAAGCGTAGTTTTTCGGTCATTTTGATTTTAGGCAGGTTGGGGATTTTAAGATAGTCTTTTGTGCTGCCTTGAATGATTTTTATTTGGTCGCCCCCAATGTAAAAGCTCCCCTGATATTCTCTTTTGCGTTTAAAACGGGGGTAACTGACTTTACCCAATTTTAAATCTTTAAAGAACTTTTGAAACGCTAGGTTTAAGTGGTTAAAGGGCTGTGCTGTAGCGTATTTGGACACTTCATAGACAAAGGGGTAATGCGTCTTTTTAAGGGCGTTGAACTCTTTCTTTAGGGCAAAATGGTTAGATTTTATGCCCTTTTGGTAATTTTCTTTCCACTTCGCCAAGCCCCAGTTATAGGCAAGTCTTGCACAGCCAAAGGCTTTTTTAAAGTGTGTTTGGGCTTTGTTGTTGGGTTGTAATTCAATCTTGTGGGTCAGTTGTAACATTGTCCTCTACCACCGCCTGCATTTGTTCTAAAAGCTGTTTGTTTTTCTTGGAGCGTGCTCCATAAAGCCTAGCTGAGAATACTGTGATAATTTCCAACACATCTTTGGCTAACTCTTCTTCAAAGCGGACATTTTCATCGCCTTGATTAATGATAATCACCTCCACACCTTTAGCCTCACAAATGGCAAACACCAGCTCCGCACCAAAACGCAATAAGCGGTCTTTATGGGTGAGAACAAGCCTTTTTACTTGGCTTTCTAGGATAAGATTAAGAAGCTTGGTTAAGCCTTTTTTGTAATAATTCATACCTGAGCCTAAGTCTTGTATCACTTCATAATTAAAACCTAACTTAGAACAATATAACTCCAAAACCTGCACTTGGCGGATTAAGTCCTCTTTTTGGTCGGCACTAGAAACACGGGTATAGGCGATGGTTTTGCGGCTATCGTTATGAAAAACAATGTTTTTGTTGATATTTTTAAGGCTCTCTAGCTTGTATCTCCGCTCGCCGCCTTTTGTGTAGTTATCGGGTTTAAGTAAGCCTTTTTTCTCCCAATTTCTCAAAGTTTGGATACTGACACCTAAAATCTTGCTTGCCTATCCTATGGATAACAAATCATTCATGCCGACATAGCAGTACCTAAAAACTTAAAATCATATAAAAAATTTATAGAAAATTATAGGATTTTATAG
>NZ_BSWS01000026.1:0-2815 GCF_030270165.1 Helicobacter sp. NHP22-001 | reverse complement strand
TTAAACATATTTAAGGTTTTCTCCACAAACAGCCCAAACCCATAAATCAATATTAAATCAATATAAATAGAATTTTAGCCCCCACGGCGTTTGAGTGGCAAATTATGCAAATAAGCTTGCGGCGTGTTTTTGCGTAGCAAATGGTTAATCCGCAACACTAGCTTAGAACAAGAAACCCGAGCCCTTAAAGCTGATCTAAAAACAGCAAAAACAGAAGCAAGGAGTCGGGCACACATTTAAGGCTTTTGAAACCCAGACCATTCATCTCACCAAGAAGTATGTAGCTTCCGTTACCACAGGTGTAGCGGTGCATATATATCAAGTGGTGAAAAGATTACAGCGATCTATAAACAATGTCAAGAAGAGATGATCTAACAAGTGGGCGTGTATGTGGCGTTGGGTGAATAGTTGAAAGTGAGCAAATTCAAAGTTCTTAACAATGTGAAAAAACTTTTTAGTAAGGGGGTTAAAGACCCCGTAAACCTATGAAGATGTGGAGTGGGGTATTTCTTAGGAGCTAAGATTTTGTGAAACAAACTAGGGTTAAAGTTAGATGAACTGCCTTGGCTGTCGCAATTCTTTTTGGCTTTATTGGATTCACTAAAGTAAGTGGTGAGATTTTTATTGTTTAAGCCTTTGGCTGTCTGTAAATCTTTGATAAAAAAAAGAATGTAAATTGGTGAGTTCTGTGTCCATATTTTTGAGTAGAACAAATCTAAAATTGTCCTTATCTACCTTATATTTTTTACAAAGGTCTAGAAAGGTTGCATCAAACCCTCGTTCCTCAAATTGTACCTGCAATGCATGCTTAAGCTCTTTTTCATGGGTTTGCATGTCCTCTGTAAGCTCTTGGTTTTCACGCACATAAGCACACATGGTGTAAAAAGTCTTGTCTTCTACAAAATTTAAGTCTTTGTCAAATATGAGAGCTAAACTAAATTTATCACCCCTAATAATGTCATCATTGACGTCTTCAGCGAAGATGTTGTATTTTTCTCTGAAAATCTTTACGATTTCCTCAAAGGCAAAAATCCCAAAAGTAACGCACAAGCCCCATTTTCTTGTCGTCTTGTATTTTTGCCTATCTTTGTATGCTTGTAGCTCGTTTAAAAAATATTGCTAGTAGTCTTTTTAATTTGTAGTAGCAAGATTAGCTGTATGTGCGTGCATAGGCATTCCATTTACTCCCTAACTCAACTCATGGTCTTGATTTTGTCCTTAAAAAGCCCTTGTATAAAATCTTCGATGCAGAAAATGGGCATTCGATTCTTGTATCTAAAGTCAATACAGACATTGATAAAATCGACCTGTTCTGATTGGATTTGTCTTGTATGCGTGTGTCCATACAACCAATAAGTCTTAACTGAAGGTTGATTCTCTTCTCTTTGTGCCCACTCTGTTAGAACTTCATCGGCAACCAACTGATTGTATTCTCTAGAATCGGGCGGGTAATGACACATGATGAATCTGTAGAGATTGTCCATTTCTAAATCAAAAATGTAAAAAAGCTTGTCTAAGACACAAAAATTGCAATTTGCATAAGCTTTGTCTGGCAACACATCGTGGTTGCCCCTGATCAAGATTTTTTGACCTTTTAAGCTGGAAAGAAGGGTGTTGAGTTCTTTAGAGGTTTTTCTCAGTAAAGTGAGATCTCCCAAATACCAGACCGTGTCTTGTGGTTCTATACAATCTAGCATGGCAATCCATTCTCGATTGAGCTCTTCTACAGATTCAAAAGGGAGTGCTGAATACTTAATGATATTTTTATGAAAGAAGTGCAGATCTGAAACGACATAATTTTTCATTTTCGGTTTCTATGTGATTTTGATTACTATGGAGTTTAGCATAACAAGCATCAAGAAGTATAGATGAGAGAACTTTGAAAAATTGGAGGCAGAGTTTAGAAAAGAAGCGACATGCATCGCCATACTCAAAAGTGGGGCAACTCTGTATTGGCAAGTCAAAAAATCCTCACTAGGAGTAGGTTAGTATAAGGTCCGTGAACCACAATGCGCTTTCTGTCTGTCTTGTATTTTTCGTTTCCACAATCCCCTAAAACCGTACTTTATTGACTAAAATATTCTACTTTTGATATGTCTTAAATTTTGAAGAAGATAGTGGACAAACTTTTTGATGAGATGAGTGGATGCGCAGAAGAAAAAATACAGAACAAAGTCGCTAAAAAGACCTATGTTAAAAATGTTTATTGTATTCGTATCTATTGTATTCGTATCGACTATAATGTGGGGCATGAGGTTTATGGCAAATCGGCAAGTTTTACACACCCTATGTTAGTGTTAAAGATGTTGTTGCTAGATTGTTTTTAGGCATCCCCCTTAGTAGCCAAATTCAAAAAAGCAATATGCCTACTATCACCCACCGTTTCAAAGACAGCAAAAACACAGAACAGATCGCTTTACTGCGCCAAATTAGAGCCTTTGATGTAAAGCGCAGACAAACCAAGATTGCCCAAGTGAGCGATGAAGTGTCAAAGACCATTAAGGACAAACTCAAACGCGAAGTGATTGATTAACATTCCCAACTTGCAAAAACCGCCGTAGGGTAGCTAGTCCTAGAAAGAGAAACCCTTTCTCAAGTGAGTTAGGGTAATTGTAATACGATTGGTTTTAAATGAGACTGAGCTTGGTGTGCAGACACAAGTCTAAATACTCTGCAATCCCCCACAGCCGCTTTAAAAAAGCTTTAGAGGATATGGACTAATCATCTTTGGCGGTCTCACTGCTTTCACCATAATTACAATTCCTCTAATCTATTTTAGATACGCTCAAGTAAAAAATTTAAGAGTAGCTGAATT
>NZ_BSWS01000025.1:0-2859 GCF_030270165.1 Helicobacter sp. NHP22-001 | reverse complement strand
TGGAGATTCCGCTGATGGGGTTGTAACCAAGTATGGCTACATACTGGATATAGCTAGTTATGGATCGTTGAAGCAAGAAGCCCACCCGTCTTTAGCGGGTGGGTGATTCACAACCCGTGATTTAGAGATCAAATTTGGGTTAAAAATGGAAATTGAAGTGTTGGCAACAGAGCAAAAAGAGCCTTACGCCGTCTTTAAGGGCGAGGCAAGTGAGGCGGATTTGCTCATTGAGCATAGCGAGCACAGCCTTTATATCAGCACTCCAGATCAAGGTTTAGATGCGGATTTAGCAGAGGACATTAAGGGGATACACAGCATAGGCGATGCCTTTGTCCTGCTCATTAAAAAGGGCTTGCAACAAAAGAGCAATAAATTTAGCGGACAGGCTAAAATTTATCTACCCGCCGACCACTTAGCCCTATACTTGTCTGCCAACAACGCCAAAGTGGCGGTGGATGCGCCCATGCAGGATTTAGAGCTCAAGCTCAACAATGGCAGTGTCAGCGTGAAAGGCGCATTAAAAAACTTGAAGGCAAAAATGAACTCAGGGGATTTGTTTTTATATAAACCCATAGACACTTGCCAAGTTAAGGGCAACAACGCCACGCTTGAAATCGGGGCTAGGGTGCGGGCTTTAGACATTAAAATTAATAATGGCAATGTCCAACTCAATGCCCCCAAAGAGAGCCTAGAAACCTGCCAAATCAAGGGCAACAACACCCACTTAGATTTACAAACCCTCATTGAGGATTTGGATTTGAGCCTCAACAATGGGAGCGCAAAACTTTATGCCCACGGACATGTTAAGCGGTGGGACATACAATCCAATGGGGCAAGCATCACTCTTAAAAAGAATGGGGTTAATATTTCCCTTGAGGATTCTAGAGGCTCTATTGGATCGGGCAGGGTGCGCCTAAAAACAAGTAGCTTTGTGCATGTTGTGGATTGATTAATCTTAAGAAAGGAGCAAAGATGAAAGTAGATGAAAGCGTTGCGGATATTTCCGCAGAATATGCCACAAATGTTTATTATAACGCTGTTGGTTGTAGTTGCACTGGTGCAGGTTGCTAGCAGTTCTTGAGATGGTTGAAACACTGATGCGTTTTAACAGATAAAATTAAAGGAGAGTTCATGCAAATTGACCTAAGTCTTACAAATCTTGAGATAGAGTGTAATGGCGGTCTATTCTGTGGAACGCCCAAAGTTAATATCCCCTGTCGTTAAGTGCTTTAAATTAGGGGGCTACCCACAGCCCACCTAAAGGCACTCTAAAATCTCTCTCAAATCTAGGCTTTGGGCGATGAAGGTGGCGGCTTGCTTGGTGATCTCTTTGGCGTTGAACGCCACGCTAAGATCAGCGAGTTTAAACATGCCAATGTCATTGGCCCCATCGCCCACGGCTAAAGTGTGTTCGGGCTTTAGCAAGCTTTGCAAACTAGCTAAAATCTCTGCCTTAGAATCTCCCCGCATTAAAGGGCCGCTCACTTGCCCCGTTAAGACCCCTCCATTCACATGCAAAGTGTTGCTAAAATCTGCGTCTAAGCCCAGCTTTTCTTTAAAATGCCCCGTGGCCCACTTAAAGCCCCCACTTAGGCACACGACCTTATAGCCCAAGCTATGCAAGCCCTGCACCACTTCAAGCGCCCCCGAGTGCAGGGGCAAGTTTTGGCAAATCTCTTGGGCTTTGTGAGCGTCCATGCCCTTTAGTAAATTTGCGCGCTTAAGTAGGCTTGTATAAAAGTCCGCCTTGCCCGCCATCGCTAGATCTGTGGCGTTTGTAACCTCTTGCCCCACGCCATAAGCCTTTGCTAATTCTTCAATCGTTTCGGCATTGACTAAAGTCGAATCAAAATCAAAAACGGCTAATTTCATGTTGCTCCTTATAGGGGTATTCTAGCGCAAAAGTTTATTCAGGGTTAATACTTTTTTGCTAGAATGAGGAGTTTAACTAATTCATAATTCGTAGAGTTTAATGGTTGAACCGCGCCCGCTACTTTATAGGGGGGGGGGGGGGGGTAACTCCCCATTCTCCCCTTCCATCCCACAGATTTAACCCCACGGCAAGGAGTCTTCATGTCATTTTTTAGCCATAAAAAACAGAACAACACAGCTACTCAGGAATTCATCGCTGGGCTTGAGAGACGCAACCACGAATTGGATGCCATTTACAACGCTATAGACCGCTCAATGGCAATCATTGAATTTGACACAGATTGTAAGGTCATTACAGCCAATGAGAATTTTTTAAAGCTCATGGGTTACACTTTGGAGGAGATCAAGGGCAAGCACCATTCTATGTTTTGCGACCAAAAATTGGTGTCTTCACCTCTATATAAACAAGGTTGGGATCAATTAAGAAGCGGCCAGTTCAAACAGGGGAAGTTTAAGCGCATCGCCAAAGGGGGTAAAGAATTATATTTGGAAGCCACTTATAATCCCGTGTTAGACAATCAAGGTAAAGTGGTTAAGATCGTTAAAATCGCCACAGACATCACCCAGCGCATTTTAGAATTTAACGATTTGCGCGCCGTCCACAATGCCGCCCTGGCTTCTATGGCTTTGATTGAGTTTGATACAGAAGGTAGGGTGATCACAGCCAATAAAAACTTCTTAAAAGTTGTGGGTTATAGTTTAGACGAGATTGAAGGTAAGCACCATTCTATTTTCTGCGATCCCGAGTTTGTCAAAACCCCACAATACACCGAGTTTTGGCAACATTTAAAATCGGGGGAGTTTAAACAAGGAACATTTAAGCGCGTTACAAAAACGGGCAAGGCAGTTTATTTGGAGGCCAGCTACAATCCCGTTTTTGATAGTGAGGGTAAGATATATAAATTCATTAAATTTGCCTTGGACATA
>NZ_BSWS01000024.1:0-3386 GCF_030270165.1 Helicobacter sp. NHP22-001 | reverse complement strand
AGCCCCCCTTAAGCTTAAAACCGCTATTATCACGTTTTGCTTCTAAGAAAGCTTGCATGGAAAAGGTGAAAGCTTTTTTCTCAAAAAAGCGGACTTAAAGCGTGTTATTTGATTTATTATTGTCAATAGCCTATGTAAAGGTAAAAACTACAAAGCCAAAAGAATTATACTCAATAAGGCGGTGTGGCTCTTATGCAACGCTCTAGCGGATATGCTAGAGTGGCAAACAAGATATTAAGAGTAGATGGTGGATGCCTTGGCAAAGAGAGGCGATGAAGGACGCACTAGACTGCGATAAGCTACGGGGAGCTGTCAAGAAGCATTGATCCGTAGGTGTCCGAATGGGGCAACCCAACTTACAGCAATGTAGGTTACTCTATTTATAGAGAGCGAACCTAGCGAAGTGAAACATCTCAGTAGCTAGAGGAAAAGAAATCAACGAGATTCCCTCAGTAGTGGCGAGCGAAAGGGGATAAGGGCAAACCGGGTGCTTGCACTCGGGGTTGAGGACGGCAACATTCAAGGGGTTTTTCTAGCAAAGTTGTTTGGAAAGACAAGCCATAGAAGGTGATAGCCCTGTATGCGAAAGATAAACCCTAGATAGCCGGATCCAGAGTAGGCCAGGACACGTGAAATCCGGGCTGAAGCCGGGGAGACCACTCTCCAACCCTAAATACTACTCTTTGACCGATAGCGCACAAGTACCGTGAGGGAAAGGTGAAAAGAACCGTGGGTAACGGAGTGAAATAGAACCTGAAACCATCTACTTACAATCATTCAAAGCCCTATGATTTATCAGGGTGATGGACTGCCTTTTGCATAATGATCCTGCGAGTTGTGGTGTCTGGCAAGGTTAAGTGAAAACGAGCCGTAGCGAAAGCGAGTCTGAATAGGGCGCTTGAGTCAGACGCTGCAGACCCGAAGCCAAGTGATCTATCCATGGCCAAGTTGAAACGAGTGTAACAGCTTGTGGAGGACTGAACCCGTGCCCATTGAAACGGGCTGGGATGAGCTGTGGATAGGGGTGAAAGGCCAAACAAACTTGGTGATAGCTGGTTCTCTTCGAAATATATTTAGGTATAGCCTCAAGTCATAGCAAAGGGGGGTAGAGCTCTGATTGGGCTAGGGCTGCTCGCCGCAGTACCAAACCCTGTCAAACTGCGAATACCCTTTGTTGTATCTTGGGAGTCAGGCGGTGGGTGATAAAATCAATCGTCAAGAGGGAAACAACCCAGACTACCAACTAAGGTCCCAAAGTTCTATTCTAAGTGGAAAAAGATGTGTGGTTACTCAAACAACCAGGAGGTTGGCTTAGAAGCAGCCATCCTTTAAAGAAAGCGTAACAGCTCACTGGTCTAGTGATCATGCGCTGAAAATATAACGGGGCTAAGATAGACACCGAAGTTGTAGATTGCTCTTTTAGAGCAGTGGTAGAAGAGCGTTCTGTGCAGCGTTGAAGGCATACCGGTAAGGAGTGCTGGAGCGCACAGAAGTGAGCATGCAGGAATGAGTAGCGATAAGATGCGTAAGAATCGTATCCGCCGTAAATCTAAGGTTTCCTACGCGATGTTCGTCATCGTAGGGTTAGTCGGGTCCTAAGCCAAGTCCGAAAGGGGTAGGCGATGGCAAATGGGTTAATAGTCCCATACCAATTGCAATGTGCGATGGGAGGACGCATAAAGTTAGGTGAGCCAGCTGATGGATGTGCTGGTCGAAGGGTGTAGATTGGGAGAGTGGCAAATCCGCTCCTGTATTTGAAACCTGACAGGCTCTCTAAGGCCTTCGGGCCAAGGGGAGAATCGCTGACACTATCGTGCCAAGAAAAGTCTCTAAGTTTAGTTGCAATTGTCCGTACCGCAAACCGACACAGGTAGATGAGATGAGTATTCTAAGGCGCGTGGATGAACTCTCTTTAAGGAACTCTGCAAACTAGCACCGTAAGTTCGCGATAAGGTGTGCCACAGCAATGTGGTCTCAGCAAAGAGTCCCTCCCGACTGTTTACCAAAAACACAGCACTTTGCCAACTCGTAAGAGGAAGTATAAGGTGTGACGCCTGCCCGGTGTTCGAAGGTTAAGAGGATGGGTTAGCCGCAAGGCGAAGCTTTGAATTGAAGCCCGAATAAACGGCGGCCGTAACTATAACGGTCCTAAGGTAGCGAAATTCCTTGTCGGTTAAATACCGACCTGCATGAATGGCGTAACGAGATGGGAGCTGTCTCAAAGAGAGATCCAGTGAAATTGTAGTGGAGGTGAAAATTCCTCCTACCCGCAGCAAGACGGAAAGACCCCGTGGACCTTTACTATAGCTTAGCACTGCTAATGGGAATGCCATGCGCAGGATAGGTGGGAGGCTTTGAAGCAGACACTTTGGTGTCTGTGGAGCCATCCTTGAGATACCACCCTTGGCGTTTTTGTTAGCTAACTGGCCTAAGTCATCCTTAGGCAGGACAATGCTTGGTGGGTAGTTTGACTGGGGCGGTCGCCTCCTAAAAAGTAACGGAGGCTTACAAAGGTTAGCTCATGGCGGTTGGAAATCGCCAGTTGAGTGTAATGGCACAAGCTAGCTTAACTGCAAGAGAGACAACTCAAGCAGAGACGAAAGTCGGTCATAGTGATCCGGTGGTTCTCGTGTGGAAGAGCCATCGCTCAAAGGATAAAAGGTACCCCGGGGATAACAGGCTGATCTCCCCCAAGAGCTCACATCGACGGGGAGGTTTGGCACCTCGATGTCGGCTCATCGCATCCTGGGGCTGGAGCAGGTCCCAAGGGTATGGCTGTTCGCCATTTAAAGCGGTACGCGAGCTGGGTTCAGAACGTCGTGAGACAGTTCGGTCCCTATCTGCTGTGGGCGTAGGAAAGCTGAGGAGAGCTGTCCCTAGTACGAGAGGACCGGGATGGACATGCCACTGGTGCATCAGTTGTTCTGCCAAGAGCACCGCTGAGTAGCCACGCATGGTTGTGATAAGAGCTGAAAGCATCTAAGCTCGAAGCCAACTCCAAGATGAGCTTTCCCTGAAGCTCGCATGAAGACTACATGTTTGATAGGGTGGGTGTGTAAGTGCAGCAATGCGCTCAGCTAACCACTACTAATAGAGCGTTTGGCTTGTTTGCTTGCTTAAGAGCTTCACTGCCTTATTGAGTGTAATGAAGGCTTGTAGAAAGACCCACATAGACTATTGATTTAAAGCGTTGCTTTTAAAGTTTGCTTTTTTAAATAAAAATGCTAGAATGGCGTTTTTATTGAAAGCTTTAAGGCTACGCTTTTTCCCGTGTCCCTAGAAGAGAGGAAATACCCAGCCCCATCCCGAACCTGGAAGTCAAGCTCTCTTACGCCGATGATACTGCATTTTTCAAGTGTGGGAAAGTAGGGTGATGCGGGGGGTTT
>NZ_BSWS01000023.1:0-3573 GCF_030270165.1 Helicobacter sp. NHP22-001 | reverse complement strand
TACATAGACTACTTTAAAAAATCTGTGCCCAAATGTGATGCTCCTGATTATTTTGTGTATGTGTTTGAGAGTATGCAAGAGTTGCAGAAGTGGATAGAGAAATATAGCCAAGAGGCTACTGCCTAAATAGCTCATAGCTACTTTACACTGCTCACCCTTGTGTAGTGAGAACCTCCACTACACCTAGTAAATATCTTTTAAGCCCCCACGGCGTTTGAGTGGCAAACTACCTAGTAATAGCCCGTGTGGCGGTTTGTGAAATAAAAATTACTAGGTTAATTTGCAAACTTACTCAATAAGCAAACTTACTCAATAAGCCCACACGGGGCACGGCTAACGCCTTTATCGGGTAAAGTTTGCCCTGCGAGGCTATGAGAAAATTTATTGCCAAATACGAGAAGCTTTTGAAAAAGTTTTAGCCCCTACGGCGACTGAATGACAAAAATTACAAAGCGAGCTTATGAACTCCCACCTTTCCAGTCAGATTCAGCCAGATAAAATTACGGATAATTTGCCTATTTTTGGCGATTTTTAAATCGTTTGACTTCGTCTTCTGTGTAATAGATTTCTCCATCTATCTCACACCATCTCGGTCCCTTGCCTTCTTTTCTCCATTGTCTAAGTGTATCTATACTGACTTTTAGCTCTCTAGCACATCCGTGTTCTCCAAAACCACCTTTTATTGGCTCATGCTCTACGGTATATTGCTTTAGCAACTCTAAAGGATATAAATAGACTGTGCCGAAGTTAATGTATGTAGGCCCAGTTCCATCTCTACGCCAAGCATGTAACTGCCCTACACTGACATCTAGCTCTAATGCAGCTTCTTTTACACTGAGATAGTGAGATATTTTATCATCATCAATGCCTTTTTCCAAGAGGCATCTTCTTAATGATTCTTTTTCAAAATAATGTCTAGATCCTTCAAGTTTTTTAACATTAGCCCACTGTGGTTCTGAAGTTAGCGATTTCAACATCGTACTACGATTGACTTTGCCGAATTTGCCAGGACGAGAATTTGCATTTCTAGTAGATAGATCATCCAAAGTGTAATATTTATCTTTATCAAATCTATTGATACAGAGCTGTGGATTGTCTCTTTTAAATTCTTCGAGCTTGTACATGGGGTAAAGGTATTTTCTATTACCTTTGCCCTTACCACCCAGTAAAAGAAAAGCAGGACCTTTTTTTTCCTTACGCCAACCAATCATAGTGCTTATATTTACCCCCAAAAAATCAGCAGCATGGCTAGTGTCTAATAAACGTTTATCATGTGACGGGTTGTTGTCGTTATTATTATAATGATTATTATGATAATTATTTTTTTGATTTCTTTTCAATTCCATACATTTTCCCTTCTATCAATTGACTAAATTGATATATTTTGTGATTAGAATATACTACATAATTTTTTAAAGTTTTCTTAAGTTATTTAAAAATTTTGTTTAGAACATATCAAAATAGAAATATTTTCATATTATATATTTATATAATTATTTTTATTTGTGGTTGGTTATTTTAATTTTGTTGTAGTTAAGAAATAGATTGTATGATATAATCACAGACCATTAAAAACACAAGGAGCTGATATGGCTAAAGAATTAAATTTGGAGATGACATAAAACACCCAAGAAAATCTGTTTTCAGCCAAACGACTAGATGGGTATGCCAACCTAGCAGAACATGAGGCTAACTTTGCGCTCATTGGGCGCATAAGCCACAAAATCGGCATTTTAGAAGTGGTGATCCGCAACCAAATAGACTCGGTGCTATTAGAACAAGTGGGGGCGTGGTGGCAACATTTGCCCAAAAGCATCCAAATCAATGGCGATTTGGCACACCAAGATGGCTTGATCTCCAAACAGAGCATGGGTTTTTGGCTTAAAGTGGTGGAGCATTTTAAAATCTACGACAAGGTGTTTGCTTTAGATTTTTTAGACCACCTAGATTTTAAGAGGTACTACCACAAGAACAGAAACCGTTTTGGCACTAAAACAAATTTGGCACACCGCAAAAACGCCCATCTCAAACGCCATGAAAAAGCGGACTTGCTTTTGCAACTCTTACGCACGCTAAGAAATCGGGCGTTTCACTTTGAAAACCTTTACAAATACACCCCCAAGGGCGACCCTAGACTCAATGCCAAAATCCTAGAGGACAAACACACAGCCTACCCTACCCCAGCCAAACAAACCTTAAAACCCCAAGAGCTGTATATCGCCTTACAACCTGATAAGATCGCGTTATTTTTAGAGGATTTGTTAGGGAGTTTTGCACCTGAGCTTGTGAGTTATGCAAATGGTGGAAAAAGATTCACCTAGCAATGGCGGTTGTTCTAACTCAAAAACACTGAAAAGCCCCAATTACGGTGTTAGTCACGGTGCTGAAGTGGCGGAGAAGGCCCGCCTAGAAATGACAAGTACTCTAGCATTTTTATGTTAAAATGTCAAGTCTGCTAAATGCTGTTGAACCTTCAACCCCACAAACCAATAACCCCACCCACCATTACAGAAACCCCCCACAAGACCAACCCACAGCACAAGACCAACCCATAACAGCCGAAGTCATCACACAAAATACCCCCACAATCCCCACAGAGATCGCTGAAAAGTACGTAACCTTTCACAACGATGTTAATTCCGTTTCTCTAGGCAATTTAGGGGCATTAGAAGCCAATTTGCTCTTTGCCATCTTCAACAAACTCAAAGACAAAGAGGATGAGACCCTAGTATTTGAAGCAGAAGACATTAGAGCGATGATAGGGATTAAGACCAAAGTCAGCCTTGAAAACCTCTCTAAGATCGTTGAAAAATTTTGGAAAAACATTAAAGCTGCTAGCTTTTGGGCACTCTATCCTTATGCTAAAGAGAACATTATGCTCTTTAGAAAGTTGCGGATCAACTACCACGACACCAAAAAAACCCAAGTTAAGAGCATGGAAATCCAAGTGAATACACCTTACTTTGGCTACTTGCTTAACTACCTCCATGGCAACTTCACCTACTTTGAGCTCTTGGAGTTTCAAAATATCAGCGGTAAATACGCTAAGACCCTTTATAGACTTCTCAAGCAATGGAAAAGTACAGGCGTACCCCCTAAAATGGAGTGGGGTAAGTTTAGAGAGTTAATGGGGATTTCTAGTAGTTACACAATAGGCGAACTCGAAATGCAAATTCTCAAACCAGCTGCCCAAGAGCTCCAAAAGCTCCCACACTTTGAGAACCTTTGCTATAAAAAGATAAAGACCAAAGGCATGGGTAACCGCATCACCCATATCCAATTCTACTTTGAGCCCATCACCAAGACCAGCAAGGACAGAGAACAAGCTAAAAGAGATATAAGAACCATTGCATGGAAAATTAGAAGTGAAAAGGCAGTGAAACAGCTCAAACACTCTATGGAGCAAGCAAAACAAACCAAACTAGACAAAGACATGCAAGAAGTCATAGATATGGCTTTTTACAAACCGTTCTTACAAACCTATAAAACCGCATAAAATCCTATAAAATCCTATCAATAGAAAAAAATTTTAAAGATTGCGGTTTTTGTTGTATTCCTGTTTCTACCATGCTG
>NZ_BSWS01000022.1:0-8984 GCF_030270165.1 Helicobacter sp. NHP22-001 | reverse complement strand
AATTCAGCTACTCTTAAATTTTTTACTTGAGCGTATCTAAAATAGATTAGAGGAATTGTAATTATGGTGAAAGCAGTGAGACCGCCAAAGATGATTAGTCCATATCCTCTACCTCCATTGTAGGAAATAATTTTTTTATAGAATTTTAGTGCTTTGCCCATGCTTTGTGTTACACCAAGCCCTTTTTCATATATCTGTGCTAAACCAAAGAAAGCTACAGAAACAGGTAGAGAGTACTCTCTTTGATTTCCTTTGTATTTTCTCAATACAGACTCAAAGTATTGTTTAGCTATTTTTCCATCTTGCCTAACCCCCTGCCCCCTCATATAAGCCATTCCTAAGAACACTTCCCCCAAGCTATCTCCCGATTCGTAGGCAGCATGAAAATTTTCAAAAGCTTTTTTAAACTGCCCTTGGCTTCTAGCCTCTAATCCTGCTTGCACAAGTGAGCTGACTTGTTCCACTTGTTGGTATGATCCATATGCTTTTAAGGGCATAAAAGCAGTCAATACTAAAATTAATACCAAGCTAATGCTATTCTTGATGCGCAATAACAACTTCAACTCCTTGTACTTAGAAATTAAAATCCAAAATTCCAAATTATACACCGCTAGAGGTCATGTTAGGATAAATAGAGCCATGAAAAGATGAGTTCGCACATGTTAGGGTGATGCTTGAGAGATCAAAAGGGGATAAAAATACTGACAGTGGAGTTTGAGGGCAAAAAACCTATGGGTAGGCCCTAGAAAGCTCGCACAAGAAGTAGTTACAGCCACTTAAGTAAAAAAGAGAACAAAGAAAATAAGAAACAGCACAGATCCCTAAGTCGCAACAACTATCCAAGAGAGAAGCAAACAAAGGGGCAAGCACACAAACAGAACAAGAGTTAGAATTAGACACTTCTAAGCCCCAAGAAACTAAAAACAAAGGGGCAGAAAGACTAAGAAGGACATATAGCAAACACACACTATCATCCAATATCCTAAGAGCCAAAGTGCTAGTGTGCTAAACTCCACACCACGAGACAACCCACCAACCCAAGGGGGAAAACCGCCACACAAGCTACTCCAAAATCTTGTGTGAAGCCCAAGAACCCCCTTAATCCTATGCTGCACCCTTCATATAGGGGACAGCCCATGTCACTCAATCTAAGGACTCTTGTTCCCTCACCGTCAAACACCTGCTTGAACCGCTTATACCACAATCTTACATCTCACAAAGGTGGATAATAGATAGTTAGAATAAAACAAAGTTTGATCTAGCCATTAAGCCAACTAAAGCACATAATTCGTAACCAACACTTCTTGACTCGGGGTTTTGTGCTTGGCTTGGTAGCTAGAATTGGCGTAGCTATGTTTTAGAGGGTGGATGTGCCACTTTTGCGCCTTGCACCACTCCAAGAGTAAATCATGTCCTGCCCCCTTATGCTCGAGCACATTAGAGAGCGCAAATCTAATGCCCTTGTAGCTAGTTCTCTCTAAAAAGCGCAATAAGTCTAACTCATCGCCTACAGACCAGCCTCCATTTTCGTTGTAACTCGCACAGCCCAAGAGATAGGGTGGATCAAGGTAGAGAAAATCCTTAGAGTTCAAGGCGTTTAGGTCCATCGCCCTAAAATCCATGCATAAAAAAGAACTTTCTTGTATTTTTTTATAAAAAAGCCTTAACTTGCGCCGAAGTTTGTCGTTAAAAGCTCTTTAAACGCTATGTTTGATTTACACTTTGCTTTACCTTACCTTCACAAAGACATGACTGCTCTGTTTAGTTGTTTTTTACTCTCTCCCCAAAGACATGATTACCCCACAACCATAGACATTTCAAAACCAAAAATCTAATCCTCACTCCAAAACCCTCTCTTAGGGGTTTGGGGGCTCGCCCCCAAGAGCATAGACGCCAAGTATTAGCTTGGCTTACCGATTCAAATCAAGATTGTCGCTATCCACCACCAGCCATGCTTAAAAATTATAGACATAGTTGGCATAGATGGCCACATCGCGCCTAAAGGTGAGGTTTTTCCAAGTTCCCTCATTGCCCCATGGTCCCATCTCTGTGTATGCGATCTTAAAATACGGGTCGTCAATGGTGGGGATGCGCACACCCACTTCAAAGCCCTGATGTCTGGTGAAATTGGTTCTAAATCCAACATTGACGAGGAATTGCACAAAGGTAGGCGAGAACGAGGCTCTGGACACATTGCCGTCATTGGCACTCGTCAAGTTACCATAATAGTCATTCATGCTTACACAGTTACCGCTAGTCGCTCGTGTTTGACACACATCATTAGCCTTACCTGCCCCAAAAGTCCAACTGCTCCCTCCAACTGCCACGCCCACAAAGACCCCAAATTCACTTCTCTTATTGTGGTAGAAATTCCAAAGCGCATCTATACCCACACCATAGAAGAAATTCCCCACGGGTCCCTGTGTGGAGTATTTATTCCCCGTTTTTTGCGAGAAACCTCCACCTTGTAGGCTAATGAGCCCATAGTAGCGTAGACCCCAATGTTTCTTTTTGCCAAAGAATTGTTTATAACCAACTTGGAGATCTACCCCAAAGAGATTCCCATCGTAAGGGGCTTTGCTAGAGGCTGGTATTCCAAGAAGTTCACGCTCTGCAGCACTTTTAGCGTATGCGTAAAAGCTTGCTATATGTTCGTTCCTATAGGTTTCTGCCTGCGGTTGGGTATCCCCCGATGCTACAAGAGTTTTTACATATTCTTGCTCGATCTCCTGTTGCTTCACCTGTATCAGCTCTTGCAATGCAACCGGTTTAACCACATGCGTGTCAAGACCTGAAAAATGGGAATACTCAAGACCGCCCTCTACAAAGAACCCATTTTTTTCCCCACTAAGAGGCACCAAAGAGAGAAAAGCCAAGGCACCAACTCCAAAAAGGGAACACTTAAAGTTTAAAAACTGCTTGCTAGCTATCATCCTAGTAAAAAACCCTTTATAAAAAGAGTGAAAACAGCCACATCTTAGTAGGATTTTGCTTATTTTTCAAAGACTATCTCCATCACCACACAGACCCACTAAAAATACTTAACTTAGTATCAAAGAAACAACCATACACAAAAGTGTATCTAGCCTCGCGCCATAGGTGATTGCAAGAATATTAAAACTTTGTCCAATCTAAAATTTAGCCCCTACTTTCTTAGGACTAGCCGAGCAAAAACAAAAAGCACAAGATTAGTGTTTTAGTCGGTGTCTTTTACCTCTCGTTTGGCGTTTAGAGTTAGACAACGACATAAAAAAGCCATCCACACTAAACTAGCACAACCCCCATATCCCCACGCAGCAGTAAAACACTAACACCCGTTTTCTACTCCACACTAAAAATCATCTAGACCGTTGCCTATGCTTATACCTTTAAACACTAAGTGGTAGGCTTTATCGTGTGAAATACTTTAAAACAAGGAGAAAACATGACACATAAGCAATTAGGACACTTTCAAGTCAGCCTTTTGGCTTTGGGCTGTATGGGCATGAGTTTTGGCTATGGTGAAGTGCATGACAAAAAAGAAATGACTAAACTCATACATAAAGCCTTTGAGTTTGGCATTAACTTTTTTGACACAGCTTAAGGTTATGGGGCTTACAACGAGGAGCTCTTAGGCGAAGCCATTAAACTCTTTAGGGACAAGGTTGTCATTGCAAGCAAATTCAGGATTTATAAGGATGAAGAAGGGGGTGGGCTTTAAAAACCGACTCCAGCCCTACCAACATACGCCAAGCCCTAGAGGGGAGTTTAAAACGCCTAGGCATAGAATGTTTGGATTTGTATTACCAGCACCGCATGGATACCAACACACCCATAGAAGAAGTTGCCCACACAATGCAAGAGCTCATTAAAGAGGGCAAAATCAAAGCGTGGGGGATGAGCGAGGCTTTGTGAGGCACATAACATTACCTATGTTGCCTTTTCACCTCTAGGCAAGGGCTTTTTAGGGGGCAAATTTGCCAAAAACACCACTTTTTTAAAGAGGACTTTAGAAATATCGTGCCCAAGTTTAGCCCAGAAAACCTAGCCCAAAACTACACCCTAGTGGAGTTGGTGCAAGACATAGCCAAAGCCAAAAACGCCACCCCCGCCCAAATTGCTTTATCGTGGTTTTATCTCGGGGAGAGATAGCCCCAAAAATTAGCCGAAAAACGGGTAAATAAGAGCTTAACCTAAGCGGCGCAGCTAGCTAGTGACTCGTTGGGGGTCTTTGCTCCCTTTGGGAGTATAAAAGGTTTTTATACCCCCACAGCACTTGAGTAACAAACCACTAAGGAATCTATGGGTATCCCCTCAATGGCAACCATCTAGCTCTATAAGTGAGATGCTCTACAAGCTTCGTTTTTGATTAGTTTTTTTGCGGGGAAAAAATCCTACGAATCGCATCAATTGTTTTTGACCTCAGGTTTACACCTGTCTTTGTAATTCCTCTAGCTCCTCAGGGCTAAACAAACGACTTTGGAGTTCAAAGCTTTTGCCCATGCCATATTCCAAAGAAAATTCACTGCCATCGATGGGCTTAACACTTAAAATAAGCTGTGTGTGTTTTTGGTATTCATACTGCTTTTTGTGCATATAAAACTCCACTCCCCCTACGCACCCCAAACAGATGTCATTATCGCCTAATTTAAAATCAGATCGATCATAAACATAGACAATGCTCCCATCACAGCAACCGCAAGACTGATAAAAGATGAAATCCGGATGCAAAGCCTTGAGCTCTTGGATGAGTTTAGCCGCCTCAGGTGTTAAAACAACCTTTGCTACCTCCACTCAATCCCCCACTAAAAAAACCCTAGTTTATGGGTGCTGTAACTCACCAAAATATTTTTGGTCTGCTGATAGTGATCTAAAATGATCTTATGGGTTTCGCGCCCAATGCCACTTTGTTTATAACCCCCAAAGGCAGCATGTGCAGGGTAGGCGTGGTAACAATTAGTCCACACCCGCCCGGCTTTAATGGCGCGTCCAAAATGATAGGCGCGGTTAATGTCGCGCGTCCACACACCCGCTCCTAAGCCGAACATGGTGTCATTGGCGATCTCTAAGGCCTCTTTTTCGTCTTTAAAAGTGGTGAGAGCGAGCACGGGACCAAAGATTTCTTCTTGGAAGATACGCATCTTATTATGTCCTTTGTAGATTGTGGGTTGGATATAACACCCATTCTCCAAGCCCTTGATGTGGTTTTTACCCCCACCAATAAGGCACTCTGCACCCTCTTCTTTAGCCACCTGCATGTAATTCAAGATGGTATTAACTTGGTTTTCATCCACCTGTGCGCCCATCATTGTTTCTACATCCAGCGGATTACCCACCTTGATGGCTTTCACACGCTCTAAGACCTTTTGCATGAACGAGTCATAAATTTTTTCATGCACCAATGCCCTTGAAGGACAAGTGCACACTTCGCCTTGATTGAAGGCAAAGAGGACTAATCCCTCTATGGCTTTATCCAAAAAGGTATCCTCGTGATCGCAAATATCGGGGAAGAAAATATTAGGACTTTTGCCCCCCAACTCTAAAGTGCAAGGGATGATATTTTCCGTAGCAAATTGCATGATCTGCCGTCCTACAGCCGTTGAACCGGTGAAAGCCACCTTGGAAATCAAGGGGCTTGTGGCTAGGTGCTTGCCAATCTTAGCACCACTGCCATTGACAATATTGACCACTCCTGGGGGTAAGAGATCGCCGATGATTTCAAAGAGAACCAAGATGCTAGCCGGCGTTGGCGATGCGGGCTTGATCACCACAGCATTGCCCGCAGCTAAAGCCGGTGCTAGTTTCCAAGCTGCCATGAGAATGGGGAAGTTCCAAGGGATGATCTGCCCGACCACGCCCAGGGGCTCGTGGAAATGGTAGGCAACCAAATCCTCACTAATATCGCCAATGCTCCCCTCTTGTGCGCGGATACAGCCGGCAAAATAGCGGAAGTGATCGACAGCTAAAGGAATGTCCGCATTGAGTGTTTCTCGAATGGGCTTGCCATTATCCCAAGTTTCAGCGTGGGCAATTTTCTCTAAATTAGCTTCTATGCGATCGGCAATCTTTAACAGAATATTGGAACGCGCCTCAACAGAAGTGGCTGCCCAAGTATCTTTAGCCTTGTGTGCGCTCGCCAATGCCTTATCAACATCAGCAGAGCTGGATAAAGGCACTTCACAGAGAACCTCGCCATTGATAGGACTTTTATTGGCATGGTAGTGCCCCTCAATGGGTTTGACCCACTCCCCCCCAATATAATTTTCATAACGGGGCTTAAAAATCTGTCGGCTGTCTTTATAAATGCTCATGCGTCCCCCTTTCAATGACTAAAATCAAGCACCATGCGCCCATCAATCGCTCCCTTTTTCATCTGTTCAAAGATAGCGTTGATGTCCTCCAACTTAGCCGGCGCAACATGGGCTTTAACCTTTTGATCCTCAGCAAAATTGATCGCCTCTTGCAAATCTAGGCGCGTGCCCACAATCGACCCGCGCAAGGTGACCCCGTTTAAGATCAGGTTGAAGATATTGACCGGAAATTCCCCTGGGGGCAAGCCATTCATCGCCACAGTTCCGCCTCGGCGCACAAACCCCAACGCTTGTTTAAATGCAACCGGGTGCACAGCAGTGACCAAAACCCCGTGTGTCCCCCCATCGGTTTCTTTCACAATTTTATCAATCGTGCCTTGTTCGCCCAACTCTTTTGCGTTAGCCACCACACTCGCACCATAATGTTTAGCTAACTTTAATTTATCCTCCGATACATCCACCGCGGCTACATTCAAACCCATCGCCTTCGCATACTGCACGGCTAAATGCCCTAGCCCACCAATGCCAGAGATGGTAACCCATTGTCCGGGCTTGGCTTCTGTCATTTTAAGCCCCTTATACACCGTAACGCCCGCACAGAGAATAGGTGCAATGTTTAAGAAGTTTGTATCTTTTTTAAGCACGCCGACATAATTGGCATCGGCTAGCGCATATTCGGCATACCCACCATTGACAGAATAACCTCCATTTTCTTGATGCTCACAGAGTGTTTCCCAACCAGCCATGCAGTGATCGCAGTGCCCACATGCACTATAAAGCCAAGGAATCCCTACGGCATCACCTTCCTTGATATGCTTAACACCCTTGCCTACTTCTACTACATATCCTACACCCTCATGTCCGGGAATCAAGGGGAGCTTAGGTTTAACAGGCCAATCGCCCTCTACAGCATGCAAATCCGTGTGGCACACCCCACATGCTTCAATTTTAACCAGCACCTCCCCTTCATGCACTTTAGGAACATCCACTTCTTCCACGGAGAGCGGACTCCCAAACTCTCTAGCTACAGCCGCCTTCATTTTCTTAGCCATGATCTCTCCTTCAAATTTGTTTGTCTAATCTCAATGCCAAACACATCAAGCCCGTTTAGGACAAGGGAACTTTAGTTGAAAAGGTTAATGGTTTGGTAAAAGATTTTTAGAGTATTGCAAAGTCAGGTTAGAACAGTTACAAAAATACACGATTTAGTATCGTAACGAACCCTATTGATATTGTTTCTGAGTCCCTCATAATGTGAAATTTAAGAACGCTGTGAAAAATTACTGGACCAAAGTTGAAATGTTAAAAATATTGTTTTCCCTGAAAAGTCCAAAGCGTGATTTAATTTAAAGTTTTGATAGGAAATCCATCTATCCTTGGCAAGTGGTTGATGTAATTCACAAATAATCCCCTCCTCTAACGCGTTCTCATTAAAGGCTTTTGTACAAAGTAGTTCGAATAAGACATTGATATTTGCTTTAAAAGCCCTCCACACATCTTCCACAACTGCTTTCAACCCTAAACCATATTCGATACTCTCCACTAACTTTTCGCTCTACGACCTTTTAAA
The DNA here is from genome assembly GCF_030270165.1 of Helicobacter sp. NHP22-001. Taxonomy (NCBI): domain Bacteria; kingdom Pseudomonadati; phylum Campylobacterota; class Epsilonproteobacteria; order Campylobacterales; family Helicobacteraceae; genus Helicobacter; species Helicobacter sp. NHP22-001. The sequence goes on along the minus strand of NZ_BSWS01000022.1, from coordinate 1,124 downwards.
AGCGCTTTAAACACTATATTTTGTTTTATCACTTTGCGTTTTCTTACTTTTCAAAGACATGATTGCTCTGTTTGGTTGTTTTTTCAACTCTCTCCCAAAAAATACGAAAAACACGATTACCCAGTAGTCATAGATACTTCAAAACCAAAACTCCAATCCTCACTTCAAAACTCTCTCTTGGGGGTTTGGGGGCTTGCCCCCAAGAGCATAGATGCCCAAGCATTAGCTTGGCTTACCTTTTAGTGTTTATAGGCGTTTTTGATTTTTTTTGCGCTAAAAGCATTAAGAGAATTTGTAGAAAGAATGTTTGAGGTTAATAATAATGTGCTTACCCCCGCTTGCAAAGAACTCGCCTACACCCAAGACGAGATCAAAGAACACGCTGAAAAAATGCAGTTGCTAGATCAACGCATTTATAGTGCCATTCACTACAGAAAAATTAGAACAGGACGAGGGGGTAAAGTTACAGGCATTGTCTTTGAAGTCGCCCCTAATCCTAAGACTATCGCTGAGCAAGAGGCACGCAAAAATGCTCTAAAAGCTAGAGATTCTAAAAGCGCAGTGTTAGATGCCCTTATACAAGACCATAAAGAGAATAAAGCCTACCACCGCCACTTTAGTAAAGAGGATGTTAAGACCTTGAAGGGTTTAATCAACACACAAGGCAAGCTTCGGGTAGATAACCCAGAACATTTATTCAAGGCAGTGCGACTCGTAGACATCTACCCAGCCAAAACTAGAGAATGGATAGCGGGGCAATTTGAGATTTTAGGCAATGAAAAAAGAGATTTTGAGATGGCAGGGCACATTGCTCTATAGGGTAATGACAAATGGCAATACTTCAAAGCTATAAAAGAACGAGAAGGAAGGTTTGTGTATGTGTTTGAGAACATAGATCAGTTTTTAAAAGATTTTCAAAGGGGGTTAGACTCAGATACCACATTAAAGCTCGCCGCTCTTAAAGTCGAACAACAAGCCAAACAACAGCCACCTAAAGCAAACACACCCCAACAACCCCCCACCATCAATGCCACACAAAAAGCCCAAATCCAAAGTGCCCATGGCATGCTCGCTCCATTTTTTGAGAACAAGACACCACAGCACAACTTTACAGAAGTCAAGTT
>NZ_BSWS01000021.1:0-9522 GCF_030270165.1 Helicobacter sp. NHP22-001 | reverse complement strand
CAACATTGCTTTGACAAACTTCTCATACTCCAGAATGGGGAAATCTTTTTTGATAAATACATATGCCATGTTCATGTAAGGCAAGTAGAAATTCACATTGTCTTGGCTTTGGTGTGTGTCTGCACTTTGCAGTGTTTTAGCCCAGGCATTCAAGATATATCTAGCTCTCAAGCCATATTGTTGATTCTTGCTAACATGAAAACCCAGGGCAAAATCATAGGCCATGGTGGCAGATTTTTTAAAACTCTTAGTGCATTGATCTGGTTGGCGCACCCCTGTGGGCGTGTAGTGGCGCTGGGCATTAAGGTGCGCACAGGGTCGGATTTCTTTGGTGAGCCTTGTAGCAAGATGGAGTTTCTCTGGCAAGTTTATCGCTTTAAAATCCTTAAAAAAGTAGTCTTGCTGGGCATGGGCTTGGGCACAAACAAACAATAAGGGCAAAACAAATCTCTTCATGTACCATCTCCACTTGGTGTATCACACCCATGTCTTAGAAACAAACCGGATCTTAACCGGTTTTATAGTATGTTTTATAATATAATTCTAACATGGAATGTGTGAATTTAAATAGCGACTTAAGAGCAAAGGCTAATAGCTAGGGTTGCACTCACGGGATTTAGCCCCCTAACCTTAAGAAAAAGCTTAAACAGATAAACCCGCAAAAAAAATAGGAAATTGCCAAACCTTAAGCTTAAAAGTGCCGTTTTTAAACCGCACCCCACGAAACCCCACGATAAGGGCATTTCTAGGCATTTTCTCCCCCGTCTCTAACCCTTGCCAACCGCCTAAAATAGGGCACATATCGCTTAAACCCCTCTAAAATGCCCTACAATCGCTTTGACCCACAAAAGAATACCAACATAGCACCCCCCCCTCATCTTTTCGTTTAACGAGGCTTCTACGAGGCTAAAAACGCCATTGTTTCTTTCAAGTCACGATTGACATGCCAAAGTCTAATTTTGAGAACACAGAACAAGGGCTAAAAGCTCTAGCGTCTTTTGGCAAAAAAACGCTGGTTGGTTGAGAATCCATGTGCCTTACAAGATTCGAGAGTCTTTGGGTGTTGCAAAATCTCTGTGTGGCTTTTAGCCTTGTTATCTTGTAAAAAAATCCTCCATTCCACTTAGTTTCACTTAGCCTAGGTGTATCTATGTGGAGTGGAGGTTTTTTTTTTTTTGTTTGAGGTTTGGGGGTTTAGGGGGTATTTTCTCTTTTATCTCGCGCGCGTAGCACTGAGCGTGTGCTAGCACTTAGACTCGCCTAGCGTCAGCGATTAGGCGATAGCACTAAAAGTGCGTGTAGCTACACGCCGCCAGTGTAGCACGCAGTGCTAAGTGTAATTACGCGCGCGCGTTCCTATAATGCGATTTTGAAAATTCACGGAGTGCCCTATTTATGGGACATACTTTTACGCGTGTGTGTCATACTTTTAAAAGCTACTACCAAACTTTTACGCCATTAAAAATACAAATTCCCACTATTTGGGGGTTTATTTTAACAAACTTTTATACAGATTTAGCTAATAAGTTTGTTGATTTTTTAGTAAAAGTATGGTATGCTTTTGGGCACAATAGGAATATAAAACGAAAGGAGTTTTGAGATGGCGAGTTCAAGAAAAAAAGACTGGAGAGATGAAGTAAAACGCGTTTCCTTGAGTGAGGAGGATTTAAAGGAATGGCATTGCCTGAAACACCTTAATCGTATTGTGCCCATCGCGCCCAAAGAGGACGAGGCTAGGTTTGACGGCAAAACATGGGAGGAAGTTAAAGAGATAGTTTCCAACACGCCTATTGGCACACCGGTAGGTCAGTTTGAGGAGGAAGTTTCGTTTAGTGCGTGGGAAAATGCGTTTAGGGTGCGTGGCATGCTGGCTTCTAAGCTTTGTGCAATGGATGAGCTCCCTGATCCTGAGTTCTTGCTACAAGGTTTCAAAAGAGGCACTTGTGGGTTACTCAGCTCAAGCGGGGGGGGTGGTAAAAGCTTTTTGGCTCTAACAATAGCGATGAGTATGGCAGACACCACACACACGCTCCCTAGTCTCAATGGTTTGGTGCAATCACGCGGGGGGGTGCTCTACTTGAGTAACGAGGACGATAAAGATGTGATTGATTATCGGGTGTGGCGCATTTTACAGCATAGGATAGATCAGGGCTTCATCACCAACCCCAACCCTGTGGCAAAGAGTCTAGATCATAACTTTATTCCCATTGATGTTGTGGCGGGGTTTAGGAGAGAGGCAAAGTTTCTCATCGCAGAGGGCAACCGCGTTAAGAACACGGGACTAGCACGCGCCCTAGAAATATTGATTAAGGAGAAACGCCATAAATATGACTTAGACATCAAGCTTGTCATCTTAGACACCCTTAGTCGCTTCCACGCCCTTGATGAAAACTCCAACAAAGAGATGACGCTTTTAGTAGGTCTTTTGGGAGATTTAGCGCGCTCGGCTAATGTCGGCATTTTGATGATCCACCACTCTAGCAAAATAGGCGCGATGAACTACAAGAATGAGAGTGCCAGCGCAAGAGGTGCGAGTGCTCTAGTAGATAATGTCCGCTACCACTTGACGATGAGCTCTGTAACACTCCAAAAGAAAAGCAGTCTCTCTAAGGATAAAGCGGAAGTGGCGACTTTTGAGGAGGAGGACAGAGAGAATTTAGAAGCCATTTTTGAGAATGAGGAAAACAAGGATGAGAAGATAGAGGGGCTACAAGCACTCGCACAAAACAAAAATTTAGTGCGTTTGAACTTCAGCAAACAGAACTTAGGGAAAAGCACCACGCCCTTGTATTTTACCCGTTTGGGATATGGAGTTTTAGATGTCGTTAAGGAGTTAGATGTCGTTAAGGAGGAAGCCACCCCCGAAGATGGCTTTCCTTTTTAAAACCAAAAGCACGAGATTATAGCACAGGAATGTTGAGGAGTGTGTGAAAATGGCAACAGATAGGGTGATGGATAACATAACCAGAGCATTGGAAGCATCGCAAGGGCGACGAACGCAAAAGAGTGTCAAGTTTAAACCCCCCAAAGAGTTTTTTACCACCAGCGTGGCGGAGTGTGCTACTTCCCTATTCGCGCCCATTAGTGAGCAAAAAAGAGGCAAACAAAGCGATTTAGATCACAAGTTGCCAAGAACAATTCAATGGAGAAAACGCAACTATAAGCTCACACAAACGCTTTTGAGGATGTCCCACAAGACAATCTTAGAATGCCTATTAGCCTTGGGCTGTGAGGAGAAATTCAAGGGCTTTGAGCCAAAGAGCGGGCAACTCAAAATCACCACAACGCGGTATGTCTTGACGCGATTAATCTTTGGGGGTTGTGCGCCTAACCACTACAAGTTCCTAGAACGGGGGCTAGAAGACTTACAGCACGCGCGGATTGATGGTTGGGCGATTGTGAGCGATGTCATCAGCAAAGACACACAGCTAGAAGTTTGGTTATCTAAGGAGTATTTGGACTTCGTGCAAAAGGGCACTCCCATTGACAGGCGACACTATCACAATGGCTTTGCCACTCTCAAACAAGTTAAACTAAAACACCGCGCGGCTGTGGTTGCGATTTTGCAATCTGTGCTCAAAGATAAGCCACGATATGGGAAATACGGCTGGTTTGGACGGAGTTTAGAGGGGGTGATGCAAGAGCTCGACATCCCTGAGTTTTACACCCCTAGACAAGCCGTTGAGATCAAAAGCAACTTCAAAAACCAGCTTTTCCTAGATGTGTTGATGGAGCACTTGCGTATTGAGGTTGTGCCTACCACAGATAGACGGGATTGGGTGATAAGACCGCACAAGATGAAAGTCAAGGAGCACACATGAGTAAATTCGCTATTAGTCTATCAAACCCGAGCAACTACCATGCGTTGGATCATTGGCAAGTCATAGAGCTTGAGAAGTGGCAAGATGTGTTGTTGCATGCAATCAGCTACGATGTTTCTGTGGCACACTTTAGCCTAGACTACTCTACTAAGCACCAGCGCAGTGGCGAGAATGTGTTAGCCTTGCACCCGTTTCTCTTTTACGATGTAGATAACGACAAGGATAGCAAGAAGCAACCACTAAGTATCAAGGGCGCGCGTGATCTGTTGAAGCATTATGGCATTGCCTTTGGTATTGTGCCCTCACGCAATTACAAGAAACTCAAAGAGAATGATTCACGCCCTGATGTAGAACGCTTTAGGATTATCATCCCTCTTGAGAGCCCACCACCCATTGAGCTTATTAAGGACAAAGAGTTGTTTCGCAAATTCCAAGAGATATTTGCACAGAAGCTAGGGCTAATTGCCTATGTGGATGACGCACCTTTGAGAGATATGGCACGCTACTACGCTAGACACACAACACCACCACTAATAGACTCTATTGTCGTGCAAGGGCGTTTAACACGCGTGGATAAGATTTTTCAAATGGCAACACAAGAGCTCATCCAAGAACGCCAAGAGCAAGAGGCACGCAGAGCAGAACACAAACCCTTTATACTGCCTAAATCATCGCAAACTACATCTAGTAGCCACGGACACATCGTTATCGCCGATAAGGACAGAATTAACGCTATCCACATCGCTGATCTCATCAACACGCTAGAGGGAGTAGTGCGAGAATACAAGGAGGGGACTTATCGCATGATTAAAACCGCTACGGCTAAGTATTCTATCACAGATGATAACATCGCTTACGACTTTAAGAGCGGTAAGAAGTATGGCGTGTATGCCTATCTTGCAGAGAAATTTGACACACCCGTATGGAACAACATTGCCCGCAAATTAGGAAAGCTAATGGGCTGTGAGTTTCTTGTGCCTGATCCAGCCTTTTGTGTCGTGCTTAGAAACGCGATGGCTAGAGCGCATAGCCGACAAGAAGTAGAACGCACGCTCAAAGCGCATTATGGAGTGGGGTTTGTTAGGTTTGAATACAACTACATCAGGGTAGCAGATCAGTGCTTAGACTATCCAAGTGCGGAAGACAGAAAACACTATTTAGCATTGCCACCTATCACTTAGAAGCCCCGCAGGGCAAACTAGCCAAACGAGCTTGCGAAGTGTTTGCGTAGTAATGGTTAGTTTATAAACTAACCAATCCTAAAGGGTATCAGTCGCAAGCTCCTTTGGTTAGTTTGCTACTCAAACGCCGTAGGGGCTTAAAGACTTGGTATAATAAGCAAACTAACCAATCCTAGATGTTACCACAGAACAACCCACAAACGGACAGCGAAACACAAGCCACTAGCACACAATCTTTAGTGCCCGCTAAAGTTTCTACAGGCAAGAAAGACAAGAAGCCTAAGAAGCCTTTAACTGAATTGACAGAGCGGGAGTTACAGCGAAAACTCAACATTGTGTGGGAACAAAAGCGAAAGTAGAAGCCGAGAAAATAAATTTAGAAAAACAACTGGCTAAGATTGATAAGCAACTTGAGTTGTTAAAGGTGCAGGAGGATGAGTTAGACAACGCGCGTCATAAGGTAGCACAAAAGAAAGCACCAAAGAAATAGTCTTTTAAAAGGAGGGCGGGGTAATGGGTAACACATCCTCAATCCACTTCATTAAAACTGAAAACGAAATCCAAACATATCATAATGACCGCTCACAAAAGTCTAGTAACTTACTACCGCAAGAAGATGTTGAAAAAGTGGGCGGTGGTGTAGAAGTTAATAGGAGCGCAGATCAAGCAGAGGCTTTAAAGAATGCTATTGTCAAAAAAGCCATACTAGATTACAAAGAGCATGTAGGGCAGAAGTTTAGAGCTACAAGCTATCTTTGGAGTGCCGTTGTCAATATTAAGCCCGACACCACTATGCAGGACTTAGAAAGGCTAGCCGACCACTTTAAAACCAAATACGGGTTTCAATGCTACCAAATCGCTATCCACAGAGATGAGGGACATAAAGATGAGGAGGGCAACATCCGCCTTAACCAACACGCACACTTAGAGTTTGTTACGCTAGATGAGAATACGGGCAAGAGCCTTTTTAGAAAGCAATACATCACTAACCAAACCTTACGAAACATTCAAACCGAGACCGCCGACATCTTAGGCATGCAAAGGGGTGAGGCTGTGAAAAAGAGTGGCAGAAAACGCATTGAGCCTAGAGCTTACGCCCAGTTGATGAATGAGACAAGGCAGAAACACAATGCAGTTGTTGAGAAGTTAAACCGAGACCACTCTAAAGAACTTGGGGATTATAACGCGCAGAAGAAAGAGGAATTAGGCAGACTTATTGAAACGCTTGACATCTTTTATGATCTGTCCGGCTTAATCACAGAACAAGACCGCGCTGGCATTCACATAACTTGGGATAACATAGTAAGCGAGACAGAGGTGCTGACTAAGAGGGCTGTAAGGCGTTATGCAGATCGAGAGGCTACCCTAACCCAAGAGAAGCAAGAGCTTGAAACTTCTAATACCGAGCTCAACAAGGAAAACAACAAGCTGGCACGCATTAACACAATCGTAGGCAGACAACGCGATAACTTCGAGCAACAGAAACAAGAGCTAGAAGCCAACAACGAGGAGCTATTAGCCACACTCACAACCACGCTCACAGACCTAACGGGTTTTGTAGTGCCACACAACAAGAAGCTCACCATTGAGGAGATTAAGCCCTTACTTGAGAATGTAAGACTGCAATGGAAAGACATTAATCAACGCTTAGGTGAATACAAAATCTTTACACAAGGAGATTATAAGGCGTTGCGGACATTAAAAGATGAGGGCTTAAACATTGATGATCTAAAGAAGCGCATTGTCGCCCTAGAGCAAGAGGCTAAAGAGCACAAGGAAGCTTATAAAGCCCTGCAAGAGCAATACAAAGACTATCTAAGCCCCGAAGCCGCCCAAGAGCTCACAGACGCTAAGACAAAAGCAGAGACCGCCCTAGCAGACTTACAAACAACACACAAGGCGTTAGAGACCAAACACAGCGCGCTAGAGACCAGCCAAACAAGCAACACCCCAGAGCTTGAGGACTTGAGGCAGAAACACACCAAAGAGCTTGAGAAATTAAACACCGCCCACACCAAAGCAGTTGAGGATTTGAATGCCGCTAGCGCGCTGAAAGATAAGCAGATCGTAGAGCTTACAGCCCAAAAGCAAGAGGCAGAGCAAAAGGCTAGCAGTTTAGAGAAAGAGAATGAGGCACTGAGAAAAAGCCAGTATGTCGTAAATGTCTATGCAAACAGCCGTCTTAGAAACAGCCTTAACCATGAGCGCTTTTTTGCAGTGGCTAGACATCAGGGATACCCCGTTGTGGGCTTTTTAGTGGGGAAACGCATTTGCTATTTTGCCTTGAAAGAGCCCGAATGGGAAGATTTGAAGGGGCGTGGGTTATTTTTTGGTAGAGCTGAAAAACCCGACTATGAAGCTTTGCTACTAGAAACCATCAAACGCTACTACGCCAAATTGCTGGACTGGGTAGGGGGAAACAATGTGTTAGAAGGAGTGGACTGGAAAGACGGCTAGAGATTGTAGAAAGGGACGATGACAAGGGGGTAGAGGGCTTGAGCGTTGGGGGCGATGTGGATTTAGCGACCGCTATAGAGAAGTGCTATGACTACGACAGACTCGCCCATTGGCAAGAGAAAGAAGGGGAGGGTATCCTAGAAAATGTGAGAACCCCCCCGCCCGCTTTTAAACTTTTGAAACAAGGATAGCCCCCGTATGGTTTAAACCACGCCTTGAGGGACTGAATATCCGCCTTTACGACTTCTTAGGCAAAGATTTACCGCAGATTGATGTTGTGGCTTTTAAAGACGACTGGGGGCTTATGCGTGAGACCATGGATTACATCGCTAGCCTAAACAGACAAAAGCTTAGGGACACGCACAAAGAGAAAAGACAACAACACGCAAAAGGCTGGTATGCAAGGAGCAAAGTAGAAAAGCGGGCGAAACAAAGAGCACAAGAGCAAGCCAAACAGACCAAAGATGACACCCCCACACCCAGCAAAAGCAAGCCCACGCCTAAACCCACAGAGCCACTCAAAAGCCCACAGCCCACGCAGAGCACGACACCTAAGAAGCCTTTGGGGATGTAACCTTTAACGCCCGTTTTATGTTTCTTATAAATCATACTTAAGGGGTTGCCTAAGTATAATTATTGAAATATCTTAAAACAAGGGTTAAAGTGCAATGCGTAGAAAAGTAGAAAAGACAGCTAGTCGGGTGTTTGCCTACATCCGTGTATCCACAGAAAAGCAAGACATGCATAGCCAAGACCACGCCATAGAGTGTTACGCCCAACAACACAGACTTAGCATAGATGAGAAAATCGCCATTGAGATCAGCGCGACCAAGACACAGGCTAAAAGACGCATTGAGGAACTGAAAGCCAAGCTCCAAAAGGGGGATTTACTCATTGCCACTGAGATCAGCCGATTAGGGCGCACCATGCACGAGATCATCAACTTGTTGCTAGAGCTGGATAAGCGGGGCATTAAGTTTGTATTCATACGCCAACCCGAACTCTCAAATTGCAACAACGCCACTTCTAAACTCTTGCTAGCCATTTACGCCTATCTAGCAGAAGCAGAAAGAGAGCTCATCAGCGAACGCACTAAGGCAGGACTACAAGCACTCAAAGCTAAGGGCAAAAAGCTAGGCTGGCAAAAAGGACGGCTACGCAAACACCCCCAATACGACCCACACCTAGACTACATCCGCGTGTTGCGCGCTAAAGGATTAGGCTACATGGCTATCTACAAGATGTTGGATGTGCCTACCAAAGGCGTGTATGGCGGTTTTCTCAAGTGGTGCAAACGGCGAGGAGTTTGATCTCACACACGCGCAAATATAGATGACAATGCTGGTAAAAAAGGAATTTTAAAGCGATCCTAGAGCGCGCCAGATGCCAACCTAACTGGCGATCCATGCTGTTTGGTGGGATATCTATGGTGATCTAAGCTTGAGTCTAAAGCCATCTTCGTGCAAATCACCCTGGGCGATTAACCGGTCTGCACCCGGATTGGTATAGTGCTTAGCTAGGATAATAAAATAAGCATTGTTGTGCACACCGATGAGATTGGGCTGAAAATAGGGGAATGTTTGGGGGTTTAGAATCCATGCTGTCACTTTGTTGTATGCCATGGCAAGCCTCTCTCCAGCTTTGCTATGCCATAAATCATAGCCATTCTCAAAAAGCAACTCCCCCGAGATCGTGAGCGCAAGAAGGGCAAAATTTGTGTAGGCTATGCCCTTGATACCCTTTGTGGGACCGCCATGGTAATTGCTCGTGTTGCTCCTAGTGATCGCATTGCCTATGACCCCATCGCTATCTATGGCTACAAATATCCACTCTTGCCATCTCTTGGCACTTTTTTGCAAGAGCGCGTTGTCACCTAGTACGAGCGCAGAAGTAATATCAAAGAGTATACCCCACGCCCCATGATTGGTATTAAGATGAGATTGCGAATAGCCCAACATTGCTTTGACAAACTTCTCATACTCCAGAATGGGGAAATCTTTTTTGATAAATACATATGCCATGTTCATGTAAGGCAAGTAGAAATTCACATTGTCTTGGCTTTG
>NZ_BSWS01000020.1:0-11362 GCF_030270165.1 Helicobacter sp. NHP22-001 | reverse complement strand
TAGCTTTTTGGTAGTATTCTACAGCCTTGAGGTAACTTTGGATAACACCCTCACCATTTGAATGCAAGAGAGCTAGATTATAATAACCACTGGCATTCCCCAAAGATCCAGCTTTTTGGTAGTATTCCATAGCTTTGGAGTAGTCTTGTGAAACACCCTGTCCGTTATGATACATGTTGCCTAAATTGTAACAAGCATTAGCATTTCCCGCTTCTGCGGCTTGTTTGTAGTACTTTATGGCTTTAGAATAGTCCGCAGGAGTACCTGTACCACTGTCATGCATAATCGCTAAGTTATAGCATGCATCAGCATCTCCCATCTCAGTAGCTTTTTGGAATAAATTAAGGGCTTCTTGATAATCTCTTTCTTTATAAGCTCTCACCGCTTTCTCGAAATATTCCTCTTTAGTACCTTCTTGAGACATCAAACCTCCTAAGTTATGAGTTTTGGAATGTGAGTTTATGAGTGCTGATTATAACATGTACAAAAAATAATCAACTAAAGCTTTTTGTTACGGCTTGTGTCGATTCCTGTCGCTTAAGCAATGTCTAGATTTGTTTTCTCTCATCATCTTAATATTCTTTTGCACTTAACCTATATTCGTAAAAACCTATTATATTTTCAAACATTTTATAGTAATATTGCGTATATCAAAATCAAATGTTTTAAAATGCCTAGAAAACCAAAGACAGACAGCACAAACAGCCAAGATGGCACACCTAACAAAGAAACACGCCAAGCTGATCCCAAAGCAAGCAAGCCAAGAGCTCAAAAGCAAACCATACCAAACAAGCAAGGCAAGCAAATCGCTCAACAAACCACAAAAAAGACTAGGGCAAAAAAACCAACACAGCCCAAAGTGCAAGAAACACAAACTACCCACATTGTCCTCACTATAGATGAAAATAAAGTCCCACAAGCCAAGCTTAAAAGGGTGATAGCCTATGTGCGTGTATCTACAGATACACATGAGCAAGACAAACAACGCCATGACATAGAAACCTACGCTCAAAAAGAGAATCTCACCATTGACAAATGGATTGAAATAGAAATGAGTAGTAAAAAGGCACAAGAGAAACACAATATTGATAAACTCAAGCAAGAGCTCAAGAAAAGCGACTTACTTCTAGTGGCTAAATTAACTTGCTTGGGGCGTTCAATGGTTGAAGTGATGAATTTAATGGAGTATTTTAACCAAGTCGGTGTTTTTGTGTGCTTTGTAGGACAACCCGAATTAAGCACCTATAACAATGCACTAGGCGAGCCAATCATAACCATTTACAACTATCTAGCCAAAGCTGAACGAGAGATGGTAAGACAGCGCATCAAATCTGCTTTGGTGGCTAAAAAAGCTGAAGGACAACACTTGGGGCGTGAGAAAGGCACTTTTAACAAAAATCACCCACTAGACCCTTTTCAAGATACAATCCGCCTTTACAGAGAGAAAGGGCTAAACTTTTCAGCCATTTTAAAGTTATTGGATTGTCCTAGAAAACCCAAGCTTGTGAGTTTTTTGCGTTATTGCAAGACTAGGGGACTAAAGTAGAAATTACGCTTTTTAACAACAATAAATGAAACTAACACTTTGAAAATACAAATAATATGTTCAAACTTTATTGACTTCTACTGCCACCGCAAAGAGTGTGGGCTAAAATTTTTATTTGAAAAATCTAGTCAATGAATCCAGAAGATAGATTCAAATCAATGCAATTCATTTTTTAAAAAATGAAAATAATCTCTCTTGGCTCACTAAAAAATATTAAAAAAATATGAACTGAAAGAGTTACTTTGATTTTAACTAACAATAAATTAAACTAATACTTTGAAAATATAAATAATAGATTTAAACTAATGTAAAAGTGAGCTAAATATGCTTGCACCCATCCCCCTTTTGATCTTGCTCTTGTTTTTCTTGGCCAGCCTTCACTTGTGCCAAAGCTCTTGGCAACTCCTCCCTAAGACTAGCAAGGTCGTTGAATGTATTGTTTGCTCTGATCTTTAATGCCTGAGCCACTTCGGGGCTTGCCTTGCCTATTTCAGCGATTTTGGCATACATTGCACCCTCTAGTATCTCCAAAGCCCCCAAATCGCCCTGTGTGTTCTCTAATTGTGCCTTTGTCTTTTCAAGCTCTGCCTTTGTGGTTTCTAAATTGCTCTGTGTAGTCTGTAGCGTGGTTTTCGTGGTCTGTAGCTCTACACTTGCACTTTTTAAGTCATTTTTAAGCTCTGTATTCTCAATGCCTTTCTGTTTAAGGGCTTCTTTGTTTGCTTGGGCTTCTTGCAACTCTTGCTGACTTGACTTTTTTTCTTTCTCTAAGACACTCACTTTACCTTGCAACCGCTCTTTATCTTTTTCTAAGCTTTCAACTTGCCTTTTGGTGCTCGATAACTCTGCCCCATACTCTGCACTGTCCTTAAACTCTGTGGCAAGTTTGGTAATCTCATTCTTAACACTCTCTACAGCTCCTAAGATAACCTGACAGGCTTGATTGTTGATGGATTGCACCTCTTGGCTGTGCTTGTTAAGGGTGTCTGCTAAATCTTTTTTTATGGCTTGCTCCCGCCTATTGAGCTCTCTGTAATGGATTTTGCCCCACTCTACATATTCGTAGGTTATAGGGTCTTTAACCCCCTTACCAAAAAATTTTTTAATGTCATTCCAAATCTTGAATTTGCCTGCTTTCAATTCTTCCCCAAACACCACACATACACTTGCTTGCTGTAACATCTCCTCTTGGCATTGCTGATGGATTTCTGTGATCTTTTCACCACTGGCTTGGATATGCGCCACTACACCAGATGTAACGGGGGCTACATACTTTCTAATGAGAGCTGTGGCTTGCTTTTCAAAAGTCTTAATGTGTGCCTGACTCTTTGCCTCTGTTTTGGCTGTCTTTAACTCTGTTTTAAGGGCTTGGGTTTCTTGCTCTAGGTTAGCATTGGTGTTTTCTAGGTTAGCAATGTAGCTTGGAGCGTATTTAAGCCAAATGTTTAAAATACGCGCATCTAGTTGCGCTTGTGTCAATCTCTCATCATCTAGGGCACTCAATTCTCTAAAGGCTTCTTTAGGACAGCCCTTGCCCATGAGCTCTTGCTTCTCTGCCAAACGCCTTGCTTTAATTTGTTCTTTAGTGAGATACATGGGCTTGAGCTTTAGGTTCTCTTGTTGGAGCTCTTGGTTAGTGGTTTTGAGCGTGGCTATTTCTTGCTGTATTGTTTGCAAGGCTTTGGCGTGCTCTGTATTTTTGGTTTCTAACTCCGCCTTACCATCTTTGAGCTCTTGGTTCTCTTTAGTTAAAGTGGTGTTAGCTTGCTGTAGTGTGGTGTTGGCTTGTTCTAGTTTATTTTTTTCTTGTTTAAGGGTGTTTAATTCTGTTTTGGTGTTCTTGGCATTTGTTTTTAAACTTTCAATCTGTTCCTTGTAAGTTGAAACTTCCTCAGCATTGCTCTTACCTAGTTCAATGCGCTTTGCTTTCTCTTGTTCCATGAGTTGTGCGTAAGCCCTAGGCTCAATGCGTTTTCTGCCCGTGCCTTTAACACGATTGCCAAATTCATCAAAGTTACCTTTGTATTCACCCCTTTTCATGTCTAAAATTTTCGCAACTTCGCTTTGGATTTCTCTAAGGTGTTGGCGGTTTATGGTGCGGAAAACATTTTTACCCGTGAGCGCATCAAGCATGACAAATTCCATGTGGGCATGGTGGTTGATGCAAACATTACCACTTTCATCAACATGTCCCTCATCTCTATGGATAGCAATTTGATAACATTGAAATCCGTATTTGTCTTTAAAGTGTTTTGCTAGCTTTTCTAGGTCTTGCATGGTTGTGGTGGGCTTGATATTAAGAACGGCACTCCAAAGGTGGCTAGTGGATTTAAAAGACCGATTGAAGTTTTGCCTATATTGCTCTATGGCTTGTCTAACTAGCTCATCTCTCAACACTCTAGCATTATCCCCACTTCTATTCCACTCACAGCCATAACCAAGCTCTTTGGCTAGCAAGTATGTGGGCGGTAATGAGCGGTCGTTATGTTGTAGTTGTATATTATTTGTAGGTTTAAAATTGATTGAGGCAATGTTTCCCATTGCTCCACCTCCAATGTGTTTGCCAAAGATTTTAGCGTGTCATGAGCATAAAATCATTTTTGTTTTTGTCTTTAGCTCCCTGCAAGGGCAAACTAGGCGGTGAGCTTGCGAACGAAACCCCTGTATATGGGGTCGCCTAGTTTGCAAACTAGGCGACCCACTTCGTAGGACACTCGCAAGCTCGTTTCGCTAGTTTGCCACTCAAACGCCGTGGGGGCTTAATTCTGTTTGTATTGATTTATAGGTTTGGGTTGTCTTAAGGTTCTAGGAGTGATGAGGGTGTGCTAGAGTGTGGGTTTAGGTTACGGTTGTAGAGGATTTAGGCAGTGGTTGTATAGGCAGTTTTCACAAACTTATTGATTAAATTCTTTGGGTTTGTGAAAATGTGTGTAAAATATTCTTGTCCATCCACCCCAAAAGTTTCAATGTGTGCTTTGTGTTCTTCCGCCATGTAAAAATCTTTGTCAGTGCCATCGACAATCTCAAATAAAGCAATGACACGCATGTCTATTTTTGAAAATCTTGTGTCCACTAGCTTGACTTTCCTAAAGGTATACTGGGGTTTATTGTTTTCAAAAAATTCACCTAAACGCCCATGGCAACTTTGGATTTCTCTTTTTTGGGCTTCTGTATGGAGAGGAGTGAATTTCACCATGTTGTTGAATTGGTCTATGTCTTTAAAGTCATACGTAAAATAATTTTCAAGTTGATTGTCATCCACAAAACCCTTAAAATTCTTAAGCAAGTCAGGACATTTGTCAGCCCATTTTCTCTCTAATTGGAAGGCTCCATGTTCTCTGTCTTTAATAAAAAATAGCCCAATGATGTAGCCTGTGTCATTAGAATGTTGGTAGCATGCAAAACGCAAGTTTTTAAAGGTGTGTTCTGCTGTGTGTAAATCGACCGTCTTTTGCCACATATCTTTTAAAATACTGATTTCTTTTTCTTTAGTTGCTTCATCTCTGTAAAGATTCTGTGACTCTTGCTGTTCCTGTTTCTTTTGCTGTTTTTCTAGTGTGGGGTTGGGTGTGATGGTGAAGACAACGCCTGTTACTTTTTGCCCTCGTAAGCCCGGCCTTTTAACCTTTTTATACTTAATAGCCTTATAGGGATGTGTATCACCTGCTAATTGTTTAAAGGCGGGGTATAGCGCGTAGTTGTCTATATCGCCTATAGTGAAAGTCTTAGGAATGCCCATAAAGTTGCGGAAACCCTCTAAATCGTCTCGGTATTCAACAACTTCAAAATATCCTTTGGAGTTCTTTGCGTGTTTAAAGCGTTCAAATAGCCTAAAGAGGTTTTTGGTGTATTTACCACTTAGGGAAACATATGTATTGAGTTGCATCGCTGTAAAGTTTGCACTTATGCTGTTGAGCAAGTATGTAAAATGGGGAGCGTTGACCTGCACTTTTAAAAACTGAAACATCCCATCGTGTATGCCTATTTCAAAAATGCTAAACAATGTTGCGCTACGCTCTATGACCAAGCCACTATCCATTTTTATAATGCTTTTAAAGTTTGCTTTTATAAGGTTATCAACTAATTTTTTTGTTACAGACAATAGCCGATCTGCTGGCATTTTAGGATTGCCTGCCAATAGCTTAACTTCTCTTTTATCAAAAACAACAATGGTGTCTTGCTTATCCTTTAGGCGGTTAAAAAGGCTAAAAAGTAAATTGTTTTCTAACTCGCTCAAATGTCCTAGATTGACCTTATAGATATTGTTGTGGACAATGATTTGTCCCTTATTTGCGATGCTTAAATCTCTTGCCAAAATGGGAGTCTTGGTTGTTTGAACCGCTGAGTTTAAGTTTTCTTGTGGTTCTGGAACTCTCATTTCTTGGGGCGCAACAATTGTGGGTAGGTCTTGTTGTAGTTCGAGGGTTATAGTTTCTTTTTTTCTAGTCACTTGCTGTAGAAATTGTGGTTCTAGTTGTTTTTTTTGTTCTTCTTCTAAACCTAAGATTCTCTGTGCAGGCGGATCTAATCTAGCAATGTGTGCAGAATTGCTTGGAGAAGGTGTGGCAATTACTTTAGATGATTCGTAGCTTTCTTGGTTTTTAATGCAGGCGTACCAACTCGTAAAAATCATAACCATGTTTTTTATCAGATCGCATAGGTTTTCTTGCAACCGCTCTCTGACAAAATCTCGAGTGGTGTGCTCTATCGATTTTTCCATATTTTCCAACAAGCGTAGATAGTGCTCCGCATCTTTTATAGATTTTGGCGTAACATCGATGTACTCTGCACATTCTCCGCTCTCCAAAACCTCTTTGTTGTCTAAAACAACAATGACAATCTCTTTGACAATCTGTTTCTTTTCTAAAAACAGTCTGTCTAATATCTCTAAATTGTTCGAGTTTTGCATTTCAGCAATCATCACGGCATCTAAGTCGTATTTTAGAGCTTGGAGTCGTTTGTATGTGAGATGTTTTTCATCCATTTAACGATCTTCCCTTTAAGATTTATGCCAAATTTTGGGAATTATACAGGGTTTTTAAAAATAGTTCAAGGCTTTTCAACAATTTCTCCATACTAATTCACAATTTCTCTAGCTTAATTTCACAATTTCTCCATGTTAATTCACAATCATTCAAGATTAATTCACAATTCCCCCATGCGCTATACATGTATAAAAACTCTTAAAAACTTTTAAAAAAAGGAAAAACGCGTGCGTGGGCGAGTGCGCTACGTAACCATAATACGTAACCAGTAACCAATCTGACGCTTTAGTGTCTATAACGCTTTGGGGCAAGCCCTCAAACCCCCAAGAGAGGGTTTTGAAGTGAGAATTTGATTTTGGTCTTGAAGTATCTATGACTATGGAGTAATCATGTCTTTGGGGAGCGTGAAAAAAAGCAATTGGGAAGGCGGACATGTCTTTGAAAAAGTAGAATGAAGCAAAGTGGTAAAGCAAATATAGCGTTAAATCGCTTTTAAATAGGTATAGGGCGCAAGGTTAGGGGCTAGGAGTATCAAACTATGGTTTTGGGAGGTATGAGGGTTGTGAGGGATTTATGAAGGTTTTCGTTTTTATGTTAATATAGGCATTAGTGATCCCTTTCTGTTAGGAGATTTTTTTGTCTTACTGCTATACTTTGGAGGATTTGAAAAACGATGTATGTTTAGGCATTCCGGGCAATGTAACAAGGTATTTGTTCCAAAGAATCCAAAAAGACACTTATCGGGGCTTGCACCTATCCCAGCATAACCGCTACACTAAAGAGGTTATTATTACTATCTTGAAAGCCTTAAAAGAAGCCCTAGAACACAAGAAAGCTCCTAAACACAATGGCGTTTCGTATTTGAGGATTAGAACCACAGACTTGTCTAAAAGACCCAGTAATCATCCTGAAGAAGCTTTATATGCGCAGATGACCAACCAATTATCCCGTGCTTTAGGCAGAATCACCCAAGACAGCCTGCGTAAAAATTTCTTTGTGGATATGGAGCGCATGAGCTTGATCCGTAGGTTTAATAAAAAATTAAGACTAAACTTAGTGGGGGAACGCCACATTACCTACTATGTCAATCTTAGCCCACTTGGCAAAGAGTTCTTGCAAACCGCCTTGCAAGAACAGCCCAATCCTTTTACACTCAATAGACTTTGGACAAGCGCGCTCACAAACTTGCATGGGGGCTTTGAAAACACGCTGTACGCTCTAATGCTTGAACTTAGCCATCACAATATCCGAAGCATAGGTTTGGAAGAATTTGCCTTTTTTGCCTCGGACACAGAGATTAGCCAAACAAGCATTGTAGCTTTGATCAAAGAGTTTAGAGCCCTGTCTAAATTCCAAAGAGAACAGATTGTGCAATGCATGAAAAAATACGCAAACCCCAAAGAGAACAGCGTTTATATGGGGTGTAATAAGACAGCTTTTAGGGACTACCATAACTGGATCAATGAAGCCCAGCAGATGTTTATGTTGCTTAATGAGAGTGTGTTATTTGGCGTGGGCGATGTGCGGGAAGGGGAGTTGAATTTGAGAGTGGGGGATATGGGGCTTATTAAGAACAAGACTAAACTCAAGCGATCGCAAGCCGAAAAAGAAGAATATTTCAAACAACACAAGATTGACAGGCAAGCCATGCGCAAGAGTGGGTTTGAGTTGCACCACATTGTGCCTTTAGCCTTGGCTAGGGATCAAAACGAGTTTTCTATCTTGGATCGTTGGCAGAATATGATCTTGATCGATGGCTACAAGCATGCCCAAATCTCCCAAAATGGGAGCAGAAACATACAAGCCAAGTTTAAAAAGCTTGATATAGATTTTGAGGACTTTCAAATCCCGCCCCATGTGGTTTCTTGCGTGTTTGACACGAATATCAAATACAACCCCGACTTGAAGGATTTAATGCAGACCACAAACGCTAGCCTACTGCACGCTCTTTAAGCGCATGCTCTTTAACCTCGTGGTGGTTAATGTCTGTCCCCAAATAGAGCCTGTCTAGGTTTTGGCACACTTGCAAGCCAAGACCACTCCCGGCAAAGAGATCGAGCACGACACCTTTGGGGAGACTGCTGGCTTTTACCATGCGCTCTATCAAGCCGTAGGGTTTGATCGTAGGGTGTTTTGGCTTGACAAGCCGTCCTTTGACTTTCTCTTGGTGTCTTTGCGAGCTGATATGCCACACATCGGTGCAAAGCTTACCCTTGGGGTTAGGATACCACCGCTTGCCGTTCTTAAGAATGCCCTTTTTGGTGGCTGCTTGTATCCTTGCCGTGCTCTCATAGGGAGTTCTAATGGCATCGCAGTTGAAGGTATATTGGGTGCTTAGGGTGTAAAACAAAATGCTTTCGCTGGCATTGTTGAATTTTTTTCTTGCATTGGCAAAGCCGTCCTTCTTGTGCCATGTGATCCAATTTCTAAAACACGCCTTGCCTTGCAAATAGGCAAGAAAAAGGGCGCAATGGTATGCGGTGTTGAAAATATAAAAACTCGCTGTGGGTTTGAGCTTGGGTAAGAGAGCGTCTATCCACGCATAGCTAAAGTTTAAAAATTCTTGCTCGCTTTTAAAGCTGTCCCACGCAGCCACCTTGAGATTATAGGGCGGGTCTATGATGGCTAAATCCACGCTAGATTCGGGCAACAGCCTTAAAAACTCAAAGACATCTAAGGAGTAGATTTTGTTGTAACTTAGCATTAATCACCTTCTCATAGTGCGGGTAAATTTCATAGCCTATATACTGCCTGCCTAATTCTTTGGCGACTTTAAGTGTTGTCCCACTCCCGGCAAAGGGATCAAGCACAATGTCTTGGACAAACGAAAACATTTTAACCAGTCTATAAGCCAACAGCTCGGGCATGATGGCGGCATGCTCTCCAAAGGCTAGATCGCTCTTGTTGGGGATGGGGATGTCCCAAATTTGTTTGGTAAATTCTATCCATTCTTGTTGGGTGAGCTTGCTAGCTTCTTTGTATTCTTTCTTGACTCTCTTAGGCTTACCATCCTTGACAAAGATGATGATAAACTCGCTGGTGTTTTGGGCGTAAAAGTTCGTGGGGTAGGGGTAAGAGCCAAACATGAGCTTCTTGGTGGTGTTGGTACGATTCCAAATGTAGAGATCAAGCAAATAGAGTCTTGTATGCTCAAGAATGCTATGTTCTATATCGCTTTTAAGATCGAAAATGTGCCGATTGTGGTGGGTGTTGTAGGCACTCTTTAGCATAGGCAAGAGGGGCACATTAATGCAAAGCTTGCCATTGGGTTCTAACACCCGTTCGCATTCTTGCCACACCCGCAACAATTCTTGAAGGTAGGTTTTATAGTGGTCAATGTTGCCAAGGTCGTTTGTGTGGGTTGTGGAGTGCTTGTCGCTCTGTGTCCCGTTCTTGCTGTAATCCTTGATATTGAAGTAAGGCGGTGAAGTGATGATGAGCGCAACGCTTCGATCGGGCACTGCGTCCATGCTCTGCGAACTTTTAAAGAAAACTTGATTAGCCATGTGTAGATATGTCCAAGTTGTTGGTTTGGTCTTTGGGTGGGATTGTGTTGTCCATCATATAAAACGCATTCTTTATAAACTCTTTGGTGGCATGGGATGGCTGGCAATCTCTATTGCAAGGATTGATCCTTATTCTCAAGACTTGCCATTAGCCTTTTTGTCTTGTTTTGCTGTGGTCTTGTCTTGGCTACCCTTCTTAGGCTTTTTACCCCTTGCCTTTTGAGGCTCTTTTGAGCTAGAGAGCTTAGAAGTGCCTAGTTCTTGCTGTTGCTCTGTTTGCGCGCCTTGCGTGTCTTGTCCTTGAGCTTGTGGGTTGGCTTTATTCTTTGCACTCCATTGCACCACTCTTGTGTGTGTGGCTGTTGTATCTCCCAGCCACACCCTTCTAGGCCGCCCCACAGGTCTTTTGCCCTCAAGCTCTACTGAGAGTATTTTTTATTCTTGTTATCTTTGTTAAAGATACCTCTCTATAGCATTTAGTACTTGTTGCAAGGACATCATGCTCTCCTGTTTCCTTATATCCATGGAGTCGAGCATCCGCAAGTCAGATTCTAGCATCTCGTCCTGGTTATGTGTTGCTAAAATGTGCGCTCCTTGTAGCACTGTTGCTGCCATTGCTAGTGCCGTTTCATACGCTCCTTGTTCTATTAGCTTTTGCCGACTATACCTATGCCACTTTCGTTGATGCCCATCCATTATAATTGCCATGTGTAGTGTTTTTTCTAGCAATTCCTGCTTGCCCACAATTCCTTGATAAATGATTGCCTCTGTCATGTGTGCAAACATGACAAACTTCTCTTTTATTTCTAGCTTTAAAAGGTCTAGAATTAGATTGTTCTTATCTCTTAAGCGCGTTAAATTAAAACGAGCATCGGCATTCCCCTCATCCGCAGACCTTTTAAAACACTCAATGGCTTTGGTGTGGTCCTTGGGGACACCCTGCCCGTTGTAATACATAAATCCTAAGTTAATATAAGCTCCAGTATCCCCCATTTCAGCAGCTTTTTTGTAGTACCCTAATGCTTTTTGATAGTCTTGGGAAACACCTTGACCTTCAAGGTACATGTTACCTAAGTTAATGCAAGCTCTACTATTCCCCAACTCTGTAGCTTTTTGGTAGTATTCTATAGCCTTGGAGTAGTCTTGTGAGATGACCCGACCATTGTAGTACAAGAGACCTAAATTAAAACAAGCACCAGCATGCCCTATTTCTATAGCTTTTTGGTAGTATTCTACAGCCTTGAGGTAACTTTGGATAACACCCTCACCATTTGAATGCAAGAGAGCTAGATTATAATAACCACTGGCATTCCCCAAAGATCCAG
>NZ_BSWS01000019.1:0-11589 GCF_030270165.1 Helicobacter sp. NHP22-001 | reverse complement strand
AAGCCGAAAAAATGGGCTCTAAAAACTAAATTTTTATAGGTTTTAGACAAAATTAGTTATTTTCTGTAGATAAAATTAGTTGAAAAGTAGATAAATTTAGTTGAAAAACGAAAAAAAAATACTCGCGAACCCCGTGCCATGCGCTGTTTGTGAGGCACTTTTTTTTGGCGTACAATAAGGATTACAATAAGTTATAAAAATAATTACGACGAAAAAATTTTTTTTGAAATTTTTAGGTCAATTTTCTTAAGGTAAGCCAAGCTTGCGCTTGGCATTTATTTGGATTTTTCTTGGGGGGCAAGCCCCCCAAACCCCCAAGAGAGGGCTTTGAAGTGAGAGATTAGTTTGTGTTGTGGCTGTATCACGCCCTTGCAGTTAAAGAAGGCTTTGGGGGTTTTGAAATGAGAATTTGCGTTTAAAGGCTCTGTAATCGCTTTGGAGTGTTAAAAGGTATTTGGATATAGCCAAAGGGCAAGATTGCGGTTTATGACCCCTTTACGGGTTTAAAAAGGCTATCCACATAATCACGCAAAAGCCCGAAATGTCTAGCGCTACCAAAAACGCCCTAAATCTTTGTTCCAAAACCTAAAACCTGCATTTTGCGTTTAAAAGCCCGTAGAGCGTTAAGACAGGTTAAAGAGTTCAAACTATGGGTTAGGGGTGTTGTTGCGATTGTGGAGCATTCTAGTGGGGTAGAAAGTGTATTCAAGTAAGTTGAATTTTTATGGTTCTTTTAGAGTTTGTGTTTATGAATTGTGGATTAGGTTCTTAGAGTTCTGGTAACCTTTAATCGTCATCGCATCCATCAATAAAGTCTGCAGTTGCTTCTGTACCAGTTTCAATTCCTCTGAAGGCATGCTGAAACACTCTGCCATCTGTAGTATAAATTTCTATAGAGTTAAGTTGCAAGACAGAACACCCTACTTGAAGAATGAGCGGTTCATTATAAGCTAAATTTCCTCCATGACTTGCTCTTGTAATTTGAAAATTATTACAAGATTTCCCTCCGTTGAAACTTATTTTCCTAATGTTTAATCTGCTATTGGTCTTAGAAACAATTTTCACAGAAGCAGTACCAATAGGCATACCAAAAAGTGTTAATTCCCATGTTCTTACACAAAAATCTAATTTATCTGCATATAGATTTGTGGGCAAACCAACAATGATAAGATAACTCGCCAAGAGATTTTTAATCAAAAACTTTAGCAAACTCATGCCAAACTCCCAAGGTAAAGACTAACAACACAACTCTAAAACGCATTTTAACTCAGTAGTCTTTTGTGTGGTTTAAGAGCCTTATTTCACTTCACACACGAAAATATATTCTTTGTGGGCTTCAAACTCTGTTTTACCTGCACTGAAGGCTTTAAAAGGAAACTCATGGGTGGTGAGCTTGCCACAGCTTTGCAAGATTGTGCTGATCTCTTGGAGCGTGATTTTATTTTGGCTAGAGTTGGATTTAGAAGTGTAGGTGTTGTTGTAGGTTACAACAAGGGCTTTTGTTTTGGGGGCTAGGGCTTGGACTAGGTTTTTAAAGGCAATCTTTGCTTCCACTTTGCAATAGGCACTCATGTTTTCAGGCTGTGGCTTTAGGGCTTGTCCGTAAAGCTTGGGTTGGTTGTTTTTGGCAAGCGTCTCTAAAAGGTGGTAAAACCTTGAATACTGCCTTGAGTTGTAGGGGGGGTCTATGAAGGCGATGGCAATGGGGATGTCTAGGTTTTTGGCTAGGGTGTTGGCATCCATTTGGCGGATGTCTATGATGTGGGGGGTTTGTATGGGTTGTATTGGCACAAATTTAAATCGATCTTGCGGGGGTGTGTTTTTTCGGTAGGCATCGTAATGCCCCACGGTGTTTGCAATCTTGTCTACACTAAAGAGCAAACTAGCAAGTAGAATATAAAACTCTTTTTGGGTGATGGCATGGGTGTGGCGTAGGCGGTCTATGTCGCTACGGATGAAGCCTATTTTTTGAGCGTCTAGAAGGCTAAAAAACTTGCCCCCAAAGTGTTTAGAGTAGTAATTATCCTCTAGATGGTCAAGGGCATTGTAGCGGTCGTGTAGGCTGTTTAAAAGGGCTTGGTTGAAAGGCTCTTGGCTCAAAAAAGCTTGGTAGATGGCATGGTTAGCGTGCAAAAAATCATTGAGAATGAAATGCGTGAAAGAGTTTTGGCGGATAAAAAATTCACTCACCACGCCCGTCCCTGCAAAGACATCAAAGAAAACCTTGTTTTTCTGTTTTTCTAGGCTTGGGATGCTTGCTATGACAGCACCGATCTCATTTAGGATTTTTGTCTTAGCCCCCGTGTATCGGCGGTTGGCAATGTTAAAACAGGGGCTAGCCATGCAAAAGCTCAGCGATGTGAATTGTGTTTTGAAGCCCTTTGATGAAGCCTTTGATGTCTAGGTTGCAAATCTCTAGGTTTTCATCGTGCTTGACAAATCGGGCGTATCGTTGGCAATCCTCGTGGATTTTAGGAGCGATGAAAAGGGCAAAGTTGTGTTTGCTTGGGTGCTGTGTCTTTTCATCAGCCAAGTGTCTTGCTATGGGGATGAGCTCGTTTGCCAGTTGGGCACGCCCACACAGCAAGCTCACTTCAGCGATGGCATGTGTGCTTGGGTCATAGCATAGGATGTCTGGCTTGCCCCCACTGGCATGGCTTGTCGGCAAACCCTCATCATCTACGCTGTAATTTGGCAAGACTTCCAAATTCTTATAAGCTTGTTTTAGGGCAATGCTTGTAAGAAACTCTAGTCTTGTTGGCTCAGGGATGAGTTTAAAAAGGGTGTCTTTGCTAGATTTTTTGCCATTAAGATTTTCTAGCTCGTCAAAAATTTGTTTTGGGGTGTAGGTGTTAGAAAAATGCTGTAGGGTCTTAAGCTTGACGCTTTCTTGGGTCGTGGGGTCTATGCTTGTAGAGATGTCTAGGATTACGCCATCGATTGTCCCCATGTAATTGAAGTAAGATAGGCGATCCTTGTGTTTGAGGTAGTTGGTGTAGTGTTGGATGACATAGTCGGCTTTTGCACTCTCAAAAGTGTTGATGTCAATGAAAAACCCACCACCTCTTAAGGTGATGAGCTGTGTTTGACGCATTTTGCGGATGTAATCATCTACACCTTCTTGGCACACCTGCGACTTTTTAAAGCGGTTGGTGTTGGTGCTTTCTAAGAGCTTTAGGGCTTTTTCATAGATGAGATCATCGCTGTATTGAAAATGTGGGTTGGCGTATCTAAAGTCTAGGATATAGTCAGCTAAAGCCTTGTGGTCGCCATCTTGCCAGCACAGCAGAAAGGGGATTTCTTGGGTGTGGATTTTAGAGTCGCCTGTTTTTTCTTTCAGCACACGCATGGTGTTTAGCAATAGGGGCAGGGGGGCGTTTTCGTTACGCACACGCCTAAAGGGGTTATTGCGTTGGTATTTCATTAGGGCATTGAGAAACACCCCAGCAACACGCACACCATCCTCCCCTTCTGTTTGCACGGCATTGATGAGAATATGCCCCACATTAGAGATGAGGAGGGGCTTACCCATTTGGTAGTAACAAAAGCCCAGCTCCTTAGAGAGTTTATACCAAGTGTCAAAACGACTCTCCCATCCATGCTCAAAGCCAGCCTCTTTGTGATCTTGTGGAGAGTTGATGATGATCTCTTGGATTTCAGTTTGGTTAAACTCTAAGCCATTTTTTAATTTTTCTTTATAAAACTTCCTTTCGTATTCGGTTTCATAAAGCCTCTCTTGGATTAAAAGGGCGACAATTTGCATAATCAAGGCGTGCGTTAGGGTGCGGTTTTCAAAACGGGCAAGCACTTCTAAAAACGCTGCAATGCGTTTGGGGTTACGCATCGTGGTGCTGAAGGATAAGATTTTATACTTGGGTTTCTTAGGCATTGGTGATGTAAATCTCTCTAGAGTTTTTCTTAAGGCTATTGTCTTTAAAGCTGATGTAATTGCTTTGGATTTCAAAAGTCTTGTAGCTTTTGGCAAATTCAAGCAAATAGGGGTTTTCTTGCCCCTTGTGCGTGGCTAGGTTTGAAAGCCCCCATGCCACGCCCCCAGCGTCCAAATCTTGCAATAGGGCGTATAAGTCTTGCTCTTGCTTAACCCCCCACAGCTTGTTATACTCGCTCCCACTGATGAGATAGGGGGGGTCGCAATACACAAAATCCCCCTTTTTAAACGCAATGCCCCCCAAAAAGTCCTTAAAGTCTAGGCTAAAAAATTGGAGTTGTTTGGTTTTGGTGTGCTCAAAATAGGCTTTTAAAGCCCCCACCACATTGCGGTTAAAATCCACATTGCCCACGGGTAAGTTAAAGTCCCCCTTGGCGTTGAAACGCAACATGTGGTTAAAGCCATAGATCAAGAGCAAGTAGAGCGTCTCCATGTCTTGCTTGTGGGCGTTGAAGTCTGCCCTTAAACGCTCGTATGCGATTTTGTTGTAATGGGCGAAGTAGGTTTTTTTGTGGGTTTGTCTTAGAGCAAAGGGGGGGATGTGGTCTTGAAAAGAGCAGGACAGCCCATAGGCTTGGATTTTCTTAAGGATTTTGCTTAAGAATGACTGAAAATCTTGGGCGATGAGAGCTTGATGTAGCCTGATGATGTAGGGGTTGATGTCGTTGAGTAGGTAGGTTTGGGCTTTGGTGTTTAAAAACGAGCTACCCCCACCCACAAAGGGCTCAATTAGGCGTTTAATGTGGATGGGGAATAGGGGTCTTAATTGGGGCATGAGCTTGTATTTATCGCCCACATAAAAGAGTGGGGAGCGTAGAGTTAAGGGGGGTTTTTGGGTGTCAAATAGGGTTTTTGGTGGGGTTTTGATGGCGGTTTTCATTTTGTCCTTGTGGGCTCTTACATTTTAAAGCTGTTGTGTGGAGTTTAGCACACCAATACTTATGCTCTTAGGCTGTGAGATGATTTTGTTTGCTAGCTACCCCTTCTTAGGCTTTCTGCCCCTTGTCTTTTTATTTTCTTGGGTTTCTTGGGGTTTTTGTGGCTTAGAAGTGTTTAGCCCTTGCTGTTGCTCTGTTTGTGCGTCTTGTGCGTCTTGTGCGTCTTGCTCTGTTTGTGGAGTTTGTATGCCTTGTGTATTGTCTTGGTTTGCTTTTGGGGGTTGTGTGTCTTGGGTGCCTTGCGGGGCTTGTTCGCTTTGTGTGTCTTGTGGGGTTTGTGGGGTTTGGCTTTGAGCTTGTGGGCTAGCTTCATTCTTTATACCCCCTTGCTCCCCTTGTGTGTCTTGCTCTTGGCTCTCTGTGGGGGCTTGCTCTTTCTGCTCTCTCTGTGCTTGTTTCTCTCTTTTGGTTTGGGTGGCTTGCGTGGTTATCACCACTCCTTGCCCTAGATTTTTTCTAGGTCGTCCCACAGGTCTTTTACCCATAAGCTCTGCTGTCAGCATTTTTTTGTTTTTGTTGGATAAGTTTAAAAGGTGCTTAAAGCCCTCTTGAATCTCTAGGGCTTCTTCAAACAACTCTAATAACCCAGCTTGTTTCATTTTTTCTTTAATCTCTTGCAAACGCAAGGCGTAATGGGTGATGTCCTCTGTAGAGTTAATGTCAAACATAGCAAGCTCCCTTTTGGTTGTTGTGTGGCGAGCATTGTAACAAAAAATAATTAATGAAAATTGATATTGTAAAATAATTCTAAAATTAGATAATTAACTAATTAATTAATAATTTTAATTTAAATTAATTTATAATATTAAATATTGATAAAAATATTTATTTTATTAAACATTGAAATAAAAACAAAAATAAAAATGATTAAACCATTGCCATAAAGACCATAAATAAGCACTTTATGCTTGTTCTTGCAAGGGATTGATTAGGGTTTTTTGTGTGCTAAAATATCTAAAAATGCTCTTAAAAAATATGACAAATTAGGCACGCCTTTTATAAGAGTTTTACAAAAATTCAAGGGATAAAATCTAAAAAGTATTAAATATATTGACATATTTTTTTGCAATATTTTTAATGAAAATTCTTTGTATTTTGTCTATAAATTCTCTGTGATTTTTCTGTGATTTTCTACAAAACAACACAAAAAGAAAGGCACTAAATGTGCTTGCCCCCACTCCCCTTTTGCTCTTGCTCTTGTAGCTTTTGTTGCTCTTGTTTGGCTTTCACCTGTGCTAAAGCTTCGGGCAACTCCTCTCTAAGACGAGCAAGGTCGTTTAATGCATTACTGGCTTTGATTTCTAACGCCTGAGCCACTTCGGGGCTTATCTTGCCTATTTCGGCAATCTTTGCATACACAACGCCCCCCAGCCTATCCAAAGCCCCCAAATCGTTTTGCATGCCCTTTAACTCTACCTTTGTCGCCTCAAGCTCTGTCTTTGTGGTGTCTAAGTCGCTCTGTGTGGTTTGTAGCTTGTCTTTTGTAGTCTGTAGCTCTGCCTTGGCTGTATCTAGCTCATCTTTAAGCTTTGTGTTCTCGGCAACACTCTTTCTAAGGACTTCTTTATTTGCGTGGGCTTCTTGCAACTCTCGTTTTGTGTTTTCTTTTTCTTGCTCTAGAGAGTTAATCTTACTTTGTAACTGCTTTTTGTCGTATTCAAGGCTATCTACCTGCCTTTGAGCTTGACTGAGTTCTGCTCCATACTCTGCACTCCCCTTAAACTCTGTGGTAAGCTTGCCTATGCTACTTTCTAGTCCTTTTATCCTCTCTAGAAAGGCTTTATGCCCCCATTCTCTCGTTTGCTCTATCTTGGCAATGATGGGCTTAAGCTCTTGGTTTAACTTCTTTTCAATCTCACCTATATGTTGTTTTAAAAATCGATCCCGCCTATCTTTGGCAATGCTTTCAAAGTATTGCGGACTCATGGCATCTTTAACCCCCTTGCCAAATAGTTTTGCCATAGCGTTGATTGTAGAGAATTTTCCTGCAATCAAATCATCTGCAAGGGCTGCTAGATATGCGTGGTATTTTGCTTTCTCTTGTTCGTTTTGCTTTTTCCATTGGATCACGGCTTCGATCTCTGCCCCTTTCTCTGCTTGGAGTTTCTCTAGCACGGGGCTAACGACTTGTTCTATAAAGCTTTGCAATAGGTCTTTTAGCTTGTTTGCATACTCTTGTGGCTTGGCTTTTTTCTCAAGCTCTCTCTTGGCTTGTTCTAGCTCTTGGGCGTGCTGTGTTTGTAGTGTATCTAGGGCTTTGGCATGTTCTGTGTCTTTGTTTCTTAGCTCTTGTGCCATTTTCTCTAAGGCACTATCTTTCTCTTGTAAAGCCTTAGTGTGGCTTTGTTCTCTAAGCTCAAGCTCTTTAGTGTGCTTTTGCCTAAGCTCTTTCACAGCACTAGGGCTTAGATAGTCTTTGTATAAGGCTTTAGTGGCTGTTATCTTGTCTTCTACTTGCTCGGGACTTAAATGCTTTTCGTATTGCTTGGCAGTGGCTGTTACTTTGTCCTTTACCTGCTCAGGGCTTAAGTGATCTTTGTATTGCTCTTGTAAAGTTTTATAGCGTTCTTTGGCTTCTCGCTCTATCTGTGTAATGCGATTTTTTAAGTCAGCAATGCTTAAGTCCTCCTCTTTTAAGGCTCTTAAGGCTTTGTAATCCTCTTGTGTAAAAAGCTTTAAATCGCCTAAGCCCTGATTAATAGCAATCATTTGCTTTCTTACACTCTCTAGTAAGGGCTTGGCTTCTTTAAGGGTGAGCTTACCTTGCTTATTTTGGGGGGCTACAAGACTTGTTAGGTCTATGAGCGTGGCTTCTAGCTCTGTGCTGTGGTCTTTAAGCTCTTGGTTCTCTTGGATTAAAGCGGTGCTCTCTTGTTGTAGTGTAGTGTTGGCTAGCTCTAGGCTAGTCTTGTCTTGTTTAAGGGTGTTTAGCTCTGCTTGGTTGCTCTTGGCACTTGCTTGTAAGTTTTGGATTTGCTCTTGGTAGTTTTTAACTTCTTTGGTTTGACTCTCATTTAGTGCAATCCGCTTGACTTTCTCTTGCTCCATGAGCTTGGCGTAAGCTCTAGGCTCAATGCGTTTAGCTCCACTGATACGCTTTTCTGTCCCCCTTTGCATGCCTAAGATTTGTGCCACTTCTGTTTGGATTTGCTTAAGCATTAAAGAAGGCACTCTTTTAAAGTTATTCTTACCCGTGTTCTCATCTAGCGTTACAAACTCCATATGGGCGTGGTGGTTGATGTGTGTATTGCCAAACTCATCTATATGCCCTTCATCTCTATGGATAGCGATTTGGTAGCATTGAATGCCGTATTTGTCTTTAAAGTGCGTGGCTAGTTTCTCTAGGTCTTGCATGGTGGTCGTGTCTTTGAGATTGACAACGGCACTATAAACATAAGTTTTTGCTTGAAACTTCTGTTTAACTTTTTGTGTATAGGCACTAATAGCCTTATCTATCATTTGTTGCTTTAGAGCTTGTGCTTCAAGACCACTTCTATTGCAGATAGAATATAATTGCCTTTCTTTAGGCAAGAGATAATTAGGGGGCGTGCTTCTATCATTGTGAAACACCTGTACGGGGTTTTTCGTGGGTTTGAAGTTGATGGATGCAATGCCTCCCATTGCTTTCTCTCTATCTAATGCTTACCTTGATCGCTATTAGATGTTTTTTGGGATTGTGTGTTGTTCTGTGGTCTCTCTCTTTGTATCCTCTTTGTATTCTTGTAACTTCTTAAGCACTTCATTGTATTTTGTGAGAGCTTCACTTTTAGACTTTTGCACTTTCTTTAACTTCTCACTAAGTCTTTCTTCTTCTGCTTCAATTTTTGTAACCACTTTGCCTAACCTAGTAAATTCAGCATGCAATTCTCGCCTGTTCATTTCATTGATGGGCTTTTTCATATGTTAATCCTTGTGCTTTGATATTGATGAAGATTTTAGTACATAATGCCAAGGCAACAACTTTTTTATATTCAAATGCTTCTAAGTTAATTTTATTTCTTAGCCCCCTGCAAGGGCAAATTATGACAACAAGCTTGCGGCGTGTCCCCGTAGGGGGTCATAATTTGCAAATTATGACCCTTAACAGGGTGCGTTCGCAAGCTCACTCATAATTTGCCACTCATACGCCGTGGGGGCTTTAATAGCTTAAAGTGGTTTAAGCTGTAGAAGGCTCTATAATCGTTTTGGGCGTGTTAGGGTGTGGGGTTTGGATTGGTTTGCGGTTGTGGGGGTTTTTAGAAGTGGGGGATTTTAGTGCTGTGTTTGTCTATCCACTTTTGTAAGTCTTGCATGTTTTCAAAGATAAACACAAAATGCTCTGGGGTGTCGCAAGTGGGGACAGACAACATAAGACATGACTTACTCTATAAATTTCAAAAATAAAACAAATCAAAAGCTTATATATAGAAAAAACATGAAATGATTAAAATGAGAAAAATATTGTTTTTAATAATTCTTATAATTCTATTGTCAATTCTAGAAAAATTAGATTAGAGATTAATGGGGTGAGTGTAAGAAATATATTTGTCCTCTCTCACTCCGCATACTTCTTAAACCAGCTTTTAAGGTGCTTGACATTGGTTAAGATAAATGGGTCTAAAATCTTGTGTGGTTTGTCTATGTCTTGTATATCTACTCTAAGCCTACTTATTCTCTATGCATTGTTTTAGAGGGCTTCAAAGATTGTCAAACTAGACTGAGTAAGAGTAAAATCTAGGTAGAGCTTTTAGCAAAGCGTTCAATAAAGCTGTCGGCATCGGCAAAAGTGTAGGTTAGGTATCTTCCGCTTTTATAATCAACATTACAAAGTTGTATGTGTTGTTGGTATCTTGTTGCCCATTGCGTTTCGTCACGCATGGCATCTTGATCTCTTGGAGTGATCTCAAAAAGACAAAATATCCATTTTTTATTGTTCCAAAAATTGACCGTGCATAGTTTAAGTTTTTTAAATAAGTGTTCACCAAACTCATCAACAAACAAATTGCCCACTCTGCCACAAAAGCCTATGAGCGTCTTAACTTCTTGCTGGGTGTAGTACTCTAGTTTTTTTGCTCTTTGTGCCTGTCGTTTTTTAAATTCCTTTTGGGCAATGATGGCTTTATCTAAAACGGCATTTTGTTCTTTTTTGATTTCTAAACGCCGTTTAGTGATTTCCTGTTGTCTCAGTGTGTCTGTATTTGGAGTTACATAAAAGGTGATGCCTACAATCTTGCCACCCCGTCCTGCACGGTGTTTTTCATAAAATATAGTGTTATAAGGTCTGTCGCGTAAGTCTTCATATGTTTTGCCCTGCCCTAATAGGATATCGATTTCATTTTTTGTATAGCCTAGTTCTCGGCAAGCAGGGGCTAATATGTTACTCTCAATGTCGGCTATTTTATAGCTTTTAGGGATTCCCATAAATTCACAAAACCCCACCCAATCGTTCTTATAGACAATGTTTGTGAAGGTGATTTTATAAGGAGTGTTTCTAAAGCGCTCCAGCATTCTAAAAAGAGTCTTGGCGTATTTACTCTTTAAGTTCACAAAAGTATTGAGCTTAAATATGGTGAAGTCTTTGGTTAGGGCATTTAACAAATGTGTGAAGTGTTGTCCAACTTGCACTGTTAGGTGCTCGAATTCTCCACTTGATTTATGGTGCACGACACTAAAACGGCTGAAAAGGCCAATGTACTCACTCGCCACTAAATCCTCACCAACGGGGATCAGCACTTCAAAGTGAGCGGCGATGAGTTTTTTACTCAGAGACTTAGCTAAGGTGGTTAATTTAGCCCCACTGAAAGTTTTAAGCCCCACAATGTGGCGCAAGTCTTTGGCTGTAAAATTAACAATCATGTCTTTTTTGTTTTTGACTTTGTCGCATATGCTGTAGAGTAGGTTATTTTCTAAAGCCGTTAAACCGCCTAGATTTACTTTGTAGATATTGTTATGCATCCAAATATCCCCGGGGTCGCACACCTTTAAATCTTTGGCAAAAGCCACAACCACCAAATTTTGTTGTTGCTCTTGGGTTGGGGTTTTTGCAGTAGAAGCGACTTCAATGGCGGGGATTTTGACTTTGTCTGGCTGTGTGGAGATGACTTCTGTGGTCTGCGAGTTGCAATGACTAACATTTTCTTTTTCTAACCAGCCAGTCCATGTGTTGAGCGTTGTTGCCATCTTCTCAATGCAGTCAGCGATCCCATCTTTTAAACCTTGTTTTACGCCAGAACGGGTTGCGTTCTGTAAAATTGCCTCCAAATCGCTGATTTGCTTTGCAATGTGTTTTAAATCTTTAATGGCATGTTGTGAAGTGTCGTTGCTTTCTGCACCATCTATATTCCCCTCATTTGCTAGTATGATTGCCACTATCTCCCTCACAATTTGTGATTTTTCTGGGAATAGCTTAACGAGCGTAGTGGGATTTTGATTGCTTTGTGTCTCCAAAATACCGATTGCATCCAAGTCGTACTTCAGGGCTTTGAGCCGACTCAATTGAGTCTCATCTACTTTCTTAGAAAACATTACTTCATCTTTAAATATCTTTAAATCTAGTTTTTTCTAGGCAATTTTAGCATATATCAACTAATTTAAGAAATATTACCCCTTAAAAAGCCGAAAAAATGGGCTCTAAAAACTAAATTTTTATAGGTTTTAGACAAAATTAGTTATTTTCTGTAGATAAAATTAGTTGAAAAGTAGATAAATTTAGTTGAAAAACGA
>NZ_BSWS01000018.1:0-11685 GCF_030270165.1 Helicobacter sp. NHP22-001 | reverse complement strand
CATCAGCTCGATTAAAGAGATCACCGCCCAAGTTGTGGTCAACATCAACACGGGTACGGAAGAAGCAGAAAAAACCGCTGAACTCTCCTATGAAACCCGAGATTTGATAGAAAAAATTAAAGCCGCTAGCGACCGCGTGGCGCAGGGCATGGGGGTTTCTAGTGCCATCAGTGTTAAATAAACAAGTTCAAAGGATAACAAAGGATAAAGGATAAATTCTATTTTAATGATCGTTACCTTTTGAAAGTGCCTCCGTCTGCATTTAGTTTTGGATGTGTCTGTGAGGATAATTGCAAAATAGCCTTATAACTTTATGAAGCAACGGAACAAAAATAATGGACCAAGTTTTAAAGTAAAAGCAAGGTCTTTAGGTATCAGAGTTTCAGGTCACCCAAATTTTATGGTTTTCAAATGTGTTTTAAGATTTGGATAAATGGTATAACCCCTCATTTCTACTAATGCATCCCTAGACTTGAAGTATTCGCCGTATTTCTTAATTGACTCTTTCAAATTGCTAGTGTGGAGCAGTGCAAATGATTATCTTTGCTGTTCTCTTAGCTGTCCGCAGGCGGCGCTAATATCTAGCCCCTTAGAGATACGCAGGGTGCATAAAAGCCCCTTTTGGTTTAAAAAGTCCGCAAATTGTGCGACCTTATCCAAGTCGGGGCGTTCAAACTTTAAACTTGGGTTAGGGTTGTAGGGGATTAAATTCACCTTGGCTTTAAGCCCGTTTAAAAGCTTTAGCAACGCCTTAGCATGTTCGAGCCCATCGTTGCAGTCTTTAATCACCAAGTATTCAAACATGACCCTTTTTCTTGTATCCACGGGGAAGCGTTTAATGGCTTGGATGAGGGCTTCTAGGTTATAGGTTTTGTTGATGGGCATGAGCTTTGAGCGTAGGGTGTCGTTCACGGCGTGTAAGGATATAGCCAGCTGCACGCCTAAATTTAAAGCTCCCAAAGCGTCTATCACAGGCACGACCCCACTTGTGGAAATGGTGATCCGCCTTGTGGAAATATTTAAGCCATGCGGGTCGCTTAAAATCCCAATCGCCTTCACCACTTCCTTAAAATTATGCAAAGGCTCGCCCATGCCCATGAAGACTAAATTAACCCCCTTTGTGGGCTCTAAATTGTGCTCCCTTTTTAAGGTTACCACCTGCTCCACAATCTCGCCCGCATTTAAATCCCTCACAAAACCCCCCCTAGCCGTGGCGCAAAACACACACCCCACCTTACACCCGATTTGCGAGCTTAAACAAAAAGTCAGTTTCTCTTGTGCCAAAATCTGCCCTTCTGTATCTAGTTGTGCGGGCTTCATCACCATAAACACACTTTCAAAGCTATGGCTATCGGGGGTTAAGAATAAATACTTTTCGCTTTTATCCTTGCTGCACTCTTTAGCCCCTACACTTAGAGTTTGCACGCAAAAATCCTTTTCTAAACACGCCAGAAAAGCTTTAGATAAGTTATGCATTTGCTTAAAATCCGTGGCGTAGCGTTGGTAGAGCCAGCTAAAAACCTGCTTGGCGACGAAGGGCTTAAAACCACAAGACAGCGCATGATCTTGCAGTTCTTTTAAAGAAAGATTATAAACAGAGAGCACTAAAAGCCTTTTTCTCTATTCTTAACAGTCCACAGCTTAAACAAGCTTAAAAGACTGTGCTATAATGGGGGTTTTTGGAGGTTCTTATGGGCTTAAAAGCGGACACTTGGATTCAAGAGATGAGCGAACAACACGCCATGATCGCCCCTTTTTGCAAACAACAAATCAGCAAGGGCACAATCAGCTATGGCTTAAGCAGCTATGGTTACGACATTAGAGTCGGCACGGAGTTTAAGCTGTTTAAATCCATGGACACGGGCGTGGTTGATCCTAAAAACTTTAACCCTGCCCTAGTTGAAACCATTTACACGCAAGATTTTATCACAATCCCCCCAAATGCCTTTGCCCTAGCACACAGCATTGAATACATTAAAATGCCTAAAGATGTGCTTGCCATTTGTCTTGGCAAAAGCACCTACGCGCGCTGCGGGATCATCGTCAATGTTACCCCCTTTGAGCCCGAATTTGAGGGGCACATCACCATTGAGATTTCTAACACGACTTCTTTGCCGGCTAAAGTCTATGCTAACGAGGGCATCGCCCAAGTGGTGTTTTTGCAAGGCGATAGCGTCTGCGCCACCAGCTACAAGGACAAACAAGGCAAATACCAAGGACAGCAAGGCATCACCTTGCCAAAGGTGCCTTAGGACTATGTGGGCGCAATATTTTCTTAGAAAATCTCTTAAAGGTTTTGGATTAAAAATAGCCAGATTTAAGGATATTTCTTGGCTTTTTGGGTATTAAATACACAAAAAAGCGTATTATTTGCAAAAAAAGCCCCTCTAGCTTGACAAAACGGTACATTTATAGTAGAATTGCGCCCGTGTTTTAAGCACCTAGCAAATAGACTAGAAAGCCTAAACACCGAAAAATCGATAGTCTTCTTAGCTGTTGGAGAAGGCGACCTTTGCTGTTGTTGTTGTTTTGTTGCTTTGCTCTTCCTTCAAAATTTGGAAACGCCCTAGGTTAATCTCAAGTGGTTAATCTAAAGTTAACCGCTTTGGAGTTGCTAACATCACGCAAGGCTAAAAATGCCAAGCGTGCGAGATGAAAAACAAAAGATTACGCTCGAAAGGGCTTTTGGGTTCGGGGTTTAAAAACACCTTCATCCCCACCTCTACATCCACAATGTGCCAAGTTACAATGGTGCGGAACTGCACCCCGAAAGTCCCCATTGCCCGAAAATACGCCGGCTTGAACGAAAAATCCTTAAACGAGTTCCAAGTGTTTTCAATCAGATCCGAAACCTTTTGGTTAATCACCCACGAGTTTACCCCAAGTTGCAAGCCAAAAAAGAGAGTCCACGAGTTGATGGGGTTTTGGTTGTAAGACACCATCAACTCCCCGCCCACGCCATAGGTGAATAAATTCGCTTGTTTAGAAGTTTGCCCGAGTAAAATATTGCCGTAATCCAAGAAGATATAATAACGGCTGTAAAGCCACGAGTTTTTGGGGTTGATCTCATAACCCCAGGTAATGGAAGCCCCCTGCAAGGGCTTATTGGCGTTTAAAGGCTTAAGATAAACCATGCCAATTTCATAGGCAGAAGACATGTAGCTTAAGTTCTTGGATTTAAGCGGAGTCATTGCCATGAAAAGGACACAAGCGAGGGTGCGCTTCTTATGGATGCTAAAATATTTGAAAATCCGACATGGCATGCCACATACTAGCATTTTAAAGCCAAAAAACGGGCATGTGTGTTGCATATAAGCGTTGTCTAAGTTGTTTAAGATTAAAATTCCCGTTTATTCTTGTGGGTAATCCACGCTTAAATCTTTGATACAGAAGGACGGCCATGTTAGAAGGTGAAGCTAGGGGCGCGCTTAGCAAATCCGCCAAAAAAGCGTTGCGCAAAGAAGGGGTTTTGATGGCGAATTTATACGCTAGAGGCATGGAGAACATCCACGCCACTTTTAAAACCAACGAGTTTATCCGCTTTGTCAAACACAAACCCAACCTAGACTTTATGGTGAAAATCGGGCAAACAAGCTACAATGTTGTGGTGCAGGCCTACCAAAAAGACCCCGTCACCAACGCCTTAATCCATGTGGATTTGTTGGTGCTCCAAAAGGGCTTGAAGTCTAAATTCTTAATCCCCGTCAAAACCACAGGCACCCCCGTGGGCTTAAAAAACAAGGGCATTTTAATGCTCTCCAAAGCCCGCGTGCAAGTGGAGTGCGTGCCTGAGAATTTGCCCACCCATTTCGAGCTGGATGTGTCCGCCCTAGATGTGGGGGATGCGATTTTGATCAGGGATTTACAAGTCCCCGCCCATGTTAGGGTACTGGAAAACCCAAATAACGCCGTTGTTGGGGTCATTAAGGCGAAGTAATGCTCGTGGTGGGGCTAGGCAATCCCACACCCACCTACGCCCACACCCGCCACAATGTGGGCTTTGATATTTTAGACTTGCTGGCGCAAAGCCTCAATATAAGCTTCAAACACTCCAAACTTTATCAAGGCGACTACGCCAAAGTAGGCACAGCCTACCTACTCAAACCCACCACCTACATGAACAACTCCGGGCAAGCTGTGCAAGCCTTTTTAGCAAGGCACTCTGTAGAGTCCATTTTGGTAGCGCATGACGACTTAGATTTGCCTTTGGGGGCGGTGCGCTTTAAAGCCAAGGGGAGCAGTGGAGGGCATAATGGGCTCAAGTCCATCATGGCGCATTGCACCCACCCTTTTTATAAAATGAAAATCGGGATCGGGCGGGGCAAGGGTGGAGTCATCAGCCATGTGCTTGAGCGTTTCAACCAAGAAGAGCAGTTTCTATTAAACGAAATTTTAGAACACGCCAAAGAAGCCCTGCTCTTTTACCTAGAAAAGGGCGATTTTTACGCCCTGCAAAACCAATTCACCCGCAGAGCCTAGCCCATGCGCTTGTGGGTGTTTGTCGGCTCTTACTACCTCAAATATTTTTGCATCATTCTATGCGCCCTTGAGTTCTTTTTTATCGGCATTGACAGCCTGCAATACGCCGAGAAATTCCCCACTGCCGCTAACTTGCTCTTGCTCTTTTTTGTCTATGACGGACTTTACGCGCTCAATTACACCCTGCCCCTCTCCCTGCTCTTAGCCCTTGTGCTCTTTTACACCGCCTTCATCCACTCCAACCAATACACCGCCCTGCTCTCCATCGGCTACTCTATCAAGCAAATCCTAAGACCCATGCTTGCCATCAACGCCCTCTTCATCGTCATTTTCGTGGGATTGAGTGCCACGCCCTTTGTCTATATGCAAGAAAAAGCCGAAGCCATCATTTATAAAGACAATGCGGGCAACATCTCCCAAAATCTCTTGGTGAAATACAACAACGACTATGTCTATTTTGGTAAAATCAACCCCCTGCTGCAAAGCGCGAGCAATGTGAAAATTTTCACATTGCAGAACAAGCAACTCAAAACCTTTGCCCAAGCCCCGAGTGCCAACTTTGAAGGCAAGTTTTGGGTGTTGCACGGCGTGCGCTTTTTAACTTTGCCCACCCCCTTTGTGCTCGGGCCCAAGGGGCTTAAGGTACAAAAACTGCCTGTGCTAAAGACGCTTAAGGGCTTTCGTCCCAAAGTGCTCGACACGATTTATCAAAACAAGCCCGCCGTGTCCATCACGGACGCACTGCGCTCCTTGCATGTGCTCTATCGCCAAAAGGCGGATACCAAGAAAATACGGGGCTTCTTGTATGTGTCGATCCTACTGCCCTTTTTTGTGCCCCTCACGGCGATCCTCATCGCCTACCACACGCCCAAACTCGCCCGCTATGAAAACCTCGCCCTGCTGAGTTTAAAATTCATTTTGCTCTCGCTGGTGCTGTGGGGGCTATTCTTTGCTATGGGCAAGTTTAGCATTTCGGGGGTGTTCTTGCCTGAAGTGGGGGTGTTAGGGCCTTTTTTAACCCTAGCGGTGATTGCTCTGCGCTACTACAAACGCTTGGATACTAAGCTTTAAAGCCCTGCACAAAGTCTTTTAACTTGGCGTGCATTTGGGGGGGGTTGTTTAAATTCTGCTCTAGGATTTTCACCACCGCCGAGCCGCAAATGACCCCATTTGCCCCCATGTCTTGGGCTTCTTTGGCGTGGGCGGGCTTAGAAATGCCAAAGCCTAGCAAACAAGGCACATTTTTAACGCTCTTAAGCTGAGAGATCACGCCCTTAGCGTTTGTGCCCAAACTCTCGCTTGCCCCCGTAACGCCCGCGCGTGCCAACACATAGACATAGGCGTTGGTGAGATTGGCGATTTGCTCTAAATCCTTATGGCTTGTGTGCGGGGCGGCAATGAAAATGGGGGCAATGTTATGCGCCCTTGCGCTTGTTACAAAAGGCGCGCTCTCTACTAAGGGTAAATCGGCGACCAAGACACTAGCTACCCCGCAATCTGCGCATTTGGGGTAAAAACTCTCTATGCCATAGCGGTGGATTAAGTTCGCATACAGCAAGAGCCCGATGGGCGTTTGTGGGCTGTAGGCGTGTATTTGCGCCAAGAGCTCAAAGTTTTTTTGCATGCACGCCCCAGCCTTTAAAGCGCGCAAGTGGCTTGCTTGTATCGCCACGCCATCGGCCATAGGATCGCTAAAGGCAAAGCCTAGCTCTAAAGCGTCTGCCCCTGCGTCTATGAGCGTTTTAACGATGTTTAAACTCTCTTCATGGGAAGGATCGCCCAGCACCACAAAAGGAACAAAAACCCCATTTTTTTGAAACACGCTTAAATAGTCCATGGGGTCTAGATCGGCAAGGGGCGTAAATTTATAAGATTTTTGGGTTAAAATAAGGGCATGTTTTGGTTGTTTTTAGTGTTTTTGGTGTTGTTTAGCGGGTGCGAAGAGAGGCTGGATACAGCTTACATGCCCAATTACATTGAAGAAAAGCGCACGCAGGCGACCAGAAAGGGCGAAATCATTAAAGACCT
The DNA here is from genome assembly GCF_030270165.1 of Helicobacter sp. NHP22-001. Lineage (NCBI taxonomy): Bacteria > Pseudomonadati > Campylobacterota > Epsilonproteobacteria > Campylobacterales > Helicobacteraceae > Helicobacter > Helicobacter sp. NHP22-001. The sequence continues at coordinate 5,178 of NZ_BSWS01000018.1, read as the reverse complement.
GCGCCCCGTGGCAAGCGTCTTCATCACGCATTTAAACGACGTGGACCCTGTAACATACCACCAACGAGAGTTTTTCTTTGTGGAGCTGTTTGCCCAAGATAAGAGCGTGTATGAAAACGGGGGCATTAGCTATGTATTGCATGGCTCTAACAAAAAAGAATACACGCCCATGTGGGTGCGCCCCATTGACAAGGACGAATACGACAAAATCCTCTACACCACGAACAAATACGCAAGGGGCTATTTACTCGCTTTTAAAAAGCTCGATTACATCTCAGAGCAGGACGCTAAAATGGACATGGAGATAGACGGGCTTGGCGAAATGCACTTTAATTTTGCCACCCAAGTGCCTTTGCCTAAGTTTTAAAAAGAAATTTTGCTATAATGCCACTTTACCCCCGATTTAAATCACCCAAGGATGTTTATGGAGAAAATACTAGACATAGTCGAGCTGATTGCCTATGAAAAGGGCTTAAGCTTAGACACAATTAAAGATGTCGTCAAAAACAGCATTTTAAAAGTCGCCAAAGAGTGCTTGGACGCACAGGCGCATTTTGTCATTGACGACTCTAACAAGGATTTAACGCTCTTGCATGTGGTGCAGGTGTGCGCCGATGATGACCCGAGGCTAGAGACCGATCCTAAAAACACGCTTGCCCTAAGCCAAGCGCACAAGAGTGACCCGACTTTAAAGCCCGATGATTTGTTGCACTATGAAATCAGTCTAAAAGACATGAAGAGGGGAGCAGTCAATGCCCTATTTAAAGACCTAGAGTTCAACATACAAAAGAGCCTAGAAGACCAATACTTCCAAAAATACAAGGCGATGCTCAACACCATTGTAAGCGGGGTCGTGCTGGATGTGGATAGCGAGCAAAACACCTACATAGAGATAGACGGCTTACAGGCGATTTTGGCCCTGAAAAACCGCATTAAGGGGGAGAGTTTTAAGGTGGGCGATAGCGTGCGGGCGGTGTTAAAACATGTGCGCTTTAGTAAACAGGGCTTGATCTTAGAGCTTTCGCGCACCACGCCCAAATTCTTAGAAGCCTTGCTGCACCTAGAAGTGCCTGAGATCGCCGATGAAGAGATAGAGATCATGGGGATTGCGCGTATTCCCGGGGATCGGGCAAAGCTTGCCCTACGCTCCCACAACAACCAAATAGACCCCATCGGTGCGACCGTGGGGGTGAAGGGGGTGAGGATCAACGCCATCAGCAAGGAGCTTTGCAACGAGAGCATTGATTGCGTGCATTACAACGAAATCCCAGAAATGTATATCGCCAATGCTTTGTCCCCCGCCCAAATCATTAAGATCAAACTGAGCGAAACCGAGGAGGGCAAGAAAAATGCCCAAGTTACCCTCTATGGCGATCAAAAGAGCAAGGCGATCGGGCGCAATGGGGTGAATGTGCGCTTGGCGTGTATGCTCACGGGCTTTGATATAGATTTTGAAGTGCTCGAGCCCAAAGAGAACGCCCCTAGAACACCCGAAAAAGTCGGTTTAAGCATGCTTGAATCGCTCTTTAGTAAAAAGCCCACCTCCGAAACCCCCAACAACTAACCCCCTTACCAGCTACAGCCAAAGAGAGGTGAATAAAAACCCAAAGCCCACCGAAAAGGCGATGGCTAAGGTCCCGGGGATCAAAAAGGGATGGTTGAACACGTATTTGCCAATTTGCGTGCTGCCCGTGTCGTCCATTTGCACCGCCCCTAGTAAAGTCGGGTAAGTGGGCAGCACAAAGAGGGCTGAGGTGGCAGCAAACGAGGCGATGATGGTCGCCACGCCGTGCGGGTGAGCGGGGGTGAGCCCCATGGCTAAAATCACGCTGGGGATGAGTGCCTTTGTGGTTGCCGCCTGCGAGTATAAGAGCATGCTAGTGAAAAACAGCCCCACCGCAAGCAAGAAGGGGTAATGCGTGATCCACGCCGCGGCGTGGGTTTTGATCGGCTCAATGTAGGCTTTCACAAAGGTATCGCCCAGCCACGCCACGCCCAGCACGCACACACAAGCACTAAGCCCCGCTTTAAAGGTGCTTGTTTGCACCAAGTTATTGCATTTGATCTTACAAAAAAAGACAATACATGCCGCGATGGTGAGCATGAACGCCATGATCGCGCCATTGCGGGGCAAATGCACGGGCGCGATCCAGCCCACATTTTTAGAAATTGCCGTGGCGTAAAGCACCACCGCCACAATCCCCGCCACAAAAATCCACACCGACAAGCGCGCGCCCTTGGGCAGCTCTTTATTTTCTGTAGAGCGCATGGCCACCGCCCCCTCTAAGTGGCTAGAGAAAAACGCGCTCACAAGAAACGCTGTGAGCGCACAGCCTAAAAAACTTGAGGGGATGATTAAACTTAATAAAAGCGGATAAGACACGCCCAAGGGTTCTACAAAGGCGCTCATGGTGATCACCGCTGCGGATACGGGGCTAGCCGTGATCGCCACTTGGCTAGCCACCACCGCCAAGGATAAGGGGCGGCAGGGGCGGATTTTCTGCCCCTTTGCCACCTCCACGATCACAGGCAGCACGGAAAAGGAGGTGTGCCCCGTGCCCGCTAGAAGCGTGAGGGCGTAGGTTACAAAGGGGGCTAGGTAGTTGATATATTTAGGGTTTGCCCGTAAAATCTTCTCCGCCACCAAGACCAAGTAATCTAGCCCTCCGGCTAATTGCATGCACGAAATTGCTCCAATCACGGACATGATGATCAAAATCACATCCCAAGGGATCGCCCCCGCGTCCATGCCAAGCCCTAAAGTGAGCACCACCACGCCAAGCCCCCCCGCAAAGCCAATCCCCATCCCCCCCAGCCGCACGCCCAAAAACAAGGCCGCGAGCAGCACCACAAATTGCAACACAAAAAGACCCATTCGCACTCCTTAAAAACTCCCACAATACCCAAAGAACTTTGTATTTTTCTTAGCTAAGCTTTGCTAAATTTGCTAAAGTAGGTAAAACTTCAAGGACAGCCATGCCAAACACCCTAAGCCCAGAGGATTTACAAACCCTAAGCACCCATCTAAAACGCCCGCCCAGCGCACTCGAACATGCCTTAGTGGCAACCCTTTGGAGTGAACATTGCAGCTACCGCTCCAGCAAAGCCCATTTAAAAGCCTTTGGAGCGGATTTAGAGAACAGCGGGGGGGTGGTGGATTTAGGGGGCGGACTAGGCGCTGCCTTTAAAATCGAATCGCACAACCACCCGAGTTTTTTAAACCCCTATGCGGGCGCAGCCACGGGGCTAGGCGGCGTGCAGCGCGACCTATTGAGTGTGGGCGCAAGGCCTCTAGCCTGTTTTGCCCTGCTGCGCTCCTCTCAAAGCACCCCCCACCACCAAGAAGCCCTAGCGGGCTTTAACGACTACGCCAAGCATACCCGCACGCAAAATTTAGGCTGTGAGAGCGGTTTTAGCGATGGTTTTACACACAATGTGCTCGTCAATGCCTTTTGTGTGGGGCTTGTGGTGCAACAAGTGGGGGCAAGTGCAAGAGCGGGGGGGGTGTTTGTGCTGCTTGGGCGCGCAGCTGAGAGTGTGGGCGTGGATGGGGCGTGCATGAGCAGTGTTGCCCTTCAAAAAGAGCAGCACACAAGCGTGCCCAGTGGCGACCCACACCTACAAACTAGGCTTATAGACGCTTGCCTTGAAATTTACAGCCAAATAGGTGTGCTCGGGGCGCAGGATTTAGGGGCAGGGGGGCTTGGCGTGGCGTGCGTGGAAATGGCAGCGCGTGGGTGTGTGGGGGCGATTTTAGAGCTAGAGAAAGCCCCTAGCGTGCAAGATTTAGACCCGCTGGAGATTTTACTCAACGAAACCCAAGAGCGCATGCTCTTATGTCTAGAGCCACAAAAACTAGAGCAAGCCTTGCAAGTGGCACAAAAGCACGGCTTAGAAGCTAGAGCGGTGGGTGTGGCCACTAAAGAGCCCACTTTTAAAGCTCTTTATAAAGCGCAAGAATTAGCGAATTTGCCCTTACCCTTAAAAGCCCCACACACAGACCTAAGCCCCAAGCAAGAGAGTTTAAGCCCCTTGCCCCTTGAGCTAAATGCCTTGCCCCCGGCTAAAATTTGGTTGCCCCAAATTCAAAAACACCTTTGCATTAGTCTAGCTAGCTCTAGCCCTAAAGCCTTGCAAGAGCCCAAAGAGGACAGCAAGGCTACATGCTTTAGGGCATACCAAGAGCTTAAAAATATGGGTGCAAAGGTGCTAGGCTTTAGCGATGGCATTAACTTGGGAGCGATGGATGGGCATGGGGCGTGGGTGCTGCAACAAATGTGCTTAGGGCTCAAAGAAGCACGCTATGCGCTTGGCGTGCCCTTTGTGAGCGGCAATGTGTCGCTCAACAACGCCACTGCCAACACCCCCCCCATCCCCCCAACCCTCGCCCTTGTGGCTGTGGGGATTACATAGTTTGATTGTATGTACAACCATATCTGTCCTATTTAAATAAAGGCGAGCGATGCATTTGATTTTTCTTGGATTTTAGAAAATTATTTTAAGCTTCAAGACCTAGTAGTCTAGCCGATCCACTTTCTAAAAATTTTAATTGTTCCTACTGACCATATATACTATGAAAAAGTTCTATGTGTTGATATCTTTTCATTAATAATCAGTGCCCTTAGTCTTTTTGTATGTCTTCTTTGTTAACAATCAAGTTTAAAGAATTCTTAAATCGGGAATAAAGCCCCATGAAGCCTCAGCATATTTTTCAAGGGAGTCCAATCTAGGGGATAAGACTTGCAAAAGAGCTAATTTAAACAAGAAGAAATGCACATAATCTAAGCCTTTGAAAAAGACATTTATCGTTTTTGACTTATAAAATCACTTTAGATAAGGATATTAAGCATATCCTAAAAGTTTGGGCGTTTCAATAAAAGCACTTTTATCCAAGAAACCCTAGAAGAGCATTTAAAAAAAAGAATAGAGCAGATCAAACAAGAATTATTCAACAAACCACCTACTCGTTTCAGTTAGCTTATACTAGATCCTCTGTATATACACCAAACAACAATGTACGCCACTTCAACTAGGTTGTATGTTCCATACACGAGCACTATTCTCTTTTTCACACACCAAGCACAAGAAATAATCGCCTAGATTATCTCTTTTAACGGTTAAAGTCTTGGGTTTACCTACAAGGTTGTAGGTCTTGACAAACTTAAAAACATAGCCATT
>NZ_BSWS01000017.1:0-15719 GCF_030270165.1 Helicobacter sp. NHP22-001 | reverse complement strand
TACATAGACTACTTTAAAAAATCTGTGCCCAAATGTGATGCTCCTGATTATTTTGTGTATGTGTTTGAGAGTATGCAAGAGTTGCAGAAGTGGATAGAGAAATATAGCCAAAATTCTCTTTCATAAAAAGCTCCATAATACCGAATATACAACTTAAGGGCTGTTGTGTTAAAATGCACTAAGCAAGTGGTAACCTCTTATTATGAGCTATTTAGCGTATCGATCTTTTCCAATTACAACGCACTGATTGAGTCATAAGACCAAGATAGCAAGCTCACGCCCTAGACGAACTCAAGGCTATAGAAACTAAGTTTCAACTAGAAAAAAATAAAACTGAAAATTTAGATATTGTCCATAAAGACTTAAACACTCTTTGCGAGAGTTTAGGTATTAGTGTGGGTAAAGAGAGCATGCCCCAAGACATACTCAAAACGCTCACAAAGGCGATTAGCAATACAAAACACGCACAATTTGTTTTTAGTCATTGCGCACTTGTCTATCCACACATACCCCCAAACTCAGATAATTGGATAATAATCAAGCAATATTGATGAGTGAAAATTAGAATAAAAACTCTCATTGCCTTTTTCATACAAAACAACCCAAACACCACCCTATATCTCTCTCAATTCTATATTTTGTCATACAAAATCGTGTCATACAAATTTCTATGAAGTGCCTATTTTAGGAGGTTTTTTCTGTGAGAATACCTGTATTTTATTATACAAATTTGTCATACAAACTTGTAATTTTGTCCTACAAATGTCCTACATAAAAAATCTCACAAAATGTATCTCAGGCTATAATACCCTATATGATTATTTAGCTTCTTCTTTGCAAACAAAAGTCCTAATACGACATAGATAGTGCTGTACGCACACACTAAAGAAAGAGTGAAGCGGATATTAAAGGAGTGGAAAGGGAAAGGCGGAGATGAGATAGGTAGAGACTACCATGAGGTATGGTCATGCATTAAATAATTCAAGAAATACTAAATACAATTTTAAATAATGTTTAATGTTTTTAATAGTGTTTGAAATATTAATAATTTATATTTAATATATTTCTAAATGTGTGCCAAATATTCAAAAATCTTATCAAGTGCTCTATTTTGCTACAATTCTTGCCTACACCATAGATAAGGGGGCTGTTATGAAGACTATCCAATTATCAGTACCAGATGAAATGGCTACACTGATTGGCGATGCAGATGAACAGACACAAATTTTACAAAAAGCCTTGCTCCTTTATCCTCGCATCAAAGATCAAAGCATTTCTTATGGGAGAGCTGCAGAGATACTGGGGATGAAAAAGTTGGATTTACTAGACATTTATGGTCAAATTGGTATCCCCATTATTGACTATAGTGTAGCAGAAGCACAAGCAGACCTAGAATGTTTGAGAAAAATACTAAGAACAAAGCCTCATTAGTCGTTTCGGACACGACACCCCTGATTTCATTCTTAAAAATGGGAACTTTAGATCTGTTGGGGGATTTTTTTGGTTATGTGTATATCCCATCAGGTGTGTTTGCTGAGCTCACAGAGAATGAGAGGTTTCAAGATGAAGCCAAGCAGATTAGAGATTGTAAATTCATACAAGTTTGCTCTGTTCCAAAAGAAGAGACCGCAAAACTAAAAAAGAACACGGGACTAGACTTAGGAGAATGTGAAGCCATTGTTCTAGCCAAAACTCTCAAGGCTGAATTACTTCTTATGGATGAACGAAAAGGCAGAGCAGAAGCCCAAAAACTAAGTTTAAAAATTACAGGCACTCTAGGTATTTTATTGCAAATGAAAGAAGAAGGCTTTGTCTCCTCTACACAACTCCAAACCTTTGTTGAAGCTTTAGAAAGACACAAACTTTTTATAAGCCAAAAATTGCTGAATATGCTTTTTGAAGGTTAGGGTCTCATCTGAACATTTAGTCAACTTACAGCACCTTATAATATTCAACAACAAAAAAATATAATATAACGTCTGCATTGTATAAGGCAACTATACTCAGTCGCGTTACCTTGTTCTGTACTGAGCGAATAATCATTGGTGTTGCATCGCAGAACATGGGGTTGTTTTTAGATGATGTTCTAAAGGGCTCTGACACGAAGAAATATTTAAATACTGGACTTAATAGACCAGATGATCCAAAACCAAGAAAAATACAAGAGGTGAGCAGAAATCCGCCCTCGAATCCGCCCGCATCGTAGCACAATTTTTGATAATTTTTCTATGGTAAGATGTGAGTAAGATACAATATAAAAAATATTTAAAAATGATATAATTTCTGTGTGCATGGGGTTATAGTTCTTGCAACTAAAAAGGCAAGATTACCAAATCTTGGAGGGTGGGAGTCTTATTTTGATAAACATAAGGAGTTGTATGGATCGTATCTGTCATTTAACTATCGAGCACTTGACTATCGAGCATTTGACCATCAATGGTGATTTAAAAGACTTGGGCATTAAAGATTGGGGGGGGGGGGGGGGTAGATCACGCCTCTAAATCTTATCCATCCCCACACCACAACCCCGCTGATGACCCCGTCTACAAGCGAGCAGTAGAGGAAAATAACCGCTACAAGGGGTGTCCTGAATGTGCTAGCACTAACCAACGCTCTTATGATCTCCAAAAACAGCTAGTAGAGGTGCTTGAATGGGCAGCTTCTCTATGCCCACATCTTGGCTTAACACCCCCTAATCCCCAACTAGCACCCGCAGAACAAATTAGAAGCCTTTTAGAGCAAAAAACCAACCCCGAACAACAAGAGGATTTGAGCGAACTTGAAAAAGAGTTATGCCACTTCGCACAGAACTTGTTAAAACTAAACCTAGAGGACATAATAGACATGGGCAAGGATAAAAAGGACAAACTCACCCTCAAAGAACTTAGAAAAATGGTTGTGGAAATGCAAAAAGCAGTTAAAACACTGCAAGGGCGGGTCGAAAACCTAGAAAACGAGCTTGAAGGTCCTGAGGGTTTGAGGGAAAAATACACAAAACTAGAGAAGGAAAAAGGAGCGGTTGATAAGGAGCTAGGAGAGAAAAGGGAAGCACTAGGGAAAAAAGAGAAGGAGCTAGGAGAAAAGAACGCAACAATAGAGGATTTGCAGAAAAATAAGATACCGGGCTTACAGAGCGAACTAGGAACTGAAAGGCAAAAAGTAGAAAACTTAGACAAGAAGTTGGAAGGTTTAGAGCAGGAAAAAGCCAAACTAGAAACCAACGCACAACAAAAGGAAGAAGAATTAGAGGGGCGGATCACAAATTTAGAGACACAAATGGCTACACTCAAGGGCTTTGAGCCCTACCAAGAGCTTTTAAAACTTGCCCAAGAACATCCTAATTTGGGGCTTGTGGCAAATACACCCGGGGATTTGCTCAATGAGATTTATAAAGCCCCTAAAAACTTGATGAAAAAGGTAGCCGAGAACACCCTCAAATCCATTAAAGAAAAAACAGCGGATGCGCCAATTTGGATGGACTATTTTGAACGCCTCTTTGCGATTTTGCAAGATTTGCTTGGTTTGCAAAGGCTGGCGATTAAAGAAGGCGATGGATACAACCCCGCAAAATGCGAGATATTGGGCAAGGGCAATAAGCAGGGTAAGGTTTGCAAAGTTCTCTTTCAAGGCTACCAAATAGGTGGCACCACCGTGGCATATAGTTTGGTCGAAACGCAGTGATCGCGGGCATTTTGGTGCGTGTGCGGGCGTTTTTATGTGCGCATTTGTGTGCAAAAGTTCCAACCCCCATTAAGAAAGGAAAAAACATGGAAGAACAAAGAGACAAAATCAGTATTGAGGAATTAACCCTTCCTGAAAGGCATCCTTTAGCCAAAAAGTTACGGAATTTAGAGAAAAAGGGCAATGAGAAAACCAAAGAGATTTTAACCGATGTCCAAAGGAAATTAGATGGTTTTGAGGGAAAGATTGCAACTCTCCCTACCAAAGACCAAGAGCGTTTGTTAACGGTGGCTAGACGCGTGCGTTATCTCAAGCCCGATGATTCTTGTGTGCGATCCCCGCAGTTTTTGGAATACCTGCAGGAATTATCTGTTTTGGTTTCTCGCAACCAAAAGCCCTTTATTCCGGCGCACTGGATTAAAGAGTTTGAAGCGTTGTTGCAAGATAGCCAATTACATATCAAAATGGAGGATTTGCGCCCTGAGTTACTCGAAATTGACCATGTAGCCATTGGCATTGAACCCTATGCGCAAACTTTGCTAGATGACCCCAACGAGGGGCATTGGGACCTCTACCCTAGGGAAGATGGGTTCAAGGGTAAGAAGTTGTGTTTTAAATTTGATGTGCGTCTGAATGTCAGAACCCCTAAGGGAGATGTTAACCCCGGAGAGGTCGCCATTGACTTTGGCACTAAAAGCACCATTGCAGCTTACTTAGAAGATGGCAATCCCACCTTGCTCTCCATTGGTGCAGAACAAAATCTAGGAAATTTAGGCGATCGGGAGTTTGAAAACCCCACCATTATCGAGTTTAGACACCACCAAAAGTTTTTAGAGGACTATGGTGCACTTGAACACCGCCCCTTGACAGAACTTGCCGATCTAGGGGTCTCCCACGGGGCTTTTGAAGAGTTTAAAAAGGCTGAAGGGAATGACTTTTATCGATTTTTTTACAAACTCAAGCAATGGGCGGGCGCGGCAGATTACAATATCCGTTTCAACGATGAACAGGGGTATGAAGTGAGCTTGAAGGGCTTCATGGATTGTGATTTTAATAATCCAGTGGAATTTTACGCCTATCTGTTAGGACGCTATATCAACAACATGAATAGGGGGGTGTATTTAAAATATTTCCTCTCTTATCCGGTCAAATATGAGGAGGAACAGGCGTTAAAAATCCGCGAGAGTTTTGAAAAGGGTTTGAGAAAATCCCTTCCTGCTGGCTTAGATGAGAATCAATTACAAGTGCGCTTGACCTTGAGCGAACCGGCTGCCTATGCGATCAGTGCATTGCTAGAATTTGGGTTTTATGACAAAGTGGATCAAAAGGGCATTTACTATGGGATTTTTGACTTTGGGGGCGGGACAACCGATTTTGACTTTGGGATTTTTAAAGAGAGTGATGATCCCAACCACGAATTTGATCTCTGCCCTTTCACAACCCATGATGGCATGCGTTGGCTAGGAGGCGAGAATTTATTAGAACTTCTAGCCTATGAACTCTACATTCAAGAGGATCACCTAGAGCAGATGCGCGAACACAAAATCCCCTTTGTAGCCCCTAATTACGATCCGGCGCGTTTCAACACTGCCCTCTTAGGCGATCTCATCACTCTAGCTCCCCGTGAGGGCAGGCGCAATTTACAAGATTTGGTAAAACTTTTGCGCCCCTTTGTAGAAAACTTGAGTGCGGAGGATTTGCAAAAAGAGGATCAAGAGCTACAAGAACAAGAAATGGGCAAAATAGAGCGAGTCATCACTTTAAAAAATGCGCATGGTGGGGATGAAGACATTAACCTAGCCATCAACTATCCCCATCTGCTTGCCGTGCTGAGAAGAGAGATTGAAGATGGGGTCAAAAACTTCTTTACAAGCTTGCGACTCTTGGGCGAGAAAATAGAGGGCATGACAAAATTGCACATTTTCTTAGGGGGGAATGCGAGCCGCTCCCCCTTGCTCAAAGCCATTTTCTTAGAACACATTGAAAAGGAAAAAGAAAAATACCAAGCCTATAAAAACACCCAACTGAACAAACGCGGGGAAGAGATGCCGGATATGGATTTTGAACTCTGGCCCCCTCTAGGCACCCCTGAGGCAGATGAAATCATCAAAAGAGAGAACCCCATGCACCCCATACACGATGGACCGATCCATTCTTCACACCGCGTAACCTGTAAAACGGGGGTGGTCTTTGGGCTTTTGGAGGGGCGTGAGCGCAACAAAGGGGGTATTCGGATTGTGCGGGAGGAAACAGCCCCTGCCTTTAAATACCACATCGGCTTTGAACGCAGAAGGCGTTTTGAACCCAAATTGCACCGCGATCGAATCAAGATCGGGGAATGGGTGGAGTTGGATTGTTTGGGGTCTTATCAAGAGGTGGAATTCCGCTACACGGATAAAGCGAGTGCCTTTGCTGAGGAGAGGAATTTTCCAGCCAACCAAACAATAAGATGCGTGGTGAGTTTGGATCGCCCCTATCCCGACCATGTGCTTAAAATTTGCGCTCAAGATATGAGCACGCTTAAAATCGGCGTTTTCAACGATAAGGGTGAATTGGTTTGGTCAGAGAAAGTCATCCGTCTAGATGACAACAAAGCGACTCATCTCAATTAATAAAGGAATGCCATGCGTTATACCTATGTTTTTGTGCTAGTCAATAATTGCGTGTGTGTGCTCCAATATAAAGATGAAAAGATTAGAGCGTCTAATTTAGCTAACAAAGCACGCTTTGAGGACATCTCTGAGAGTTTTTGGGAGGATTTCCAGCGGGTTTTTAACATCGATCCAAAAGGGCATAAAGACTATGCCTTTGTGTGGATCAACAAAGCCTACAAGCATAGTATCGTGCTAAATACCCCTGATTTTAAGGATCGCCTAGAGAATAGCATTTGGGATTATAGACGCATGGCAGATGTGCGCGACATCCTTGAGAGGGATTGTTCCATGCGTTTTAATTTTGAGGATTTTGCAGGGTGTCAGTTATATTCCCTGTCCTCTGCAACCCTCTTATTCACCAATGCTAATCTAGAACGCCCACAAGAAACATCCTTTGAGGATGAAAAACGCTCAACGGGTTTTCATGACTATAGCAAGGATAGCCTCAAGTCCAATCACGAAGCTATCTATGGAAAAAACCCCAAAAAGAGCACATCTGTGGGGCGCACCCTCTCTACTACAGCCTCTATGAAAGGGGGGGATAACAAACCTAGCAAAGATGAGGAGAATATATAAAAGCGGTGTGGTTGGGCGGGACTTTAAGAAAATCTAAAACAAGGAGTTTTGATGTCAGTAGCACAAGCCGATTCTGATGAGATTGAGGGTTTTGCCAACCATTTACAGCAATTCCTAGACGATCTCAACGACATGGTCAATAGTCTCAATGGGCATTTTCGTTCTTTAGGAGATACTTGGGGCGATAAAAAATATTTGGAATTTGAGGAAGTCTTGCGGGATTTAGAGTCGTTTTTAAAACGCTTTGATACCGATGCGACCGAGCAAGTCGCATGGCTTAGGCGCAAGGTTGAGGAACTTAGGACTTATGGAGGCATCTGATGCCTGTTAATGTCGATACGGAGCAACTACGCCAAGTCATTACGCAGTTACGCTTTTTTAGAGATGAGTTGCAACAAAGAACACGCAACTTTTTGCGAGAGTTGCAAGAGTATTACGAAGCGATCTGCGAAGAATATCGCAACACCAAGAAGTTGCTAGAAGAGGCTAGAGTGGGATTAGCGGATGCTAGGCGTTATGAGGGTTATTGTAAGGCTGCCCTAGCAGCAGCTATGCTTCTCCCGCCACCATGGAGATTTCCTGCTGTAGCCACAGCCACAGCCGCCCTGACCATAGCCACTAATAAACGCAAACAATGGGAAGAAAAAGTTGCTTTACTTGAGCAGGCTTTAGAGATTTACAGCGAGCAGATTAAACGCATTGAGAGTCAGCTCCTAGAGGAAGCCTACCAGCAAAGCAAGGGCTTATTGCTAGACTATGACGAGGAACATAACCAACTCTGCCGGCGTTCCAATGAGGCGGCTAGCATTATCGAGCAAGCATACAACATTCCCCCACCACAATTCCAAAAATTACAAGAATTATCCGCACAACTAGAAGCCTTACAAGAACAGCTCAAACCCAATGCCAGAGAGCAACAAATCCAAGAGGCAAACACTAAATACCAAGAACTCTTAGAGGGACAAAAAGAGGACTTTAACGTAAACCCCCAAAATGATTTTGACATCCACTTTAGTGAGTTTAATTTGCCTATTTTTCCGGGAGTGTTTTCTACCACCATAGACTTAGAACATTTAAATGAGGAAAAATCTATGTTACACTTCCGTGCGATCAAGGCTTTACAAAAAGCCCTAGAAGAACGCGCCTCCTTGCAAAATCTTTTTGATGATGAAGAGAAAGCACAGATCAACAAGGGCATCACCCCTAAGGGTTATCTCTGGCATTTTGATGGCAACCCACCACTAGGCACTATGCAACTTGTGCGTGAAGAAATTTTACTCAAAGTCCCACACAGCAAAGGTTATCCCCTATGGCAACAAATGGCAACACAACTCAAGGCTTAAGTTGGGATTTTGCGATCCCTTTACAAGAGGAGGGATTGCAAGTTGCACAAGATTTTAGCAAGCAAGAATTTAGCCCTACATTCATTGACTTTTTAAGGCGTAACAACAATGCGATTCCCCCTAAACGCAGTTTCTCCATTGGCAATAAAAACTATAGCTTTAAAAATGTGCTGAACTTCAACACAGAGGGCAAATGCCTCTTTGTGTTTTTCATGGAGAGCCTCAAAGAGCACTTGGGGCAGAGTGAAATCGTCTTTGGGAGCGATGGGTATGGGGGTTATTATCTCTTGGATACTAGCAACCAACAAGTCTTATTCCTAGACACGGACACCTACACCAAAACGCCCTTATTGGTTTTGGACATGTTTATGAAAAAATTAGAGGACTAAGGACACGCATGTATTATGATGGGAGCACACAGACTTTACAAGGGCTAGAGAGGCAATTTTTAGAGGCAATGGATGACGATTTGGGGGCTAAGTTAAGTGTAGAGGTCTTTTACCCCATGTGTAGCCTCACCAATCGCCTAGAAAACCTAGAATACGAGATCAAAAATACTAGGCAGATGATTGAAAATCGCTTAGATGAGGCTAGAGATTTGGTCAGAAAAGCGCAAAATATTAAACCTTAGGAGAGCACATGGACCACAGCTTAAAAAATTTAGATAATATTCTCAAAAGTGTGTATTTTGAGGATGCGCCCGCATCTTTGATTCAAGAAAGCTTAGATAACATGCAAGCGCAAATCAAGCAAGTGCGCGCGATTCAACCCCAATTAGGTGGGGAGTTGCATGTCAATCACAGCAAAGAATATCCGGATTTTCTAGCCCTAGGACTCTATGAAGTGCGCGATGGGCACACTCCTGAGAGTTTTGAGCCCTTTTATGCCCCTAAAACCCACACTTTCCCCCCACCAGCTCTCTTTGGGGATAGCCCAAATACGCCTAGATTTATGCGTGAAACATTGATGCGCTTGATCTCAACAATCCCCCTCACGCATTTAGAAGTGGTCTTAGTGGATGCGCTCAGTCTTGGAGGTATTTTTGCACTGGCTAGAAGATTGCTTAAAAAAGACAATGACTTTATCTACAAGCAGAAGATTCTCACAGAGGGCGATGAGATCAAGGAGGCTTTAAAGAGTCTTTATAGTTACTTGAAAGTGAATTTACAAGAAAAACTAGCCAACTACAAAGATTTTATGCACTTTAACCGCAATAACCCAGACATTTTAGAAGTGCGTGCGTTATTTTTAAGCGGGGTGGATGCGCTGGATGGGGAGAGTTTGCATTACTTGCAAAAAATTGTGCGTTTTGGACCGTCTAATGGGGTGTTGAGTTTTATTCATAGTGAGAGTGAGGGCGAGGCTTCTACTGGGCTTAAAGCCTTGATGGGATATTTAGAAAATTATGGGCAAGACTTCGAGGCTGTGGCTGACTTAGAGCATGTGGATTTAAATGTAGTGCACGATTTCAGCGTGTCTCAAGAGCATTTAAACGCTTTTGCGCACGAAGTGGAACAATATTATAGCGAACGCAAGCAGGTTAAGCGCGAACTTGATGTCTTGCAAAGACCTAAGGAGTTTTGGAGCAAGCAGAGCACCTTTATTGTGAGCGTACCCATTGGCTGGGATAAGGATCATAGAGAGGTTTTATTTGAGATTGGGGGCGATCACACGGGACACCACACTTTGGTGTGTGGGAAAACGGGGAGCGGAAAGTCCAACTTTTTAAATGTGTTGATCCAAAATCTAGCCTTTTACTATTCCCCAGATGAATTGCGCTTGTTCTTGTTAGACTATAAAGAAGGCGTAGAATTTAACGCCTATGCCAATCCGCCTTTAGAACATGCTGAATTGGTGAGTGTGCAGGCTTCTGTATCCTTTGGGATCGAGTTTCTAGAATCGCTCAATAATGAGATGATTGAGCGATCGGAGAAATTCAAGGAGTGTGGAGTCAAAGATTTTAAGGGCTACCGCCACGATGCCAAGCAATCCATGCCTAGAATAGTGGTGGTGATTGATGAATTTCAGGTACTTTTTGCAGAAGTCGTAAGTAAGGAAAATGAACATCTAACAAAGCTCTTACAAGCGCTACTTAAAAAAGGGCGTAGTTATGGGATTCATCTCATCTTTTCTACCCAAACTATGCGCGGAACTACAATTCCACAAGCAATGAAAACCCAAATTGATAACCGCATGGCTCTGGCAATGGATGCAGAGGATAGCATGACTGTTTTAGGCAATGAAGCCGCTGGCGATCTCACACTCAAGGAACGTAAAGGTATTTATAGCAATGTTGGCGAGAAGAAAACGCCCGCTATGATGACTTATACGACCATCCCCTATGCAGCCAATGAGAAACTCCCTACCTTTATTCAAGAAACCATCAAAGCCGCCCAAGAGAGAGGCACAAAGCCTGTAGAACACGAGCTTTACAATGGCGAACTCCCAGTTGCGATGCCTACAAGCTTGCAAGTGCAGGGCGCGGCCTTGCAGCTAGGCGTGGGTGCGGGTTATAAGGGGAAAGACTTTATTTTGCACTTTGAGGATGCCCCACAATCCCATTTGCTCATGGTGAGCAATGATCTAGCCACCCAAATTGCTTGGCTTCAGATTATTGGTAAAAATTTACAAGTAACTGGCAAACAACTTTACTACTACAACGCTAGTAAACAGATCGCTAGCCATGCCTCTGTGCTACAACCCTTTGGGATTGTAGTAACCCACACCAATGCCCAGCTCTTTGCGGAGAATCTAGCACCGGGTAGCTTTATTCTCATCGATTCTTTAGATGAGGCAACAGATTTACATCGTAGCAAGGGCGGTTCTCTAGGTATGTGGCAGACATTTTTAGAGAAAGCCATGGATAATGAACAGCACTTCATTGTCTTTGCTAGCAGTCTTAAAAATGTTATGGGCAATCATGAACTCAAGCCTATGTTAGAACACTTCCGCTACCGCATCATCTTTAAGAGCAACAAAGAGAATTTAGAAAAAGCCATCTACCCTGGGGAGATCAGAGCTGAGCTAAGTCCTGTTAATGCACGCTTTATAGACAAAACAACCGATCAGTGGAGGGATTTCAGACCCTATAGCTTAGGACAAAATGTCTAGAAAAAAGGATAGTTTGGCTAATCAGTCAAAAGGAACTTGAACTCAAATGAATAAAAATGAAAAAATAAGGGGATGCGGGAGTTAGTTGCTTACCAAAGAGTACCGAACTATTACTTATCCACATTTAACCCAATTACAAACATTACTCATTTGATTAATCAAAATTTTAAACATTTTTTAATGGATTAAATCTTACACTGACCTATTAATCTAGAGTATTGTACTAGTCTAGTAGTGATGCCAGTAATGTTAGCAGTATCTGTACCAATCAACCAATAGTATCAACAATCAACAAAAACCAAAAGACAAGGGTCTCCATGATTTTCTCCACTATTAATAAAAAAGGCGGTGTGGGTAAGACCGCCTTTAGCTTCTCCATTGCTAAAGATTTAGATTTGTTCTTGCAAAGCAACGACTCTTCTATCATTGAGAGCATTTACCCCAACAAGGCTAAGATCAGCACCCGCCCCTCTTTAATCGACAATTGTGTCTATGACTTTGGAGGCTTTATCCAAAGTGGAGTTTTAGAAATTGCTAAAGCTAGTAAAGCCATCCTCATCCCCTGCACTCCCCTTTACAACTCTCTATTAAAAACCATTGAAACCATCCAAGAGTTGCAGGCCTTAAAAGTGCCCTTAATGGTGCTCATCACTGATTACCAAAGCCTAGAAGAGCAAGATCAAGCAAGATCTACCTTACAATCCAACTTCACAGACTTAAACTTTTTCTTTTTCAAACACTCTAGGATTATAGAGAACTCTATGCGCAAGGGATTGAGCTTTAAAGAGTTGTCTATGCAAACCCCACTCTCTAGAATCCACTACAAGACCTTCATTACAGAATACCAACGCCTTTTAGACACTTTAACACAAGGAGCAAGCGATGCGTGAAAACAAAAACATCCCTAAATCTATCCAAGATGCTTTGAAAAACACCAACAACCCACAAGCAAACACTTTCAGTGCTAAAGACAAAGCTAAACCGGGCAGAAAACCCTTACCTGCACACTTAAAACAAAACCACACCATCACTTTTTATCTATCCCAAGATGAATACAACACCCTCAAAGCTCTAGCTGACAAGGAAGCTGATAGTGTGAACTTCTTTGTCAAACGCTATGTGTTGAAGAATTTGGTAAGGGGGTGAGGTGTGAGTGGATGGCAATAAGCTAGGGATTGCCTGTATATGGACGCGTACTTATAACCTGCTTTCTTAAAACTTTTGTCTTTTTGGCATATTCGATATATCTTAGGTTTTGAGAGAAACAGATGGATAAACTTTTTGATGCGTGGAACAAACAAAGGAAAAACACGAATAAGTTAGCACCCTATAGAGTTATCCCGGGGTATACCTATTGGGTTTGTGGTGGTTACAATGTAGGATGTGAAGTCTATGGTAAATCTGTAAGTTTTACACGCCTTATTTTGGTGTCGCGAGTTCTAGCCAATAAACTCTCCTTGGGCGTGTCCCTTTCTAGTAAAACATACAAGAAAAAAATGCCTTACCATCACTTGTTTAAGAATGGTAGAGGCATAGAACAAATCGCTCTGCTCCACCAAATCCGCACATTTGACGCTAGACGCAGGCGCAATAAGGTGTCGAGAGCGGATAGACAAACTTCAGAAACTATCAAAGGGAAGATTAGAAATGAAGTGATTTGATATTCCCTACTCAAAGGTAGGGCAACTCTGTGTTGTCAAATCCAACACGAGTTCTCACCCAAAATGGGTTAAGGATATATTGTAACATACTTTTTAGCTTTTATGCTACCACAGTTTTTGATGACTAAATTTTGAGCTAGGTTTTTATTGCTCTTAAAAGCCCTCACAATCGCTTCTAAATCCACATTATAAGTTTAACTCCCAACTCCTAACCTTTCGCTCTATGAGCCTTTAAAAGCGATTTAAACGCTATCTTTGTTTTATCGTCTTGCTTTGTCTTACTTTTCAAGAGGCATGATTGCTCTGTTTGGTTGCTTTTTCACTCTCTCCCCAAGGACATGATTGCTCCACAATCGTAGATACTTCAAGACCAAAATCAAATTCTCATTTCTAAAACCCTCTCTTGGGGGTTTGGGGGTTTACCCCCAAGAGTAATATAGATGCCAAGCGTCAGCTTGGCTTACCTTAATCTCAATGTAAATTTTTTATTTTTTGTGTGAAGACACGAAAGAGAATTTATAAAGAGATTGTAAGATAATTGTACCTAGCTTGGGGGCTCGTTTGTACCGAGGTTCGCGAGGTCTAAGTGAAACATTTTGTCGGGAAGTTAATAACATTTTGTCGGGTTACTTAATAACATTTTGTTAGGATAAAAAATTTTTTAGGCTTTTTAATAACTTTTTGTCCGCAATCTCCACATTTTTAGCCATTTTTGCCACAAAAACTGCTCGATTTTGACGATTTTTGTACAAAGTTAACGCTATCTTATCTAAAAGGTTTTTATAAAATTCAATACCGTTATAGATGAGTTTATAGACATATTCTACCCAAAGATGATGCTTTTATTGCAAATTTAATACTAGATAATTTTAAAGTTTTAATATGTTATAATCTGTCAAATACGAAAAGCGTAAAAATTGGATAAAGAGCACCCCCTTTGTAAGCAACTGAGAACCCTACGAGACAAGCTAGATGCAATTATTTACTTAGAGATCAAGCACACTAAAGACTCTGTAAAGCTCAACCAAATTACCACGCAAAAATCTAAAGTAGTGCAAGAGATCGCTACCATTGTGATTGCCAATAAGTGGGATGGGGATGAAACAGGGGGTATCAACACATCGCCATGGGCTAAAGAGTGCCTAACAGCAATGGCAAACACGCTCAATAAATTGCAAGAACTTTTAGACAAGACAAACAACCAGCAGCTAAAGCAGAACATCAAAGAGGACTTAAAAGAGGTCGTTAACAACATTTCGATCATCTTAACCTCGTGGTTTAATGACCCCACTGAGGTATTGCCCTACACAATGTTATCACTTGTTACTGCGCAAACACAGCCACAACAACTCACTAAGGAGGAAGCACCACAACCGCAACCGCAAGAAACCCTCCAAGAGCAACCACAAGAACCCGCCAAAGTTCCCGTCTTATATAAAGACATTAATATGCACAACCCTGGGCAGGTCGCTTACCACAACGACATGTATAAAGTGGAGATGGGCAACTTAGGCGCACTAGAGAGCAATTTATTATTTTCTATTTTTAACATTGTCAAACAACAAGGTGATACAATCGTACATTTTGACTTACAAGGAATCAAAACGCTCATCGGTATCCCCAATATCCAACATAGCAGAGTTTCAAAGATAGTTAAAGAAGTATGGAACAAAATAAAGGTAGCGAACTTTTGGATACTGCTCCCAAGGCGTGATGAAAATCACTTGCTCTTTAGAACCTTTGCTATCAACTACTATGATGATGCCAAAACTAAAGTCAAAGACATAGAGATACAAGTCAATCACCCCCACTTCACCTACTTATTAAACGCGTTAAAGGGTAATTTCACAAACTTTCAATTACAAAAATTTTTAACTATCAAGGGCAAATACGCTAAAAGTCTTTTTCGCCTGATTGAGCGGTTTAAGGATAAGGTTGTTAATGGGTTTATTACCATCAACGCCTATAAAAACGACTTTCAAGGCTTTTGCAACTACATGGGCATCCCTAAAGATTATGAAGTATGCCATGTAGATAATAGGGTCCTCGTTCCCGCTTGCAAAGAACTCGCCTATACCCAAGATGAGATCAAAGAACGCGCTGAAAAAATGCGGTTGCTAGATCAACGTATTTATAGTAGCATCACCTATAGAAAAATTAAAACGGGGCGAGGGGGCAAAGTTACAGGCATTGTCTTTAAAGTGATACCTAACCCCAAAACCATTGCCGAGCAAGAGGCACGCCAAAACGCCCTAAAGGCTAGACAAACAAAAAGCTCCGTTTTAGATGCGCTCATGCAAGACTACAAAGAAAATAAGGCCTACCATAAACATTTTAGCAAAGAAGATGTTAAGACCCTAAAAGGCTTAATCAACTCTACGGGTAAGCTCGCCATAGACAATCCCGAACACATCTTTAAAGCGGTGCGCCTTGTAGACATTTACCCCGCCAAAACGAGAAAATGGATCGCCGTGCATTTTGAAGTCTTGGGTAATGATAAGCGAGATTTAGACATGGCAGGGCATGTGGCACTAAATGACAACCACAAATGGCAATACTTTGAAAAGCCCAAGAAGTGGGAGGGGCATTTTGTGGCAGTGTTTGAGGACATTGACCAATTCATCAAAGATTTCAAAAGAGGGGGCGACTCAGACACCACGCAAAAGTTAGTTGTCTTAGAAGCGCAAATCCCA
>NZ_BSWS01000016.1:0-16884 GCF_030270165.1 Helicobacter sp. NHP22-001 | reverse complement strand
TGGGATTTGCGCTTCTAAGACAACTAACTTTTGCGTGGTGTCTGAGTCGCCCCCTCTTTTGAAATCTTTGATGAATTGGTCAATGTCCTCAAACACTGCCACAAAATGCCCTATCCCGCCCAAGACTCCACACAATCCCATCCCCCAAGCAACAGACGCTTGTAGGGGTATTGTTAGAAATCCTTAAAGGTTTAAACGCATTGACCAGGCTAGGGTGCTCTAAAGTGCCCCTTCAAGAGCACTTCATAGCCAAACCTAGCATTCTCTAGGGCGTTGAAATCCTTCGCACGCATTCCTTTTGTGTCTCTAGCTAAAAATACCACGAAAATTTTTAAATACTCGGCTAGGGCGTTGTATTTAAAGCATGCGCCCTAGCTTTTGCGTTTATCTTAATTGCTCTCTAGCACCCACTGTCATGCAGTGCGCCCAAATAGTGGGTTTAAAGGGCAAATAAGCCGGTTTAGCCGATCCCCACCACAACCAATTCTAAATCTAACAAGCAAGAGCGCAAGGCTTGTAAGAGCAGGTCATAACCCTTGGGGTCGCTGACATCCTTGCCCCAAAGCCCACGGGTTCTTTAGAGGTGTTTAGCCCCAGTAACTGCTGGCAAAAGGTTTCGTCTAGGGGCTTGTAGCTGTCTGTGTCTATGGGATTGGGGATGTTACAATGGGACTTATCTTTTAAAAGCACACTTTGGTGCGCTAAATTTGAAATCCAAGAGCTCACCCCCACAATGTTAAAGTTAGGGGGTTGCATGTGCCCATTTTTTCGTTACAAAACCCAAAGTGGTCAGGCCGTATTCAAAGGGCATTTAAACACCTCCTTTTTGTGCTTGGAGTAGAGCAAAATCGGGGCTTTGTCCAAATAAGGGCGCACAAACACCCAAGCTTTGGCTAGGGTGCTCTCAGGACTTAAAATATTTGGCTCTAGCCCAGTCCCCACCTAGCACCCACACAAAGTTTTCTATGTCCTTTTTGCACAAAGCACTATGTAGGCGCAAATACCCCATTGCCCCCTGTGAGCGTGGCGTTGAGGTGTAAGACTTTCATGATTTGATCCCTATAGTGGGTTTTTATGTGTTGCGCCCATGCTAAAATTGTGAGTTAATTTCATTTTGGACGATAGGGATGTGTGTTTGAGTCCCCATTGGATGGAAAGGCGCTTTTCACTTCACCCTAAACACTCAAAACCATCGATTCATGGATTAGACTTAAATTTAACATTAAAAAGCTCTTGGACCGGCAAGGTAAGTGCTAGGGTTAAAGTCTTGCTCTTTTGACTAAAGCTTGAACTTGCTTGGGGCTCAACATCCCTCCTTTATTGATGTAGTCGGCGATGATGTAGGCCGTGAAAGGAGTGTTGTGCGCTTTGAAGATGGACAGGATTTGGCGTAAGTGGAGGCAAAGCCTCAATCTAGGGTGAGGTGCACAGCGTTTTGTAGGGGCTTGTCTTGCTCCAAAAGATCATAAATTTCATCCAAGTCTACAAAGCAATGCCCCACTTGTTTTAGAAGAGTTAAAAAGCTGTCTAAAATACTGCGCTAGGGCCATGCCCGTCTGAAATTTGGGGAATTTTATGCCACCCCATCCCCCTTATAGTAGTTTTTGGCTAGGGGGTTGTTGGATAAAAACATGGCCAACGATTAAATCTTTCAGCACTTGATTCGCACTTAACCTCTCAATTCTCTAGGATTGTTTAGCCATAAATCAATGAGCGCACGCACACCCCCCTCTCCCCCATTTTTCGGTGAGATGATGATGCCGGGCAAAGCCTTTAAGTGGGGGTGGGCATTGGCCACGCAACCCTTAAAACCTACACACTCCAACACGGGCAAGTCGTTGAGATCATCGCCCACATAGGCGATATTTTCTAAACTGATGTTCTCCTTGACACAAATCTCTCTCAGCGCCTCTAGCTTATCCTGCGGTCTACAGCCTTGATATAAATAGTCCATTTTCAACCTCTTGGCGCGCTGCTCGACTATGGGCGTAACCTCGCCCGTTAAAATGCCCGTTTTGATCCCCGCCTCTTTTAAGAGCTCAAAGCCGATCCCATCGGCCACGCTGAACTTTTTGAATTGTTGCCCGCTTTCTAAATAATACATCCCCCCATCTGTCAAAGTACCATCACAATCGCACAAAAAAACCCGAATGCCAACCATCATTGTCCTTATTTTGTTGATTTAAAACCTTGTTTGACACAGCTTAACCATAATCCACCATTATATCTTCTTTATATAGCCAAAATAAGTAAGCTCAAATGTTTAACTTTATCAAAGCTAGCTCTAATAGTTTCTTCACTAGACAATTTAAACTTCCATAAAAACCCTAAGAGCTCTAAGAGGTGCTTTTATGCAAACAAAATTAGCCAAAGTATCCAATGTGGTCTATGGTGGAGATTTTAAACTTAAAATTTAGATGCGCTCACACAGCGGGTTTACTTAGATCAATTTTGACATTGCACCGCTCAATGGTGCTTAGGCGGTGGGCGATGATAAGCAAAGTTTTATCTTCCGCTACGCCGTAGATCTCATCCATGATTTTTGCCTCTGTGGGGGTGTCTAAAGCCGAAGTCGCCTCGTCTAAAACTAAAATCTCTGGGTTGTCATACAAAGCCCTAGCGATACCCAGACGCTGTTTTTGCCCCCCGCTTAAATTGATTCCCCCCTCGCCTATGGTGGTCTCAATCCCGCTATGTTGGCACAAGAAGTCGTAAATATGTGCCATTTTGCAAACCTCTATCACCCGTTTTTCATCTAATGGGCTCCCGCAAGCGACATTTTCAGCTACACTGCCGTCAAATAGGTAGATGTGTTGAGGGATGTAACCGATCTTTTGCCGCCATGTGCGGATATTTTGAGAAGTTAGGGGGGTGTTGTCTATGAAAATTTGTCCCGCATTTGGATAAAGCACGCCCATAATAATGTCCACTAAAGTAGATTTGCCACATCCGCTAGGACCCACAAAGGCGACTCTTTGCCCCCGCTTGATTTCCAAATTTATGTTTTGCAAAATAGGGTGGGTGTGTTTGTAGGCAAAGTTGATGTTTTTAAGGTGGATCGCCTCTTTAAAGGGCAACTCCAACACCCCCTCCTCTTGAATAGGGTGGCTCAAATCCTTATAGACACCATGGATTGCTTGTTGTCTGTAGCAAATGATGTTGTATTGCTCTAAAATGCGGTTTAGCGAGGGCAACATGCGATAAAGCGCAAGGGCATACATGGAGATGATAGGCAAGACCATTTTGGCCTCCCCATATTTGTATAAGACATAAGCAACCGATAAAATGAGAAGGCTAAAACCCACGGTTTCTAAAAAACGGTTAGGGATCGCTTGTAAAGTGTTGTAAGTGGTGATGGCTTTAGCGTTGTTTAGGCTGTTTTGGCTAAAGGCTTGGTAGGCTTCTTCGTGGTTATCTTTAAGTTTGGTGAACTTGAAATTACCAAAAAATTTAGAAAGAATTTTTAGGGATTTGGCATTAGAGTCGTTGACAATAGATCCCTTATTTTGGATAAATCTAGACATGTATTTTGTAATGAAAAACACTTGCAAGGCTAGGATAAAAGTCAAAACAAAAGTCATTTTCCAATTCGTGTAGACCAAGACTCCGTATAAAAGAAGCATCACGCTGAGTTCTGCAAATAAGTTCAAAAGGGCATTCAAGCTCTCTGTTACACCGCCACTCTTAACCATAATGGTGTCTCTGATCCTATCTAGGCTAAGATTGATGTGTTCTAAATAGGATCTTTTAAGATTGCGCATGAACAATCTTTGGGCGAGCATGTGTGCCTTTTTACTAGCAAAGCGATTGTTCATATAGGCAAACAATACGCCATAACCCAAGCGGAAAATGTAAAACCCAACAAGTGCAAAACTGAAAAAATATGCAAAGTGCAGGGGGGTTTGAAAGTGTAAGGCGTTATAGATCATGCGGGCAGAAGCGTGAGATAAAATCAAATCAGGCGAGCTGACAAGCGTGATGAAAGGCATGATCATGCTAATTGCAAAGACTTCAACCAAAGACATCAAGATCGACATAAAAACCAGTAAGATTAAGATTTTTTTATCCCTTTTATCAAACAAGGCAGACATTTGGATAAGTGAACGCAAAAAAAACCTAAATGAACCAACGCGCTTCCTAGAAGCCAAGCAAATCCTTCAAGTGCGATTTTAGGAAGACAAATTATACCTAAAACTCGCCTTGATTGTTAACGGATATTTGGCTACAATGCGCCCGTTAGTTTTTGCTAACAAAACCAAAATATTTAGTGAGGAGATTTTATGTTGGTTACGAAAGTTGCTCCCGATTTTAAGGCCACTGCTGTTTTGCCTAATAATCAGGTCGATGAACATTTTGAATTGTCTAAGAATTTGGGGCGCAATGGGGCTGTGTTATTCTTTTGGCCCAAAGATTTTACCTTTGTCTGCCCCTCTGAAATCATTGCTTTTGACCACCGCGTGAAAGAGTTTAATGAAAGAGGCTTCAATGTTATCGGGGTTTCTACCGATACCGAAGTTGTCCACTATGCTTGGAAAAACACTCCGGTAGAAAAGGGTGGGATCAGCCAAGTTACTTTCCCCATGGTGGCAGATGTGACCAAAGACATCGCTAGGGCTTACGATGTGCTCTTTGAAAACGCTGTGGCTCTAAGGGGATCTTTTCTCATTGACAAACACCAAAAAATCCGCCACGCTGTGATCAACGATTTTCCCTTGGGGCGTAATGTGAACGAGATGTTGCGCATGGTCGATGCCTTAGTTTTCTTTGAAGAACATGGTGAGGTTTGCCCTGCTGGTTGGCAAAAAGGCGATGCGGGCATGAAACCTAGCCATGAAGGTGTGGCTGAATACCTCAAAGAACACGCTAGTAAATTGTAGTTCTAAAACGAACCTGTGGGGTTTGCCAAGTTTATTTGGCTTGCCCCCGTGGGGTTTGTTTCTAGGTTTGCAAATTGCAAAATTTGACAGCCCCCCTCGATTAAGTCAAAGATTTTCAATAAGCCTTGTAGTTCTCTGTGGTAAGCCACAATTCCGCAACCCTTGATAAAAATAAACCGCCTTTTGCTCGCTTGTAAATAGTGCAAAATATCCACAGGGGAGCGGTCTTGCCAATCTTTATAACTTTTGGGGTCGTAGATTTCAATTTTTTGCCCTAAAAGCGTGTAGCCTAAGTAATCCTTGGGGGTTAAATATTCGTGGGTTAAGGAGTAGGCAATGGCGTGTGGAGGACGGCCATAGGCGATGAAACGGGCCTCTGTGAAGTGGCTGTAAATGCTGGCGTGGATGCTAGTGTCTATGCTTGCTTCCCGCCAACGGTAGTCTAATTTATCTTGTAAAACAATGAAAGATTCTTCGTCTAGATTGTCAAAAACCGCATTGTTTTTATTGATGAGGAAACGCGTTGCTCCCACGCGTGCCGAGATAGAGCCTCTAAAAATGCTAAAAAAACCCTTGCGAAACATCGATAACGACACTTTTTGCAGTTGTCCTAGGAGTTTTTGATCCACTTCTCGTACATAGACATTACTCATGGTGGGGATTCTAACACATTTATTTTAAGATTTTCAAACTCAAAAGACACATAGGTCCCCTCTTTAAGCTCTTTGGTGCAGGACAAGGATAAAATTTGTGGCTCAAGGGCTAAGGTTAGTTGTTTTTCTTGGTGTTTCAGCACTTTGGCATGCAAGCCTTTTTTGGGGTTAAGGCTTTGGATTTTTGCGCTATGGATTTGCCCTTGTTCTTTTAAGTAAATAAGAGTGTCCGCCATTTTATACGCCTCGAATAAGTCGTGGGTGATGAATAGAGTTGTGAAGTTAAAGTGTGTGCTCAGAAACTTGATTTGCTCTTGCAACTTGGATCGCATGCGCCAATCTAGTGCGCTCAAACCCTCATCTAGGCATAAGAGAGAGCCGCCATCGAGTACCCGCAAAATTGCCCGAGCTAGGGCGACCCTTTGCGCCTGTCCACCTGAGAGCGTAGCAATGGGGCGTTTTAAAAGCCCTTCCAGCTCCATTAAGGCGATGATCTCAGCAATTTTAGGGTGCTTAGGGTTAGCAAAGACAATATTCTGGTAAACATTTAAATGAGGAAACAGCCCATAATCTTGAAAAACGAATCCTACTTTGCGCTCTTGGGGGCTTAAGTTAATGTGCTGTTGCGTATCGCACCACACTTTATTTTTAAAAACAATGCGCCCACTATCGGGACTCTCTAGCCCGGCGATCGTGCGTAGCAGGGTACTTTTACCCACGCCAGAAGACCCCATAAGTGCAACGGTTTGCGCAGATTTTAGGCTTAAATCCACTTGCAAGCAAAAATCCCCGCCGCCCCCTTTTAAACATTTTTTTATAAAAATTTCTAACATGTTCTCATCTTAATAGGTCTAAGTTTCAAAACACTACATCGAAATTCGATGACCACATTATGACATGTGTATGCGTAAAGGTTTTCTCTCCGGTTTTTGATATTTCATCTTCAACACCAACCACCCTATGCAAGCACAACTCAAAGATGCAAGCCACAGATTGAAAGCTTTTTGCCCTACAACTTGCACAATGTCAATCTGTGTATGACCACCGCTAACGAGCAAACTATGCCCAAAACGGGCTCACGCCATTAACCTAGTCGCCTGTGGGGATGGATGCGTCTCGACTTTAAAACTAATCACAGCACTTACTGCCTCTGCAACAAAAGGGGGGCTAGGGTCGTGTGCTATAAATTAAATTTAAAAGCTCTATGGCATGTTTGTGGGCTTTCGGGCGTTGTGGAGGGGTTATAGCTTGAAGGGGGCGGGTTTTTAATAGCAGCAATTTAAACCTAGATGTGGGCTTTAACTACCGCTACAAGCACTCCAAATACAGCATTGGCATCGCCCTACCTCTAGCCCAGCAAAACCTCATTGCCAAAATCAACACAGACGACTTAAGCGGCACACTCATCATCAAAGAAGGCGTGCGCCATTTCAATGTCTTCTTCAACCACGGCTAGGTGTTTTAGCTACTTGCCTAGGCAAAACTGAGAAAACATCACCCCGAGCATTTCCTCGGTATTGTAGGGGCTTGTGAGCTTGGCTAAACTCTCTAGTGCGTCTTTAATGTGGTAGGCAAAGAGTTCTAGCTCTAGGCTCTTTAGGGGCTTTTGTGCGCTTTGTAGGTGGGCTATCGTGGCTTCTAGGGCTTCTTGTTGGCTTAAGGTGGGCAAGATCACATCGGGCAAGTCGGTTTGCATGAAGGGGGCTAGGGCTTCTTGGATCAAGGGCAAACAAGGGCTTTCTTTGGCACTCAACACAAGCGGGGGGGCTTTTAAAAAAGGCAGTTTTGCTAAAAGGGCGTTTGTATCTAGTTTTGGCACACAATCGTTTTTGTTGAAAACCACAAGAATCGTTTTATCTTGTTGTGCGTTAAGCAAGTCTAAAATGTGCCTATCTTGCGCGTCCATTTCTTGGCTCAAGTCAAATAAAGCCAAAATGATTTGGCTCTCTTGCATGCGTGCCTTGCTTCTGGCAATGCCTAAGCTCTCCACAAAGTCCGCCCCCTCCCTAATGCCCGCTGTATCCACAAGGCGCACACAAGAGCCATTAAGATACACCACTTCCTCAATCGTGTCCCTAGTAGTGCCCGCTAGGGGGCTTACGATCGCGCGCTCTTGCAACAAGAGGGCGTTTAAAAGCGAGCTCTTGCCCACATTGGGCTTACCCACAATGCTAAGCGTGTAGCCCTCTAATTGGGCTTGTTTGGCTTTAGATACCTCTAGGGTGTGTTGCAACTTCTTTAGAGTGGGACGCATTTTAGCGCGCAGGGTTTCGGGTAAATTTTCGGGCAAATCCTCCTCAGCGTAGTCGATCAACACCTCAGCCGTGGCGATGAGTTCTAAAAGGGCGGTGCGGATAGAGTGCACGAAGTTTTTAAGCCCGCCCTTAAGCTGTTTAGCCATCGCCTTTGCCATGGACGCATTTTGGCTCTCTATGAGTTGTTGCAGGGCTTGTATTTGCGACAAGTCCATGCGTCCATTGAAAAACGCCCGCTTACTAAACTCCCCACTTGTGGCTAGCCTTGCCCCCGCTTTTAAGCAAGCCTCTAGGATAAGTCTAGCCACAAGAAGCCCCCCATGGCATTGGATTTCAGCCACATCCTCGCCCGTATAGCTGTGCGGGGCTTGAAAGTAAAGGGCTAGGGCTTGATCTAATAAATCTCCGCTAGGCTCAAAACAATCCACCAAGATCGCTCGTCTTGGGGGGAAGTGCTGGCGGTGGGTGAGGGTTTGTAAAATTTTTAGACTCTGATCTCCGCTTAATTTTATGATGGCGATCGCACCTAGGGCGGGGGGGGTGGCGATGGCGGCGATGGTGTCAGTCATTCACCACCACAACCGACTCGTGTTGGCTGTTTTGTTCGATCACTACATGCTTATTAGGGAATGCCTCTCTTAGGCGTTTTAGGGCAATGTGTAAAAGCATGCCATCTAGGGGCTTGGTTTGCGCTTTGCCGACCTCATGCACGGCCATCATCACGCCCTGCAAATACACCTCCATCATCTCCTCTTGGTCTTTTAAGAAGCTCGCCACCTCTAGGCGGATATTGTAATTGTGCTTATAGTGTATCCAATTAAAGAGCAAGTAAGACAAAGCGTTGTAGCGGTAGCCCTTTTCGCCTATGATGAGCGCCGAGTCGGGGCCGTTGATTTCAATTAAAAGTGTTTGGGGGTTGTAAAGGCGCACTTCTATGCGGTCTATGTCGTAGGGCAGGTGACTAAATAAACTCTCTAGCTCGGCTTGGATTTGGGTTAGTTTGTGGTTGGCTTGGATTTGGAGGGTTTGTTTTTCTGGCGTGGGGTTTTCTGGGATTTGGGGGCTGTGGATTTGGGGGGCTGTGGGGGTGGTGGCTTGGATTTGCTGGAGCTCTTGGGCTTGGGGGGGGGTAAATTGTGGGGACTCTTGGCTGGGGTTTGGGATTTGGGGTTTTCGTTGCACCCTTAAAATGGCTTCCTTTTTGCCTAAGCCTAAAAAGCCCTTGCTGGGGGCTTGCACCACTTCATACTCCAAATCCACAACCGAGCAGCCAAGCAGTGAAGAGGCCTTGATGATCGCCTCTTCTAGGCTCGGGGCGTTGATGGTTAGCATGCCAACTCCTATTTTTTATGTTCGGCGATTTCTCTAGCCTTTTTCTTGTCAAGCATTTGGTTGATCATCCACTGCTGCACGATAGAAAAAATATTATTAATCGTCCAATAAAGGACTAACCCCGCCGGGAAAGTGATTAAGAAAATCGTGAAAAACAAGGGCAACATTTTAAAGATTTTGGCTTGCGTGGGGTCGGTGATGGTGCTTGGGGTTAGGGCTTGCTGGGCATACATGGAAATGCCCATTAAAAGGGGTAAAATAAAATAAGGGTCCATGATCGATAGGTCGTGAATCCACAGCATCCACCCCGCACTTTTGAGCTCTACGGCGTTGTAAAGCACCCGATAAATAGCAAAGAACACGGGGATTTGCAGTAGCAGGGGCAAGCACCCGCCCAAGGGGTTAGCCCCGTGTTTTTTGTAAAGTTGCATCATGTGCATTTGGAGTTTTTGCGGGTCGCTTTTATACTTCTCTTGCAACTCCTTCATTTTGGGGGCTAAATCTTTCATTTTTTGCATACTCACCATGCCCTTGTAGCTTAAAGGGTAGAGAATGATGCGTACAATGAGCGTTAATAAAATGATCGCCCACCCCCAGTTATGGGTGTAGTTGTGTAAGAAGTCTAGCAAGAGAAACACAGGACGGGCAAAGAAGGTGATGATGCCATACTCAATCACCTCTGTTAGGGCGGGGTTGATTTGGGCTAATAAATGGTGGTCTTTGGGGCCTATGTAGCCATGCAAGCTGGCATCGCCCTTTAAAGACACAAAGGGCAGAGGGTTTTTGCTCGGCTGGGTATCCACAATGGCATTTAGTGGGGTGTTGGCAAAAAAGAGCGAGGTGTAGTAGCGGTCCACACTGGCGATAAAAGTCGTGTTGCTAAAGGTCTTGGTTTCCTTGGCCTTACCATCTTCAATCTTTTCTAGTTTATGATCTTGTGTACCCAAAAGCACGCCATGAAACGCGTAGCCATCCGTATCGGCCACGAGTCTTGAGCCATTGGAGAGCACGTAGGCGGTGTTGGTTGCCCCCTTAGGCTCTAGGTGGATTTTTAAATCGTAGGTGAGGTTGGGGTAAAAGGTGAGGGTTTTTATGAGGGTCAAGCCGGGCAACTCTTGGGTTAGCACCAAGCTTTGGGGGGCGTTGCTTAGGGTGATTTCTTTTGCCGAAGCTGTGTAGGGGGTCTTAAACGCCTGGACATTTAAAGCATTATCCACAAAGCGCAGCTCTAAGGGCTTTAAAGAATCTGCGCCCAGTAGGGGCAGTTTTTCTAAAGGGGGTTTGGGTTTGGCGAGTCCTAATAATTCTTTGACATGCTCAACAAAGCCCTCTTGGCGGTGGGCGGTGAATTTCTTATCTTTTAAGTATACCTGAGCGATGCGCCCCAGCGAGTCGATTTCAATCTCCACGCCTTTAGAGCGCACGAGGGCAATTAGGGGGGTGCTTTGTATAGGCTGGGCGGTTTGCTCTAAAGTGCTTGGGGCTAAGTGAGAAGTGCCATAGGCTTGTCTCTGCCCTTGTAGACCTTGGGCGGCCTGGTGTGCCTTGTCCTCTGGCTTTGTTTTTGGCTGAAAAAAGTAGCTGTAGGCGATCAAAAAGATAAAGGAGAGCGCAATGGCTAAAATGAATTTGGAATTGTTTTCGTTCACGAGTGTACCTTGAGAATATAGTAAGTGTGGACGCCTGGGCTTGTAGGCACTAGGTAATAAACTAGCTTAAACGCATTTGGGGCGCAGAATTTAGGGCTTAAGGACTTGCTTGTGGTCGGGTAGTCTAGCCCACCGGGGTGAAAGGGGTGGCAGGACAAAATCCGCCTAGCGGTTTTAAAAAGGGCTTTTAGAAAAGACTCGTTTTTTAAGAGCCACAGCGCATAAGTGGAGCAACTCGGGTAAAAGCGGCAAGTGGCAGGCTTTAGGGGCGATACATGGTTGCGGTAAAAGGTAAGCAAGGCTAGGACAACTCTCATACACGCCTCAGTGCGCCCTTGTGGGGGTGTTTGCGTTTAAGGCATGCCAAAATCTGCTGTTTCAACTCTGTATAACTTAGACTAGCAATCCCCACCTTTGCCACAAAGACCAGCACCTGCTTTTCTAGGTGGGCATGGCTTAAAATGGTGCGTACCCGCCTTTTGAGCAAGTTTCTTTGCACCGCCTTACCCACTTTCTTAGACACGCTAAGCCCGAGCAAGGAAGTCTTAGGGTTTCCAAAAAAAGGGGGCAAACCCTCTAGGGGCAAGCTGTAAATGGCAAAAAACACCCGATGTGTCCGCATGCCCTTTTTATAGGTGTAAGAAAATTGCTTGGTGGTTTTTAGGGATTGCACGCCGCAAAAATCAAACGGCTAGTTGTTTCCTTCCTTTGGCACGGCGGGCTTTGATGACCTTTCTCCCGTTCTTGGTCTTCATCCTCACAAGAAAACCATGCGTGCGCTTTCTAGGCGTGTTGTGGGGTTGGTAAGTCCGTTTCATTGTTTTCCTTTAAAATTTTCAAAAGGACCATTCTAGCCAAAGTTGGCTAAAAGCTATCTAAATTCAGTGGGTGCTGTTTTTGTCTTCTACGAGAATATAGAGTTGGTTGAGGTTATGGGTTTGGAGCAAATCCACGACTTTGACAAAGCTGTCTAAATTGCTGTTTTTATCGCCTTGTAAAATGATGGGTGTGTCTTTGGGATAACCTGAAACCGCCCGCCTCAACGCCTCAAAGCTCACCTTTTTTTTGTCTAAATAAAATTCGCCCTTGTGGGAGATGGCGATGCTCACTTGTTTTTTATTGAGGACATCTTCGGCTTTATCTGAGCTTTGATCCACTTTGGGTATATTGATGGGCAGTTTAGAAGTAGAAACAAAAGAAGCAGTGGTCAAAACAATCACTAAGAGCACCAGCATAATGTCAATGAATGGGACAACATTCATTGAGTCGATTTTTTTCATTTTGTAATCCTAATCCATGTCTAGGCGGTTGAAACTTTGGCCCTGGGCGGGGTTATGGTAGATGTCCCACTTGGTGGCGATGATTTCGCTCTTACGCACCAACATGTTATAAATCACCACAGAGGGGATCGCCACAATCAACCCCATGCCCGTAGACTTTAAAGCCAATGCCAACCCGACCATGATCGCCTTCGTGTCTACGCCTGTGGTGTTGCCAAGCTCAATAAAGGTGATCATAATCCCGGTCACCGTGCCTAAAAGCCCCACATAGGGCGCATTAGAGCCGATGGTGGCGACTAGGGTTAGTCGGCGGTGCAAATCTAGCTCTAACTTGCGTTTGTCGCTGTAATCATCTACCCGCACCGTGGCGTAAAACCACACCCGTTCGATCCCGATGGCAATGACAATGATGGATAAAAAGCCCAAAAAGCCCAAAATCCCATAATCTACCATTTCTTTTAAGTTAAAGCCACCCATTAAACTATCCTCTATGCTTTAATTGGCTCTTGGCTTCCATGTCTAAAACCCTTTGTTTCATGCTCTCTCTCTTGTCATAAAGTTTTTTGCCCCGCACGAGGGCGACTTGCAATTTTACCCGATTTCTCGCATTAAAATACAACTTCAAAGCCACAATGCTTAGGCGTTGCTGCCCCACTTGGGCATGCCACTTAGCAAGCTGTTTTTTGTGGAGCAACAGCTTACGCACCCGCCTTTCATCGGGCGTGTAGTGGGCGTTTGCGGTTTGCAAATGCGCCACATGCACGCCAAACAAAAAGGCTTCACCCTTGACTATCTTAACAAAATTATCCTTTAAATTGACACGCCCCGCCCGAATGGCTTTGACCTCAGCCCCCACCAACACAACCCCCGCTTCCAAACTCTCTAGAATCTCGTAGTCAAAAAAGGCTTTCTTGTTATGGGCAATCTCTTTCACACCTGCCCCCTCATGCCAAAGAAGCTCGCCCCACTCCCGCTAAAAAACCATGTATAATTTTTATCCAGCCCCTGCGCCCACTCTTTTAAGGCAGGGTAGCACTCTAAAGCGGGGGTGAGTAGATCGTTTAGATCGCTTGCGCTGTGGGTTTGTAAAAGTTGCTTGCTTGGGGTTTTTAGCCAAGTTGGGTTAAAGTCTGTGAAAGTGCTAAAGGCTTGATACACCCTAGCCGTAGAGCACTCAAAGGGCGGGGTGCCAAGTTGCACTTCTAAGGGGGGTTCGCTAAAGCCTCTCACCACCTCCCCAAAGTGGCTGACATTTGCACTAGCAAAGCCTGAGATAAAAAAATTCACATCCGCCCCCACTTTTGTCCCGATCGTGTAAAGCTGCTCTAAACTTAAGCCCAATTCCAAATGTTGATTCACTTCTCTTAAAAATACCCCGGCATTTGCACTTGAACCCCCAAGCCCCCCACCTAAGGGGATATGCTTCTCCACTTCTATATGGATTTGCTCCAATCTGGGGCGCAAGGTGGGGTTTACCCTCTCTTTTAAGAGTTGCCACGCCTTGTAAAGAGTGTTTTGCTCTAGCGCACAGCCAAAGTCACCCTTTAGGCTAAACTTAGACGCGCTTTTTACGCAGAGCACATCGTGTAAATTTTGCACCACACACAAACGAGAGTGTAGTAAATGATACTGCCCCTCTTTGCCAACCACCTTTAAAAAGACATTAACTTTTGGATAAACGGGGCAACTAAAAATCAATCTATCTTGCCTAATTGTTTGCCTATACCGACTAAAAGCGCGTCGTTCACATCTTTAGACGCTTTTTTATTCTCCAAAGCCACCGCCTCTTTAAGCTCTGAACGCAAAATCAAGGTGTGGGGGGGGGCTTCAAAGCCCAACTTCACACTCCCCTTATCAATAGAGATCACGCGCACATAAACGGAGTCGCCCACGACAACCCCCTCCCCCAATTTGCGCGATAAAATCAGCATACAAACTTAAGATTGCGCCGAAATTTGGACGCTCTCGATCTTGTCGCCCTGCTTTAGGCTGTCTAAAACTTGTAAGCTCGCCTCGTCTTCAATCTGCCCGAACACTGTGTGCTCGCCATCTAAGTGGGGCTGGGGTGCAAAGCACAAAAAGAATTGGCTTCCCCCCGTGTCGCGCCCTGCGTGCGCCATACTCATTGCCCCTCTTTTGTGTTTGTGGGGATTGTTTTCTACCTCACATCTAATGCGGTAATCGGGCCCGCCCGTGCCCGTGCCAAGCGGACAACCCCCTTGGGCGACAAAGCCGGCGATGACCCTATGAAAATTCAAGCCATTGTAAAAGCCCTCGTTGGCTAAGGTCGCAAAGTTTGTTACGGCTTGGGGTGCATCGTTGCCAAAGAGACGGACCTTGATCGCCCCCTTGCTCGTGTTGATTGTGGCGGTGTGGTAGCTTTCTAAATCTCTAGGATTGGTTTCAAAAACTTTTAGGGGTTTCATACTCAAAATTTGTCCTTGAAAAAATTAAACGATCGGGGCATTTTACCGATTTCCCCCTTAATTTATGTTATGGGATGCTTATGCAACATATTGGTGTTTTGGTGGTTTATCTTGTCTTAGGCGGAGGGCTCTTAGGGGCGCAAGCGCAAGAAGCCCTAGACACCTCTTTAATCCACCACCACCCCCACAAAGAGCATAAAGACCAAACTAGCACCACCCCAAACCACACCCCCAAAGACCACGCAACACCACAAGAGTCTAGCACCCACCACACCCCAACGCCACAGCATAATAACACCCGCACCCCGCAAATACAAAAACAAACCTCTAGTTACACCCCCACCACAGAGCCTAACCACACCAAAGCAGCGCACACACCACATAATAGCCACAACACCCCCAGCCCCAACCTTGAATACATACAGCAGAGCAAACACACCGCTTTGCACCCATGGATTTACAGCGCGGTGTTTTTGACCGCCTACTTTGGGGATGGGCATTACAAACAAGGCTATGGGCTGTTGCTGCAAAAGGGGCATGTTTTGACCTCTGCTGAACTTGCCTACGACAAAGGCATGTACGCCACGACCTTTATGGCGCAAATGCAAGACGACAGCGCACCTGTGCTGATTTGCGTAGCAAGGCTACACATTAAGGCGATTGACCGCAATCGGGGGCTAGCCCTCTTAAACACGCACGCCTTCACCAACGACTTTTGCCAAACCCGCCCCGAGAGTTTCTACCATGCCCGCATTTACAGAAAATATGCCCAAAATCTCTCAAAATGTAAGAATGCCCAGCCCGGTTTACATATGTATTACCCTAAAGTGAGTAAAACAAACGCTTTTATAGTCCAAGACATGCACCAAGTCTTGAAGCAAACCCAGTACTCCAAAGCAAATGAGACCATGTATGGTAGACCTTTTTTTAACAGCGTTGGGGATTTTGTTGGCATGGCAATCAACAACACCCATGACCCCCACTCTTTTGTCCCCAATCCCGTTATTTGCGATTTTTTGCTCAATCTCAAGCATAGACAGATATTTTAATGAAGAGCGTTTATGGCTAAGATTGGCCCTAAGACATTTTTTATAGATCTAAAAAAGATCGCCAGCGGTTTTTAGTTATCCTTCTGACTCGACTTAATTACGAGCAAATATAATTTTTTCAGCACCAGCAAGGGTGGGGAGTGCTTTGTGCCGATGAAGTGGCTTATGGCTTTAAAGGGGGTTAAGACATTTAAACTTAACCCCTTACTTTCTCCTTGCCCTTAGAGCCAGTGGTAGTGGTGAACTTTATCCAATGATTTATATTTAATATTTAAACACTTTTTCAATGCGAAGGTGCTAAGTGCCATTTCTTTAGAAAGGCAAAAATGGGGGCTAGGTTTTTAGACTCTTCAAAGGTAGGACCGCCATGTCCTGCCCCTGGTAATTGGATATAAACCACCTTGTCTTTACCCAGCACCTTTTGCAAAGCTTTTGCAAAAAGCATACTTTGCTGTGTAGGCACAATAGGGTCCTTAGAGCCGTTCATGATAAAGAAGGGGGGTGTGTTTTTAGAGATGTAACTTGCGGGGTTGGCAAACTTCACTAGGTTAGGGATTTTAGAAATGGCAACGCCCATGTATAAAGACTCGGCGGAGTTGGGGGCGTTGTGTTCTTGAAAGGATGTTTGTCCGCTTTGCTTAAACTGCACGTCCATGGTGCTAAAATCAATGGGTCCATAAAAATCCACCACTGCCTGTACTTGGCTTGTTTGCGTGGGATTACCCATTGTCAAATCCTCTAGCTCGGGGTGAAATGCCGTTGTGCCAAGCATTGAAGCCAAATTGCCCCCTGCTGAGTCACCCCAAGCGATGATTTTATGTGGGTCTAGGTGGTATTGCTTGGCGTGGGCTTTGATGAAGCGCACGGCGGCCTTAAGGTCGTAAATGGCGGCAGGGAAGGGGGCTTCTTTGGATAGGCGGTAATTTGCGCTCACAACTGCGTAGCCAAGCTTTAGGGCGTGCATTTGGGGGTTGATCTCACCTGTTGCCTTGTCCCCAAAGGCAAACCCACCCCCATGGATGGCCAAAATCACCGGATAGGGGGCTTTGCCGACTTTAGGTAGGTAAATGTCTAATTTTTGGGCTTGAGATTGTTTTGCGTAGGCGATGTCTAGGTATTTGCGCCCCACATGTTGCGTGTGGATGGGGTGCATTTTGCCCCTTAAGGGGGGTGGCATGTTATCAAGGGGATTTGGCACTTTGTCTAGGTCTGTGGCAAAGGCAAGTGTGGCTAATGCCACTAATCCAAAAACTTTTAAAACTCTCCGGCAGAAATCCCACTCGTCTTTAGCGGGTGGGATGAATGCCCTCTACCCTTGATTTTCTATGTATCTTTTGATAGTTTCTGGGTTAGCTTCTCCTAT
>NZ_BSWS01000015.1:0-17989 GCF_030270165.1 Helicobacter sp. NHP22-001 | reverse complement strand
CATCAGCTCGATTAAAGAGATCACCGCCCAAGTTGTGGTCAACATCAACACGGGTACGGAAGAAGCAGAAAAAACCGCTGAACTCT
This sequence comes from Helicobacter sp. NHP22-001, assembly GCF_030270165.1. Lineage (NCBI taxonomy): Bacteria > Pseudomonadati > Campylobacterota > Epsilonproteobacteria > Campylobacterales > Helicobacteraceae > Helicobacter > Helicobacter sp. NHP22-001. Next base: position 17,903 of record NZ_BSWS01000015.1, on the reverse strand, counting down.
CCTATGAAACCCGAGATTTGATAGAGAAAATTAAAGCCGCTAGCGATCGCGTGGCGCAGGGCATGGGTTTAATGCTATAATGCTCCTTTCATTTAAGGGGGCATTATGGAGATCAAAAAAGGCTTGTTTTACATGGCTTTGGGGGCTTTTAGCTTTGGGCTGATGAATGCTCTTGTCAAAATCACGAGCCAGTATTACTCCCCCCTTGAAAATGTTTTTTACCGCGCCTTTTTTATGATTGTTTTTATGGGCTTGCTTTACTTTGCCAAACCCTTTAGATTTAGGGCATATAAAAAGGGTGGGGGTAAAATCCTAGCGTGGCGCATGGGCTTGGGGGCGGTGGCTATGGTGCTTTTGTGCTACAACATTTACACCATGCCCCTAGGCACGGCGATGGCTTTTGGGCAGAGTGCACCCATTTACGCGATTTTCATCGCGTGGTTGGTGTTTAAAGAACCCTTGACTTGGCGTTTGGCTCTAGCGGGGGTGTTGGGGCTTTTGGGCGTGCTTTTAATCGCTAACCCGCACACGAGTGGTTTAACTTTTGGCTTAGTGCTGTGTGGGGTTTTAAGTGCCTTGTTTAAAGCCATTGCTTATACGAGTTTAAGCAAACTAAAAGCCTACTATGACAGCGGATTTGTGATCTTTGTCTTTTCGCTCTTTTTATGCGTGATAGGTGCATTTGGATTATTTTTAAATATCCCCCCCTTTGCTACGGGTTATCACCCTATGCGTTTTAATGGAGCTTGGTGGCATTGGGATTTGTGGCTTTTGATGGGCATGGGCTTTAGTGGGACTTTGGGGCAGTATTTTTTAACGAAGGCATACATGTGCGCCCCAGCTGGACTAGTTTCGCCTATAGATTACACCCGTTTATTGTGGGGAACCCTCTTTGGGGTGTGGCTTGGCGATCCGTGGCTAGGGGTTTATGAAGGGCTTGGCATGGCGCTTGTGGTGGGTGCGGGGCTGTTGATCACGCTAGGGCATAAAAATAAAAAATAGTTTATTTTTATGGAGTATAATGGGCGTTTCACACTTTTTAAGGATTTTTATGTTTATCCCAAGTTTCTTTAAACTCCTTGAGTAATTTGCCCCAAAATACTCCAAAAACACTCTACCATTTGGGTTTGGTGTTGCTCGTGATTCTTAGCCTAAGTTTGGGGGTGTATAAAAGTTTAGAAATCTCCGTGGGCTACAAAGAAGCCTCGCTGTATTTTAGCACACCTCATTTTTTCTTAGACAGCATTCTACTGAGAGCGTTGCATTATTTTGTAGAGAACTCTAGCCTACCTAGAGATTTGGCCTTGCGCCTGCCTGGACTGCTCTTGCACGGCTGTAATATTGCATTAGTGTATCTTTTGAGCCTAAAAGTGTGCGTCCAAAAACCCTATGACCCCCTATTGGTAGCACTTACCTTCGCACTTTTGCCGGGCATCCAACTAGGGGCGATCTTGCTAGACAAGGTGAGTTTATTGCTCACACTCTCTTTTTTGTGCTTGTTTTTTTACCGCACATGCTTGATTTATTTCTTGGCTGGCTTGGCGGCATTTTTAGATGCGAGTTGTGCGGTGCTCCTTATTGGACTATTGCTCCACGCCCTAAAATATAAACAATGGGTCTTTGGGTTTTATTTATGTCTAACCCTTGTTGTAAATCTCTACACCTTTGCGCCCATCATTGGTGCTCCGCAAGGCTTTTTCTTAAACACGCTGTTTTTAATGCTGGTCCTCTACTCCCCCTTTTTATGTATCTATTACCCCTACACCTTATACGCCCAAGTGGTGAAAGATCATAAGCAGGAGTGTTTGGTGGGGCTTGTGGGGGCAGTGGGCTTTTGTGCACCCCTGCTGATCTCTTTGCGCCAAGAGCCAAGCCCCGAGTTTTTAAGCTACGGTGCGCTTGGCATGCCTATTTTATTGCAAAGGGCTCTCTCTAGCATCCGTTTGCATTTGCCCGTTTTCCGCAACCACTACCGCATCCGCTATAGTTTGGTTTTTGGTACACTTTTGCTTGAAAGCGTGTTTTTGTGGGGGGGATATAACCAGTTTGTGCGCACCCACTATGTCGCTAAAGAACTAGCCAACGCACTTAAAGAGCGGGGAATAAACACTATCAACACTCTATCACCTAAAATGGCACTTAGACTCAAATTTTATGGCATTAACTTTGGGGGGGATTTGTATTTAATCCGACAAGATAGGCGGGCAGACATAAAAATATACTACCACGACAAAATCGTGGCAAGTTACGCCGTGTTGAAAAAACACCCCTAGGCTTCTATGATTTTAGGCACAATAAAATAGCCATCCTGTGTCTTTGGAGCACATTTTAATAAATCCTCAGGGATTTGAGGGTTATGTATGACTTTATCTTCTCTTAGGGGGGCTTGTTGGTTATTTGTAAATTGCACACCCCCTAAGTCCATTTCGTTTAAGCTATCCACGAAGTCCAACACTTCTTTTAAGTGCCCTCTAAGACTTTCATAGTCACCGGGGGCAATCTCTAGCATAGAAAGCGTAGCGAGCTTTTCTAAAAGTGTGTCGTCAATTTGCATATTCATCCTTTAGTTGTGGTGGTTACAAGCGGCTTTATGGCAAAGCGGGTGGCACTCTTCATCTGAGTTTGCTAAGTTCGCATGTCTGATGTCATCAGCTAACTCTAAGGCGGGGCGGACATCCTCCAATCCTAGTCCATTTCCGCTGATGATTTCTTGGTAACTTTTAATATACAAATTCTCCTTCTCTAACCCATGGCCAAAACTGATCTCTTGCCCCTCTAGCACCAAAGCCCGATAAGAGTTGTCGCGGTGCAAGCCTAATTTTGCCGGATTAATGGAGAGAAACCACGATACATGGGCGTGCTTCAAATTCAAAACCCCACCGATGCAATCGTGTTCGTGCACATGCACCGCAAAATCCACAACCTCCCCAAAAATGTCTAATAAAATGTCTAAGAAATGGATACAAAGGTTTAAAGCTAGCCCACCGCTGCGCTCCTCATCGCCCTTCCATGAGTTAAAATACCATTTGCCCCGCAAGATCAAATAAGTCAAAGAGATGTTGTAGATTTTATCCGGATCGTCTACAAGTGTGGCTTGGACACTTTTTTTAAGGTCAATGACATTAGGGTGTAGGCGTAGCTGCATGATGTTGAACACCCGTTTATTGTATTTTGTTTCCAAATTACGGATTTCATCAAGCTCGCTAGGGTCTAGCACTAAAGGCTTTTCACAAATAACATTGATTCCATGGTTTAGGGCAAATTCGATGTGTTCAAAGTGCAAATAATTGGGTGTGCAAATCACCATAAAGTCCAAAAACTTCCCTGCAACTTTGCAGTCCTGTAAGTATTGGTGCAGGTCTTCTAGGCTTGTGAAAAACTCACAGTCTAAGTAGTATCGATCCAAAACCCCTACGCTGTCGTGGACATCCGTGGCGCAATCTAAGATATGCCCGGTTTCATAGATAGCCTTCAGGTGCTTGGGCGCAATGAAACCCCCCACCCCAATGATCCCAAACAGCATGCGCACTCCTTTGGTGACTAAATCCTAACCCTCCATGCTAGCAAAATTCCCTTAGTGTGTTCTTTAATACTGATAGAAAATCTCAAAGTGTGTATTAAACCAAGTTTTAGCATAGCCGGGCTTGTGGACTGGTGTAAGTCCGCAGCTAGGGTAGTAAATCAAGTGTGTCCTAGGTCATGTAAGGCGGTGTGGACTTTCGGTGTTAATGGCCAGATGAAGCATAGGGCGATAAACCATGTTATTGGTGTAACTAGATCATATTGGTCCATATTTAGTTGAATATCTTAGAATGTTTAGCCTGCGCTACTATGGATTTTTGACTATAGACACAGCAATTTTGCTAATACTACAGCGGCTAACCGAGTGTGTTTGACCTTGACAACGATAAAACGATAAAAGTGGACATACTGTCCATGTGGTGGGGATCGATGCGATCTTTAACATCATCTGGGCTGTTTGTAGCGTTCAGTTTCAGGCAATTCAATGTGCCTAGATCCCCGTTGACGATATCAATCCTTGGCGCGCCCCACTAGCCCCCGATGCCCGGCGACAAAAATGCGGCTACTGGGCGTTAACACGTGTAATCCATGGCGTTTGTGGGGAAAAGGGCCGGGCATTCTTTGGGGAAATACTGCAAACACAAATCTAAAAAGACCTTTTGTAAAAACACCTCGCCACATAGATACACTTGGTTACAACTAAACTTGGTGTGCGCATCGTAAATGACATTGCCCAAGAACTCGGCTAGGGAATCTAAAATCCCAAAGCACATGGTGGGTGCGTCTGTGCCCCCTAGCGTGTAGCTCACCGCGCTTTTAAGCGTGGGGGAGGGGTTTAGGCTTAAGGGTTCTTTGGTGAGTTTAAAATCCACCCGTGGGCCCTTGTTGCGTAAAAAGCTTGTGGCTAGCTCAAAAATGGCATGCGTGTTGTGGGTCTGGCTAAAGCCCAAAACCTGCAAGAGCCCGGCCAAAAAGTCTAAAAGATTACTGCTTGGTGGTGTAATGGGGGCTTGCTCTAAGCTTGCGCACAGATTAGGGAAGGCTTGCTTGTAGTTGGCGTAAAGTTTACGCCCCTTGGCATTGCTTTGCAGCTGTGCGAGTAGGGCTTGTGGGTGGGTTTCTTGCTCCACGCTTAAAAGCTGCTTGTAGCCCTCTTGATACACCCAAAAGCAGCTAGGGCGCTCAAAGTTTAAATAAATGAGTAAATGCGGGCTCTTGGGAGCTTCTTGTTGGATAAAGTCTAGGGTGTCCTTGGCGGGGGTGCGCTTGTGAGCGAGCATGAGGCCATTTTGCGCCACGCTGTAGGTCTGCTCTGGCGTGCTTGGAGCTTTACACACATAGGTAAAAGTGGGGATGCTTTGGGGGGCTTTGCTTAAAAAGAGATAGGATAAACCCTTTTCTAGGGCAAAATGCGCTAACAAGGCTAGCCCTAAATCATAGGGCAAGAGGGCATCTATTTCTAAACGCCCAAATTCTTTAACAAAGACCTCTTTAAGCGCAGTGCAGATAGTGGGCTTTTCATAGACACACAGCACCTGCGCGCTCTTAGGCTCTAGCCTTGTTACCGACAACACGCTGGCTAAATCCATGAACAGCACGCTGGAATTATTTTGTGGCTTGGGCGAAAGGGCGATAACCCCCCTAGAAGTTTGCACCACGAGCTCCCCCACTTGCAGGGCCTGCACCGCCTTTTGCATGGCTTCTTGCACCTTTGCGGGGGTTGTCAGCTCTTGGTTATGATAGCTTAGGCTCTTAAAGTGGGCTTTGGGGGCGCAAAAGTCCTTGTGCGTGGGGTCTAAAAAATCCTTAGCATGGCTGATGTCAATGGGCGGGCAGGCAACTTCTTGCTCTTGCCACTTCAAGGCCTCTTTAGCCACTTCTATGCCCGTAAAACTAAAGCTAAAGGCTAGGGGCAGGCGTTGGCTTAGTTCTGTGGCAAAGTTCTCTGCCTTTTTAAGGGGAGCTTTTAGATAAAAGACCTCTTTGCTCGTGGCATAAGGCAGCCCCTGAGCGTGCGCATGGTGCGCCATAAAATCCATGAACAAGGGGGCTAGTTCGGTTGTGCCGGTAGATTTAAATTTAAACGCAAAGGTTGTCATAGAGCGATCCTATAAGAGTTGTTGGCGATTCCTTGTAAATCTAAAGGTGCGGGTTTTGGCGTGGCTGTAACGCCCCACGCTTGCAAAATCTCTAGGGCTTTGGCCTTAGCGGTCTGTGCGCCTTCTAGCATGGCCGGGCTCAAGTTAAAGGTCGTGTTGTCTGGAACAATCTTGGGAATCAGCCCGATGATGGTCGTGGGGGGCAGGTCGCCCATTAAGGCGGTGAGTTTCAAGGTTTGTAGCATTTCTACTTCGTGTGCGCTGCCCGCCCAAGTGATGTTAGAGGGGATATTTTCAAAGTCAAAGCAAAACACCTCGCCCACGCCTGCCCCCGCCACACTCACACAATCTAAGAGTAAAATTTGATCGTATTCCACAATCCAGGGGATCAACGCCTGCGCCATCGTGCCCCCATCCATAAAATCTAGGTCCTGTCCGCTAAAGGTGTAATTGTGTTGCAGTTGGTTACACAAATGCACCCCCACCCCCTCATCGCCAAGGAGAATGTTGCCGATCCCAAGCACTAAGATTTTCAGGCTAATCTTTCACATAGCGGATGCCGCTCACCATCACATCCGCCCCGCCATCGGGGAATTTAATGGAGTGGAAAACAACCATATAAATGTGCACGGGGATGAATAGACAAATGCCCCAAGTGGCCAAGTGGTGCAGGTAGCGCACATTAGACAGCCCCCCGCACAGCACTTCAAACCACTTAAACAAAGGCTCCAACACCCCACCTAGCCCCAAGTGGTAAACATTGTAATACAGCACCAAGCCGCTTAAAATCACAAGCACCAGCAAGACGCAAAGGGTGAAGTAGGCCATGAATTGCATGGGGTTGTAAACCCCTTGTGTGTGTTGGGGCTTGCCTAGCCAAAAATAGACCTTGAGCTGAGAAATCCACGCCCCCACACTGCCGACATTTTTCACCGCCACGCGCTCATCACGGCTTTTACGATCAAAAAAGAACAAATAAAAGCGGAAAAGACAAATAGCGATGAGGATAAAGCCTAGCATGGTGTGGGTGCTTCTAATGTAGGCTTGCAACAAATCCATGTGCTTATACACGCTCGAGTGGGGGGCTAAGAAAGGGTAGGCGATGTAAAAGCCTGTGCCCATTAAGGCAAAAATTGCCAACGCCCGAATCCAGTGGAACAAGCGCACCAGTCCGCTAAACTCTTGTGTTTTGTGGTAACTATCCATGTTGTCCCCCCTTGTCAAAACGGGCAAAGCTAGGATCAACCCTAAACTCCCCAAAATCCTGTCCCTTACAATCCATCACATGCACCGAGCAGGCGATGCAAGGGTCAAACGAGTGGATCGTGCGGATGATTTCTAGTGGCTGGGTCAAGTCGGCAAGTTTTGTGCCAATGAGGCTCATTTCATAGGGTCCCTTTTGCCCCTTAGAATCTCTAGCCCCCGCGTTCCAAGTGGAGGGCACCACCGCTTGGTAATTCTCCACCACGCCATTTTTGATCCGCACCCAGTGGCTTAACATCCCCCGCGGCACCTGCCCGATGTAACGCCCTTTGTATTCCTTGTTCTTGTCGATCACATAGGGGGCGCAAGTGCTTTGATCGGATTTGAGATTTTCCACTAGAGAATCCCAAGTTTGCAACCCATTATCCACTAAGATTTTTGCCTCCAAACAGCGCGCCGCCGTGCGCCCCAGCGTGCTAAAGATCGCCTCAATGGGCAGTCCCGTGTCTTTTAAAAATTGGTGCGCCACTTTAGTGGTGTAGGGGTTTTTGGCGGCAAGCCCCACGGCTAAGGACGCTAGTGGCCCTACTTCCATAGGCATGCCATCGTAGCGGGGGGATTTGATCCACGAGTATTTATTATGCGGGTCTAGCACCTTGCTTTTTTCTAATTTGCCACTAAGACCCACACTCTCGCCATCTTTAAAGCCCGTGTAGTGCGGGTTGGTCTGCCCATCGTAGGGGTGTAGCTGCACCTCTTTGGTGTCGTGGTATTCATACCAAGAGTGAGTCACCTCTTCTTTGATCAAGTCCTCATTGATGGGATGTAGGGTGTTTAAATCGCCACCCAGCACAATTCCCGAGCTTAGTAGGTGCTTGCCCCGGCTAAGCAAGATCTCTTCATAGGCAATGAAGTTTTTAAGCCCACAACCGTGCAACACGCTGTCCTCTTTGTTAAACTGGCTTGCTGCCATGACAATGTCAGCGTAATAAGCCCGATTGACAAAGTCTCTTACGGTTTCAAATTTGCTTTTCCACTCGGCTAGCCTCGTGGGGTCTAACACATCCATTACAGAAGTGATCCCGCCCACGGTTAAGCTCTGGGGGTGGGGCTGCTTTGCCCCAAAAATGGCGGTCATTTTGGCAGCCTCTCGTTGGATGGCCAGCAATTTTAAATAATGGGAGAGCACGATTAAATTTTGCTCAGAGCTTAAGTGGTAGGTCTTGTGCCCATAGTAGCCATTGTTAAAGGGCCCTAGCGCGCCTTGTTTGGCAAAATCGCCCACCCGTTTTTGCACCTCTTTAAGCTCATCTGCCCCTGTGCCTAGCGGGTATTCGCTGTAATGAAAGGCGATTTGGCTCGCCTTCTTTGGGTCGGCTTTAAGCGCACTTAGTAGGTCGCACCAATCCAGCCCGTGCAGGGTGTAAAAGTGCACCACATGATCGTGCAACAAGAGCGCAATGTTCATTAAAGAGCGCACGAGTTGGGCATTTAGGGGGGGTGTGATGCCCAAAGCATTTTCTACAGCACTGATGCCCGCCTTGTAGTGTGAATAGGTGCACACCCCGCAAATGCGTTGCGCGATGAAACCCGCATCTCTTGGGTCGCGGTGTTTGATAATGGTTTCTAGCCCCCTAAAGAGTGTGGAGGAGGAAAAAGCGTCCGTGATGACATTGTTGTCATCCACCACCACCTCAATGCGTAAATGCCCCTCAATGCGCGTGATCGGGTCTACAATGATTTTCTTAGCCATTAAGCGTCCTTGTCTTTATTAAGCCCTGAGATCAAAGCGTGCGCAGCGATGCCAATCGCACTTGCGCTAAGCGCCACCACACCCACAGTGTCGGCGACCTTGTCCGCCCCCGCTCCTCCAAAAGCAGTCGTAACGGGCACAATCAAGCGGTTAGAAATGGGTTCTTCAAAGGGGCTCATGGTGTCCCAAAAGTTGGGCTCAGAGCAACCAATGCAGCCATGCCCGGCTTGGATAGGCCAAGAAGTGTGGGAGTTGAAGCGTAGTTTTGAGCAGTTGTTGAAGGTGTAGGGGCCCTTGCAGCCCACTTTATACAGACAAAAACCGTTTTTGGCGTTTTCATCCCCAAAGTGCTGCACGAACTCGCCTGCGTCAAAATGCCCCCGTCTTTCACAAAGGTCGTGCACACGGTGTCCATAGGCCCAAGTGGGGCGGTTGTAAGCGTCTAAGCGTGGGAGCGTGCCAAACATGATGAAGTAAATGATGTTGCCCACGATGTTTTTTTCACTAGGCGGGCAGCCGGGGACATTGACGATGGGCTGAGAAATGATTTTGTCTAAAGACTGCGCATTTGAGGGGTTGGGGTAAGCCGCTTGCACCCCTCCAAAGCTAGAGCATGTTCCAATGGCAAAGATCGCTTTAGCGTGCTTGGCCGCATGGATACACTCCTGGGCCCCCGTGCGTGCCTGTGCACCCATCGTTAAAAAGTATTCTGTGCCCTTAGGAATCCCCCCCTCCACCATCAAAACATAATTGCCCTTATGCTTTTCAATGGCTTGTTCTAGACTCAAATCCGCCTGGTGTCCGCTGGCAACCATGATCGTTTCGTGGTATTCCAAATTGATGTAATCAAAGATCACACTGTCAATGCTGGGGTCTTCGCTCCTAAGGAGGCTCTCGCTGCAGCCCGTACATTCGGCCATGTGTAGCCAAATTACGGGCAAGCGGTTGGCCACCTCCACGGCTTTAGCCGTTAGGGGCGTGAAGCTGGCAGGCAGGGCGAAAGTGGCGGTCATCGCCCCCGCCCATTTGATGAAGTCGCGCCGCTCAATGCCGTTTTTTTCCATCTCTTCATGGATGTTTTTGTCGGCGTTGTGGGCGCTCAAGGGCATTAAACTTTCTAAGCGGTTGGATATGTTGTGAAAGAGCGTATCGTGAGACTCTAGCATGAAATCCCCTAATCTTAAGATGAGGGCTTAATGATACAGCAATCCAAATATTAATGGGCTTAAGTTTGCCCCTTAGAATGTAAAATGTGTTCATGTGTAACAGATGTGGTGCTAAGAAACATTTAGTGGTGTTTTTGGTATTTTGCACGAACTTTTTATACTTTAGAAGTGTTGCTAAAATGCACTGCGACCGAACGCTTTTTTAAACAGGAAGCCCACTTGTCTTTAGTGGGTGGGTGGTTTACATGCTTAGGCTATGGCCTTTCTTTAGGTCAGGATAGAAGTTACACAAGAAAAATACATCAGTAAACATTATTTAAACAAGGTTTTTAAGAAGTAAAACAGACCCGCAAGCAAGGCGAGCCCAAAAAGAAAGCCTATGGCTTTAGAGAGCGTAATGCTTGCCACCAAAAAGGCAAGCATGGCGCAAAAGGCGGTGAGTGTGGCGTAGGGTAGCTGGGTTAAAAAGTGGCTTTGCACGCTGCAGCCCGCCCCCGTAGCCGATAAAATCGTGGTGTCTGAGATGGGCGAGGCGTGATCGCCATAGACTGCCCCGGATAAGATCGCAGAAAGCACCAAGACAATGTCCCCCCCGACCACGCTCACCATCCCCGCCCCAATGGGTAGCATGATCGCAAACGCCCCCCAACTCGTGCCGGTGGTAAAGGCGATGAAGCCCGAGATCAAAAAGAGCAACAAGGGGATGAGTAAAAACACCCCTTCAAAATGTTGCAAGAGGCTGGCTAAATACACCCCCGTTTGCAAGTCATCTCTAATCATAGGACCGATCGCCCACGCTAAAACCAAGACCCAAATCGCGCCCGCCATGCTGTAAAAACCCTTCTTGCATAACCCTAAGAAAGAGTGTTTAGGCAAGTAGGGGCGGGCTAAAAGCCCACACAACCCTAAAGAAAACAAGCCTCCCACAAAGAGAGAAAATGCGCTGTCGATGTGCTTTAAAATGTCTAAAATCGCCTTGCTTTGGCTGTGGGTGTAGCCCGTGTAAAACATTAAAGCCGTGATGCTGACAATCAAGCTCACAATGCTGGTGATGAGTAAGGATACGGGCGCACTTTGTCCCTCTTTAGCGGGCATTTGCAAGTCCTGCACGCCTACATTTTGGTATTTTTGCATGGCGGGTAAATTGATTTGCCATACAATGGCTAAGAACACCGCAAACAAGGCAAACCACGCGTAATAATTGCTCCCTATGCTGGCTAAGAGTAGGGCAAAGCTATCTTTCAGCAAGGGCGAGCCTTCATTTTGCATGACCCCCACGATATACGCCCCCCAGCTAGAAATGGGCATAAGAAGGCACACGGGCGCAGAGGTGGAGTCGATGATATAGGCTAATCTCTCGCGGCTAGACTTATGCATATCGCTTAAAGAGCGGCTGATTTGCCCCACAATGAGGGCATTAAAGTAATCGTCAATGAAAATCACCAACCCAGCAAAGAGTGCCACGCCCTCAGCCTGCCTAGCACTTTTGACATAGTTTTTCGCCCAATGCACGAAGGAATTGATCGCCCCTGAGCTGGCAATCACTTGGCTTAGCACCCCTAGGGTGATTAAAAAACCAAAGACGCAGAGGCTGCTAAGGTTTGGGCTAAATCCGCTAAGGCTTTGCGTGTAAAAGACAGCACTGATTTTAGAATAAATGTAGGTAACAAGTGAGCCTAAACGCCCATCGGTGATTAAAAGCCCACCTAGAACAATCCCGCTAAAGAGCGAAAGGGCAACGCGCTTGGTGAAAATGACCATAAAAATGACACAAAGGGGGACGGCTAGACTATAAACAGAATGACCCATGAAATCCTATCGGTAAGAGTGGCCGGGAGAGAGGGATTCGAACCCCCGGAGGTTTTACCCTCAACGGTTTTCAAGACCGCCGCTTTCAACCACTCAGCCATCTCCCGTTTGTGTAGAGAAGTTAAGCAAAAACAAGTTTGGAGGCGACGCCCGGATTTGAACCGGGGAATCAAGGTTTTGCAGACCCATGCCTTACCACTTGGCTACGTCGCCGCTGGTGCCCAAAGCCGGACTTGAACCGGCACGGTATTGCTACCGAGGGATTTTAAGTCCCTTGTGTCTACCTATTCCACCACCTGGGCTAAAGCCTAGGCTTAAGAGCCTAGGTTGATTTTGTTAGAGACTAGCCTAGGCTAGCTTAAGATTAGTTTTCTAATCTCCCTGAACGATTGTTGTATATTTACCAAAAAGACCCAAGAAATTAAACGCTTTGCGATCCACCATCTTGATCTTAACGACACCACCATTTCTAGCTGCCCTCCCTACAGAACAATCACCAACGGCAAAAATACTGAGAATACTCACACAGCTAGCATGCCCTTCTTTGGAGTATCGCACATCATTCCCGGAAACTGGAAGCTTTACGCTGGTAACCAAACCTCCCATAGGAAGAGGTGAAGCACAGCCGCTAATTAAAACGCCCACACACACACACTTGAAAGCTTAGCAAAGCGCAACATCAGAGAGTCCCTTTGGTGTTTATTTTAAAATTATGGAGCGGGAAACGGGGATCGAACCCGCGGCCCCGACCTTGGCAAGGTCGTGCTCTACCACTGAGCTATTCCCGCATAAAAGTTGCAATTTTAGCACGAAATTTTTAAGAAGTCAAGCAAGCCGCCCCAAGTGGCTAAAATAGAACTTGCTCTACAACACAAGACATGACGACAGAACCTCAACATAGGGCATAAAAATTTGTGTGAAACCCCCTCCATAAAAAATTAAATGGCTTCTTTGAGTGTGGGGCGCGTCTCGCTAAACACGCCCTCATCCCCTTGACGACCGCAATTAGGGCATCTACCCGTAGCGCGCCAAACATTTTCTTGCACGAACGCGGAAGGCGCACCAAAACGGGCAATGTATTTTTCGCAAGTGGCTTTCCAAGAGTTTTGGAGATTTTGCGCGTCTTGACTGCCACGCATGCCAAAATAAGGGAAGTGGTGCAAAAAGTAGCCAAACACTTCTTGGCAATCTTTGGCATATTTTCTTGTGTCTAGGATATGGTAGTGCCAAAATTCATCGACAGCTTTGGGGGGCACGATGGCCTGATCTTTGTTTTCTAAACAAAGGGTGAGAAAACGCTTATACTCTTCGCCAATCATTTTGGCGTACTCTAAATCCCAGCCCAACCCCTCTTCTTTGTCCATGATTTTGACGACAATGGGTTCTAAATCCAACTCAGAGACCGAAAGATGCATTTTAACTCCTTTGAATTTGAAGTTCCACTATACGAAATTATTTCTTAATTTTATATAAAAAAGCGACTATATTTCGCTGTTTGGATTAAAGTCAATAGTCAATACATTTTCATAAATAATATCATTACGGACGAGTCGTGGCATCTTCTTTTAAATACACACAAAGAGATAAGGCGAGGATTCTTAAAATCACCACACGCACCCTACAGCGTTGGCGTTACACTAAACCGGAGCTTTTTGCCATTATTGAAGCGGGTTTTAAAATGCTAGAAAAAATCCATAGTCAAGAACTTTACAGCCAAGAAGTACAAGATTTATTGCAACAAATAGACTCTCTGCAAAAAACATCAAAATAACCCCCAAGCCCCCCACTTAAGCCCTATAACCTCGTGTCTAAAAGCTCTTTAGTGTAGGGGTGTTTAGGGTTTGTAAAGACCTCAGCTACCGCCCCACTCTCCACCACCGCACCCTTATGCACCACCAGCACCGAGTCGCACATGCACTCAATGACATCTAAATCGTGGCTGATGAAGAGATAGCTTAATTGCAACTTCTCTTGCAACTCCAAAAGCAGAGCCAAGACCACCTTTTGTAGGCTCTTGTCTAACGCCGAAGTGGGCTCGTCCATGATCACCACCTGCGGGCGGGTGAGTATCGCCCTTGCAATCGCCACCCTTTGGCGCTGCCCACCGCTCAGCTCAAAAGGGTAGGCGTTTAAATACTTTGCCTCTAGCCCCACTGCCTCTAAACTTTCTTGTGCTTTCCTTATATCCACCTTAAGCCCTGCCCCCACAAACGCCTCTAATAAAATCTCTTGCACGCTCCAGCGTGGGTTTAAAGACGCATAGGGGTTTTGAAACACCATTTGTAAGGACTTGCGATAAGGTTTAAAGCTTTGGCGTTGTAACCCCCCCACACTCTGCCCCATTAAAACCTGCGCACCCGTGCTTTGGGCAAGTTTCAACAAACCTAGAGCTAAAGAGCTCTTTCCGCTTCCGCTCTGCCCAATGATCCCTAGCGTCTCTTGTTGCCGTAAGTTAAAATTAACCCCCCTAATCGCCTCAAAAATGTCTTTTTTAAAGAATTGGTTTCTCGTGTAAAACACGCCAAAATCTTGCACGCTTAAAGTCGGCTGACCTAGGGCTTTGGTGCGCTTTTTTTCAAGCTTTCTAGCCCCTAAGAGCATTTGCGTGTAGGGGTGCTTGGGGGCGTTAAAAAGCTCTTTGGTGGCGTTGTGCTCGCAAATTTGCCCTTGTTGCAGGACATAGACCGAGTCGGCGAGTAAGCCCACCGCCCCCAAATCGTGGCTGATGAATAAGAGCGCCATTTGCTCTTGCACGCTTAAAGCTTTTAGCAATTCTAAAATCTGCAGTTGCACCTGTGCGTCTAGGGCGGTGGTGGGCTCATCGCAGATTAAAAGTTTGGGGCGGTTGATTAAAGCCATGGCTAGGGCGACCCTTTGGTTTTGCCCACCACTGAGCTCATAGGGGTATCGTTGGCACAAGTCCATAGACAGCCCCACTTGTGCCATGACCGCCTCTAGACGTTCGTGCGCCTCTTGCTTGCTGGGCTTGGCGTGCAGATATAAAGCCTCTAGGATTTGCTTTTGGATTTTATGTAGGGGGTTTAGCGCACTTAGGGGCTCTTGGGCGATGTAGCCGATGTGTTGCCCCCTTAGAGCACGCAGTGCCTTTGGGCTTAAGTGCAATAAATCCTGCCCCTTAAAGACAATGCGCCCGCTAATGGGCTGAATATGTGTGCTTAAGCGTAAAATCAAACTGGCTAATGAGCTTTTACCACTCCCACTCTCGCCCACTAACGCCACCCTTTGCCCCACGCCCACCACCAAATCTAAGTCTTTGAGTAAGAAATTCGCCCCCACACGGGCGTTTAATTTTTCAAGCCGTAGTAGGGGGTTATTTTGCTCCACTGAAGGCATCTCTTACCCCCTCCCCGATAAAGACTAAGATAGAAAGCAGTAAGGCGGTGGCAAAAAAGCCCACTAAGGCTAAATGTGGGGCGTAAAGGTTGTTCTTGCCTTGATTTAAGAGTTCGCCTAGGCTGGCACTGCCAACAGGCATGCCAAAGCCTAGAAAGTCAAGGCTTACCAAAGTGCCGATACTGCCCGCCATGACAAAGGGTAAGTAAGTGATTGTGGCGACTAAAGCGTTAGGCAAAATGTGGTAAAAGATCACCCGCATATCCCCCACCCCCAACGCATAAGAAGCCTTGACATAGTCCATGTTGCGTCCCCTTAAAAACTCTGTCCGCACCACTTGTGCTAGCCCCATCCACGAAAACGCCAACACAAGCCCCAAGAGCCACCAAAAATTCGGGCTAAACATGTTAGAGAGGATGATGAGCAAAAAGAGCATGGGGATCGCACTCCAAATCTCTATGAAGCGTTGCCCTAGTAGGTCTATGAGCCCCCCATAATAGCCCTGAAGTGCCCCAATCGCCACGCCTAGCCCCACACTAAAGACACTTAAAATCAGCCCGAATAAAATCGAAATGCGGTAGCCATAAACAAGGCGAGCCAACACATCGCGGGCTTGGTCGTCTGTGCCTAGTAGGTGCTTTAGGCTTGGCGGGGTGGGGGCGGGCTGTTTTAAGTCCATAATAATGGTGTCGTAAGAGTAGGGGATTAAGGGCCAAAGCACAAAGGCGTTTTTGAGTAGGTGGTTTTTGACATAAGGATCAGTGTAGTCTGCGCTGGTGTAAAAATCCCCCCCAAAGGCGGTTTCGGGGTAGTCTTTGAAAATGGGGTAGTAAGCCTTATGATCCTTATAGATGAAAAGGGGCTTGTCATTCACCCAAAGCTCCGCTCCCAAAGAGAGCACAAACAACACCACAAACACCACCAACGCCCAAAACGCCCGTTTGTTTGCCTTAAACGCTTGCCAACGCCGTGCTTGTAAATCCAAAAGCCATCCTTACACTTGAATGAAAGGGGTATTTTACAGCAAAAAGTGCATAAAGGGCTTAGTTAGCCAAAGACTAGGGGTTTTTGGAATGGCTAGTTCTCTCCCCAATTTATGCAGACCATTTTAGACAAGTGCGCCAAAAATACTTTCTGTGTCCTAGACCCATTTTTGGGTTTAGGCACAGTTTTGTATAAGTGTTTGCGAAAAAATATAAGAGAGCGGCATAGGAAGAGCCTAGGAGTCTAATCGCTGTGGATTTTGCTTGGAGGATGTCCTAAACTCTCCAGCTAGTTTCTTTCAATGCTTGCTCTGTGTGGTGTTAGAAGTCCATAGCGGCTTTTGGCTGTGTAAACTACACATAACACCATGCTTAACAAATAATAATTCATAGCGCAGTTAAAAACTGCACTACACAATGCAGATAATTTTGTTGTATGAAATCTTGCTCGTTTGTTTCACGGATCAATAAACCAATAGCATTTGCAATGAGATGTCATGGACATCTATTGATCGTTTTCTTTAAAGTCACTCACTACACAAAGTCATATGTTTGCAAAAAATTCAAGAGTCTGCAGATCGGTGTCATTAAAGCGATCCACACTTCTTTAATTCAATCATCATTTTACCTTGTTTCTCGTTGTTTAGTATTGTTTCTTAAATTACTCTTAATATCACTTTTCTTTAAGATTTTAAGCCCTTTCAAAACTTCTCAAAAACCCCTATTTCAACTCCAAAAATCCCTCTAATTTTTCTCATCATTGAGAGAAGTTGCAAGTAAGTTATTAAGTAAAATCCTCAAAATGGAGTTTCCTGAGGAAAAATCAGGGGAGACCTACTTAATGATTTGGGGACATCCCTATCTTATGGGGTTCGTGAATGTGTGATACACTTACAAGGCGTGCGTGCATGTGGTTTGGCGGTGCTTCGCACTTACGACAAACGGTTGGCGTGTGGTGGCAAATTTATCGTTTTGGTCGCCCGAACGCCAACGCTGGGCGAAGTCCACCACGAAACGCCACATTTAAACGAAAAATTTCAAATTTTGTCAAAAAATAGATTTTTGAGATAATAAAAAAATTGTGAATAGTGATTTTGAGCGTTTTAAGGGATTGTGCACGAACGTTTTACATGTGTGTAGTGGCGATTCTTTTTGTTAAAACATTCATCTACGTAGCCTTAAAAGAGGCGAGAATGAGATTTACAGGTTTTGGAATGGGGTTAAACCCTTGAAAGCCTATTGACATACCCCCATAGCCAAACTAGGGGATTCTGGGATCATCAAGGCTTGCATGTAGGCATGTCTTACAGCCTCTCCTCCAAGAGTGAGCCCGTTCTCTGTGTATATTGATGCTTGTATTTAAATCTCCATCCAAGGAAAGCCCACAAGAGGGGCAATGAAAAACCTTATCTTTTAGGCTTAAATCCTCTTTGAGTGCCCCACAGATAGAGCAGGTCTTAGAGCTAGGAACAAAAGCATCGCTTTTGATGAAACCTATCTTAACCACTTGGGTTTTTCTCTCCAAGATAGCCACAAATTCACCAAAGCCTAAATCATTAATTTTACGCCCCCAAAGTCTAGCCATAGCCTTTATATTCAAGTCTTCAATGAAAATTGTGGCGTATTGTCTAGCAAGACTATTGGCGAGTTTATAGAAAAAATCAGCTTTAAGATTTTTGATTTTTCTGTGTAGCTTGGCTAGCCTAATCTTGGCTTTTAAGCGTCTATGGCTACCCCTTTTCTTTTTAGATAGAGATTTAGAGCAAGATTTTATCGAAGGCAAGACTTTAGAGAAAAATAAAGGCGATGGGATTTGTGTGCCATTAGAGCATGTGAGAAAGGTTTTTGACCCAAAGTCAAGCTCCACACTATTACCGCCTGCGGGCTTGGGAGTATCCGCCACTTCACACACCAAGCACAAGAAATAATCGCCTAGATTATCTCTTTTAACGGTTAAAGTCTTGGGTTTACCTACAAGGTTGTAGGTCTTGACAAACTTAAAAACATAGCCATT
>NZ_BSWS01000014.1:0-19732 GCF_030270165.1 Helicobacter sp. NHP22-001 | reverse complement strand
AGTGCTGAAGGCTATTACAATTTGGGATTAATGTATGAAAACGGTCAAGGCGTTGAAAAAGATTACTCAAAAGCCGTACAGTATTACAAAAAAGCAGCAGAAACGGGTGATGCTTTCGGTTACGATAACCTAGGAGTGATGTATAGAGATGGTCGGGGTGTTGTCCAAGACTACGCAAAAGCTCTGCAATACTTCCAAAAAGCCGTAGAAATGGAGCTTACTGATGGTTATATCAACCTAGGAGGGATGTACATGAGAGGTCGAGGCGTTGAAAAGGACTACTCAAAAGCCTTACAGAACTACCAAAAAGCTGCAGACATGGGGGATAGTTACGGTTATTTAAATCTGGGAGTGATGTATGCAAACGGTAACGGTGTGGGACAGGATAAAGAAATGGCACGGCATTACTTCCAAAAAGCTTGTGATTTAGGCAATCAAACCGGTTGTCAGTATATTAAAAATATCAAATAAGGATAGCAAATAATGAGCGTGTTAAAGAGGTTAGTTGGTCTTATGCGTTCATGTGGGCTACCACTCCGCTACGCTGCGTGGGGTTTGCCACGCCATAACAGCTCTGGCTTTTGGATGGTTATCTACAGGCGTGGCAAACGCAAGGGTTTTAATTATAAAGTTTAATTAAATTTATTAATTTTAATCAAAATTATTAATCATTTTAAATAATATTTAATGCTTAGATTTTCTCTCCATTTTCTCAAGCTCCCGCTCCATTTGCTTGTTTGCTCTATCTTGCATGCTCTCATAGTTAAAAACACTGAGCCCATTGTTGGGTTTGTCTGTGGCATAGGTATGGGCTGTTTTGATGATATCGATAGCAACCTAGCTCTTGCCATTTGGGTATGGGGACTTTGCTTAGGGGTTTTGGTCGTAAATACCTATTCTAGCTCTCTCACGCTTTTGCTCGAAAGCTATGTCTGTATTCTTGTAGGACTCTATTGACAGCGTTATACACAGAACACAAGTTGAAAGTAAGCAGTGTTTTTCTCTATCTAGTTTGGCTAGTTTGCGCAGTTGCACGGGATTCATAATGTCTTTATTCATATAGTCTTGTGTGCAGTAAAAGCTTAAGAGGGGTTAAAAATTTTAATGTTAAAATTGGCGCGTACAAATGGTGAAACTCTTAGGGACGATTTGGAGTATTAGGTTTCTTGCTTAAGGGTTGGGGAGTGTAGTGGGTGACCTCCTGTTAGGAGGTTTCACCATGCGATTGTTGCTAGCATTAGCGGTTTTAATGGTATTCGTCCCACCATTATACTAAAAACGGGGGCGAGCTCTTTTAAGGGCTCGCCCTTAACCGCTAGTGCTATTGTGCCTTAAAAAACTTAAAAACACTTAAGCTAAAAATGCTCTAGGATTGCTTGGAGTGTGCTAGAACGCTAGCTTTGGTTTGTAAAGCGGCTGTGAGCAATTTTAGGCAATGGCTTTTTGGCTATATTGTTCTATCCACTGATGCAACTCTTGCATACTCTCAAATACATACACGAAATAATCAGAGGCATCACATTTGGGTACAGATTTTTTAAAGTAGTCTATGTAGATTTTTTCTTGGTAGAGTTTAGCGTTTTCTAAGTCTTTTGGGCTAGGCTCAATGAGTTTAAACAACGCCCCCACTCTTTTAGTGTTAGGGCTTTTGATGTAAGTGATTAATTGTGCGGTGTTGAAGGTGTGAGATGTGCCTTTTTTACCTTTGCCTTTTGGTGTGACTGCACCTATGGTGTGTGGGGGTTTAGCGTTTTTGCCAAAGTTGTTTAAAAAGTCTTGCGGGCTTGAAAACACATGGGTAAAATATTCTTGTCCATCAGTTTTAAATTTTTCTATGTGTTTTTTATGTTCTTCTGCGGCATAAAAGTCTTTGTCTGTGCCATTGATGATTTCAAATAGAGCAATCACTTCTGTATTAGTTTTGGACAAAATGGTATCTATGAGCTTGACTTGTTTGAAGCTGTGCTGTGGAGTGTTGTTTTCAAAAAATGGAGCGAGCATGCCATGGACACTTTGGATTTGGGCTTTTTGTGTGGTGTTGATGGTGGGGGATTGTTGTGTTTTTGGTGTATTAAAGCGTTCTTGTGTTTTCTCAATCAAGACAAGCAAGTCTTGCATGTGGGCAAAGGCTAGAGTGAAGTAGTCGTGTCCACAGACTTGGCAGTATTTGGTGTAGTCTTGGTAAAGCTGCATCACTTCTAATTGTCCATCAACTAAGGGCGGGGCTCTAAATTGGACAATGAGAGCTTTGCTGTCTTTAGTGGGGACAATCTGCTCTATGGTGGCAAGGGGGATGCTAAAGGGATCGCCCTCTTTATCTTTTAACACTAAATCTACATGCTTGTGCAGGCAGTCATTAAGGATTTTAATGTCTTTTTTACTGAAGTATTTGAGTCTGGGGACTTTGGCATTTTCTAGAGCTTTTTCTAGCTCTTGCATGGCGGGGTTTATGACAACTTCAAAGGTGTAGCCTAATACCCTAGCTCCCCTTTCTCTTGCTTTGTTTTTGATGACTTTAACTGACTTGTAGGGAGGTTCAAAGTGACTTAGTTTTTTGGTTTTTTGGGTGAGTTGTTTAAGTATGGGGTTTAATATGCGATTATCGATGTCGCCGACTTTAAATTTAGGAGGAATGCCCATAAAATCGCGGAAACCTTGTAAGTTGCTCTCATAGACACAGACTTTAAAAACCCCGTTCTTGTCTGTGGCATGTTTAAAACGCTCCAAAAGTCTAAATAAATTCTTAGCATACTTACCACTGATGTCTAAAAAAGTTTGCAGTTGCATGGTGGTGAAGTTCGCTTCTAAGTCGTTTAGTAAGTATGTGAAGTAGGGGTCATTGACCTGTATGTCTAGGTACTCAACATTTTTATTTTTATCAAGCTTCATAGTAAAACGCCTAAAAAACATGACCTTGTCAACCAGCATTGATTGATCGGGTAAATATTTGATGGCATCAAAGTTTGCTCCAGCTATGTTGTTAAATAGCTGTTTGACTGCCTTATACAACTCTTTGTTGTTCATTTTTAAGTCACCCGCCAGAATCTTTAACTCTTGGTGAGTAAAACGGATCACCGTGTCTTTTTTGTCTTTTAGGCGATTAAAAAGGCTAAAGAATAGATTGTTTTCCAATTCACCTAGCATGCCTAGATTAACTTTGTAGATGTTGTTATGCATCACAACTTGCTTAGGATTAGCTATTCTTGTATTTTTGGCTAAAACGGGGGTGTATTCTATATCCTCCCCTGTTAGATTTTCTGTTTTGTTGGGTGCTTTTGGGGTTTTAGCCACTAAGCCTAGTTGTGGCTCTTGTTGTAAAGTTTCTTTGGCCACTTCTTGGGAAATGTGCGCTAGTAGTGAGGTTTGTGGAGTATTTTTGGGATTGTCCACTTCAGTTGGGGCAACTTGGGCAACTTCTGTGGGCGGTGTGGGGATTGTTTGCGTAGTTGAGGGATTATAGAATGATGCATTTTCTCTTTTTGCACCCTCCGTCCATCCCTCCGTCCATGTGGTTAGGGCAGTGCATATATGCTCAATGCAGTCTTTAATGCCATCATCGCAACTTTTATGGATGTCGGGGCGTGTGTTTGTGGTTTTGAGCCTTTCCATGCCATCCATGATGCCGATGAAGTGTTTGATATTTTTAATTGCTTCTTTAGAAGTGTCTAGATCACCTATGTCGCCCTGATCCCATTCATTCTCGTGTTCTAGAATGAAGTTTACAATCTCTTTTAGCTTCTCTGTCTTTTGGGCTAGGATAAATTCATACAGTTCGGTGCTTTTGTCTGTTTCATGCTCTAGCACTGTAAGTGCATCAATGTCGTATTTTAGGTTTCTTACATGCCCGTATAGAGGATTTTTATTATCCATTTTGATAGTTTTTTTCTTTTAAGGTTTTGTGCCAAATTGGCGGGATTATGTCGCATTTATTAAAATTTGTCAAGTAAAACGGAATTTGTCCATGTTAAACCCTAGGTTTTGCGGAATTTGTCCATGTTAAACCCTAGGTTTTGCGGAATTTGTCCATGTTATCAGCGGAATTTGTCCATGAAACCCCCTTCGCCATACATTATATATCTTAAAAAGAATCTAAAAAACTAATTTTTTAAAAACCGCGTGCGGGTGCGCTTGCCCGTGTTACATATTTCTTTTGTGAAAAAAAATTTTTAAGTTTTGTTGAAAAGTTGGTTGAGTGGGTTTAAGGTAAGCCAAGCTGACGCTTGGCATCTATATTGCTCTTGGGGGCAAACCCCCAAACCCCCAAGAGAGGGTTTTGAAGTGAGAGATGAGTTTGTTTTGTGGTTTTATGGTGTCATTGCAGTAAAGAGAGATTTTTGGTTTAAAACACTAAAAACACCCCTGCAATAAAATGGCTTGGGGAGTTCTAAAATGAGAATCTGCGTTTAAAAGGCCGTAGGACGCTTTCTTGGGTTAAAGAGTGTTTGGTATGGGTTAGGGGTAAAGTGTTGGTTGTGGGGGCTTTTAGGGGGCTAGGATAGGATATACAGACAAGAGGTAAAACTCGCAATGGACAATCTACACCTAAAAACCACCCAAAATAGCTTTTTTAGAGTTTTGCATGTAGGACTTTGGAGCTTTGGAGTGGCAATGGGGTTACTTTTTTGGAGTGCTTGCAGTTTTTTGGGATAATGGTGTTTGTTTGGGGTTATTTAGGATTGTTTAAAGAGAGTGAAACAAAGCACTAAAGTGAATATAGCATTTAAATGGCTTTTAAAGGGTCGTAGAGCGAAAGGTTAGGGGTTGGGAGTATCAAACTATGGTTTTGGTGTTAAAAGCGATTGTGGGGGAATGTGAGAGCTTTAGAAAACAATGCTTGAAAAAATTAAGACAAGATAACTGCAACAGCTCGAATTGCCAACATGTCCCTGCACAGATGATAGATGTGATTATGGGGTTGTATGATAATCAGCTAATGCCATCGAAATTACCCTTATCAATCTATGATTTAAGTAGAAACTAATATGTTTTGTGATAGAGTTAGCCAAATTCGGTGTGGATTTCCACCACCTTCGGGTTTCGCCCGGAGGGTTCTGCGATCATTTATCCTAGTTGCTTTTCTTTGCACTATTTTCTATCTCTGTGTTGAGTTCGGGTTGGATCGCTTGGAGCAAATCTTCTAGAAATCTGTCTATCGTGCTGGGACTTAGACCTATAGGTTTTAGGTTTTTAAGTCTTGTGGTGATGTATGGGAACACATATTTATGTCCATATCTAACCTTCAAAATATTTTCCCAATGGTAGCATCTGTTGCGCAGAATCTGCAACAGGTTTAACACTGCGTCTACTTTGTAAGCATTTATGTTCTCAACCTTTTTGCGCTCCAAATATGCATTGCTTGCATTGCTTTTGTCGTATTTGCTAAAGTCCATACTGCTCAAATCGAGTATTGTATTCTGCAGTTTGCTCTCTTTAATGATGCGGATGATGGTGCCTAGTGAAAAGCGCGAAAGATATTGAGAGTGTTTCAATCCTCGATTAGCATCTTTTTTACCTCTTTCTCTCTTTTCTATCTCAAGCCTTGCGTGGTCTATTATTACAGCTACTCTTTTTTCTTCTTCGCTCTCATTGAGTGGATTTACAATCCAATCTGGATTTTTCTTTTTCATCTCAATGTCTAGGATATTTCTCAGACAAATTTCAATAGTGGCTAGGTGTGGAGTGATTTGAGCAATGAGTTGTAAGTTTCTAAAATGTTCCTCAGTGCTTGTGTAAGACTTTAGGCGTTCTGCAGACAGAAGATTTTGAACTGCTCTTTTCATGAAAGCAACTTCCTTATCGTTTTTTGTGTTAATGCTTTTAGTTTAAAGCAGTTTTTTGAAAGTGAGCTAATACGGTAAGATGGATTTATTCCAATGGAGTGTATCTCTCGCTATCTGTGTTTTATGCAATTTTTCAAACCAACAGATGCGCCACTAGGGCTCCAAAGACTTGAAATGGGTGCTTTAGGTTAAAATGGGGTATAGAAGTACAAACATCAAGCGAATTTGAAAAGTAGCTAGAAAATCTAAAAGACCTAAAGGGGCGCAGTGCGGTTGTGCGCCGCTTGCGGACTTTAGAAAGTGGGCATTTTGGCGATCATAAGCACATCACGGGTCAAATCTTTGAGATGTGTATCCATATAGGCGCAGGCTACCACCTTTATGTGGCTAAAAGGGGAGAGGTGTTGGTGATTTTACTGTGGAGCGCCGTGCAGTAGCGCGCTTAAGGCGATAAGAGCACACAACAAAAGGATATAATCAAGGCACAAAAAATCTTGAAGGATTATCCATGTCCGTAACCTTTAAACCCTTTAATGCAGCTGAGTTCTTAGACTCCGATCAAGTGCGCTTAAGTTATCTTAGAGCTGTTTTAGAGAATGGCGACATAGCAGAACTTAAAGATACTCTAGCGGTTATTGCTGAGTCTAAAGGCATTGACTTACCCCCTTTTGAGGGAGATGCTCTTGAGTTTGCAAGAGTTTTAAAGAAATTAGGTTTTGGGTTGCAGTCTTTGGATGAGATGCAAAAGGTACAGAAACAAAACACTGCCTAAATTCCCCACATAGGGGCTTTAACTTCCCTTTAACACGAAAAATTGCTGTAGGGTGTTGAGTGGGTGCAATACCCAAAAGCCCCCAAACCCCCAAGAGAGGGTTTTGAAGTGAGAGATGAGTTTGTTTTATGGCTTTATCACGCCATAAAACATCAAAAACGCCCCTACAATATCAAAGAATGGCTAAAAAATGGTTTGAGGAATTCTAAAATGAAAATTGATATTTAGAAGCCCATAAAACGCCTTCTTGGGTTAAAAGGAAAGGTATAAAGAAAGGTACAACAGAGAAAGAAGCGGACTAGACAAGTGGATATAGCCATAGAACGCTATAAGACTGCTCGGAATTAAGGAGTTCATCTTGGGGCATGATCGACCCCCATCAAACTTTTTACACTAAGATGAGCGATGACTATTTTTCTCAATCACCTCAATGGTTTTTTTCATCACCCCTAAGTTTTTATACAAATCCCTATCCCCAATGACATAAAACTCTTCTTTGGCTCTTGTGGCAGCGACATTGACAATATTAGGCTCACCCACCGCCCAAGCCGCCGCCCCTTTAGAGTTTTCATCAGCCCCTAGGACAAAATACACAATCTTGGCTTCTTTGCCTTGAAAGGTGTGCACCGTGCCGACATCTCTTTTATGTTTAAAACCTAAATCCTTTAAAGACTCTGCGAGCTTAAAGGCAACATTTCTAAAAGGTGAAATCACATAAATCGCGTCTTTGTTTTCTTTGTCTTTAATGCCCTCTGGGGTTGCTTTCAGTTCTGGGTTTTCTTGCAATTTTGCTTCAATCAGCTCTTTTAAAAAATTTGCTTGCTCTAGCACAAATTTATTGTCAGCACGCCCCTTGACATCGTAAAATTGTGCTTTGCCCAAAGATTTATCTTTATCCTTGCCTTGCACCATTAAGCCATCATAAGAAATAGCATTAGATATATCAAACATGGGGCTGTTGCAACGCCTGTGCACCCATAAGGGGATACCAATATAACTCTTGTCTTGTTTTTGGTAACCATAGGGGCTGATATAGTCCATGATGCTTTGCACAGAGGTTTCATAGCTTAAAAAGTGTTCTGTTACATTGTATTTTCTAGCAATGATATTAAGCATGCTTGGGTGCAAACTAAGCACAGGCTTGATTTGCGAAGGATCACCCACAGCCATGACCTTTTGACTTCTAAAGAGTGCGCCCACACAACTTTGGGGCACGGCTTGTCCTGCCTCATCAATGAACAGATTGCCGACAAAATCTGTTTCTTTACCCAAAGCATTGAACATGCGCTGAAAACTGGCAAAAGTGGTGCTGATGACAGGGATAGCTAGATTAATCCAATGAAAAGCCCCTTTCAATAATTCTTTGCCATTTTCCTTGTCTTTAAGTTTATAGGCATTGCCCCATATGTCTTTGGCATTTTTAAGATTGTCTAAATTGTCCAGTAAAAATTGCTTTTTTACCCCTAAAGCTAATAAAAAGAGTTGGCTTTGTAATTTTCTAAAGTCGGCATTGAACCAAGGGTTAGACTTTTGCAAATCCTCATAAGAGAGCGAAAAATCTAGGGGATTAATGGTATTGTCTTGGGTGTTTGACAAATGGGTTATTCTTTGTCCTAAGTTCTCTAAATTCTTAGTGCCTTGTGTGACAAACTGCTTAAAATTTTCTTGTAAGTTTTGTTGCTCTTGGTCTATGTTTAAAGCTTGTAACCGTTGTAATTCTGTCAAAAGGCGGTTGTAGTGGGCTTGTTTTTCTTTCTTTTGTTGGACAAAATCCTTGAGGTTTTCTAGAATTTGTTGTTCTTGTTCTGTTTGCAATCTAAAACTAGGGGTTTTAAAGACCCGAGCAAAGAAGCTGGGCTTGTTAGACTCTAAGACTCGTTGTTCTTCTCTTAAAGTTTGCAAATGCGTGTCTATGCTAGACAAATGCATTTGGATTTGCCCCATTTCTTGTGTTAAGGCTTGTTTCTTTGTTTCTATATTGGTTTTACTATGCTCTAACTCATAGAGTTTTGCATCCAATTCATTCTTTTTTCTAACTTTAGCACTTTCAAAGTCTTTTTTCTTGGCAATGTATTCTTGTCGCAAATGGCTTAACTCGGTCAAGCTCTGGCTATACGCTTGCATCTTTTGACGCTTCTTGTCTACATGGCTGTAGAGAGCTAAAAAAGCTTTGTAAATGTCAAAACAATCTTGCCTGGTGTCTTTATCATCATCTTGAAAATCTAGAATATCTAAAAAATCTACATCAACGGGAAAATGCGCTTTAATATAAGCTTTGAGCCATGTTTGGCATGTATGCTTTGAATCCTGTTTGTTTTGCAAATCCTGCAGAGTTTCTACCATTGCTTCTATTTTTTCTAATAGTTTTTTGACGTTGGCGGATGCCCCGCCTTCAAGCGCAAACAAACCCCAGTTTTGTTCTCCCTCATCGTCTTTTATTTCATTGTTAGCCACTTTTGAAAAGTAGTCTATCTTTTCTGCCAACTCTTTAAACTCGTTTGCAATTTCTTTGCTTTTAGGCAACTCTTTGACAATATTTTGCACTGCTCCATTGTTAGAGCTAGCTACTAAGATGTTTTTATCCGCTATATTCTCAGGCAAAAGACCCAACTCAGCCATCTCCGTTTTAGACAACTTGCAATTAACATGGCTTTTAATGGTCTTATCTTTTAATTGCACAATCTCATAGGCTTGGCGCACCACAAGCTCAGCAAAAACATCCTTTAAGAGCGTGGTTTTGCCCGTGCCTGGCGGTCCATTGACACTTCTTAAAGGTTCATTGTTTTCATCTAGGGCAATGTTTAAAGCCACTTGTTGCATGAAAGAGAGGGCGTATTTGCTGTCCGCCACAAAACGCCCCAAAGGGTAGTTTTTAGGGGCTAAAATCTCATGAAACAAACTGGGGTTAAAGTTAGGTGAGCTGCTTTTGCTGTCACAATTCTTTTTGGCTTTATTGGATTTGCTAAAGTAAGTGGTGAGATTTTTATTGTTTAGAGTCTTGGCTATCTGTAGATCTTTGATAAAAAAAGAATGTAAATTAGTGAGTTCTGTGTCTATATTTTTGAGCAAAGCAAATCTAAAATTGTCCTTATCTACTTTATATTTTTCATAGAGATCTAGAAAGGTTGCATCAAACCCTTGTTCCTCAAATTGTATCTGCAATGCATGCTTAAGCTCTTTTTCATGGGCTTGCATGTCTTCTGTAAGATCCCCATTTTCACGCACATAAGCACTCATTGTGTAAAAAGTCTTGTCTTCTACAAAACTTAAGTCTTTGTCGAACACAAGAGCCAAACTGAACTTATCACCTTTAACGATGTCGTCATTGTCATCCTCAGCCTGGATGTTGTATTTTTCTCTAAAAATTTGCACGATTTCCTCAAAGGCAAAAATCCCAAAGTAACACACAAGTCCTACTTTCCTATCGTCTTGTATTTTTTGTCTATCTTTGAATGCTTGCAACTCATTTAAAAAATATTGCTTGTAGTCTTTTTGATCGGGCAACTCAAAGTCAAGTGTGCCAAGGGGTTTTAGCTTTTTGTCTCTTTTGTCAATATCCCCCTCACCTAAATATTCCACAATAGTATAGGCATCTAAGATATTTTCTTTGAGATTTTGCACCGCTCTTATATTCCTAAAATTTGGTTTTGCGCTAAATCCTAGTAGTCTAGCAAATATAGGCTAATGTGTTAGATACACTTGCTTGGGTGAGTTGCTTAGAGCGCTGAAAAGAATCGCCAAGTTAAGCAGTTGTGGTTTTTTGGGTGTTTTAAAAAATTTTTGAAAGTGCAATTTTCTAGGGTTTTTTGGACTGATTTGGACTTTTCTTTTGCTCGTTTTTTTGAAATTCTGAACTTTGGGCTAGTTTTCCCCCTTGAATTTTTATATTTTGAGCTAGTTGTTTTTTCAACTGGCGGTTCTCTTTTATCACTTTATTTTTTTCTTTTCTAAGCTCTGCGTTCTCTTTGACTAAAATTTTGATCTGCTCCAAGGGGTCATGTTCCATGGCTCTATTTTCCTGTTCTGCTGCGTGGGCTGGATTGTTTATGGGGGATTGAGATTGAATGAGACGAAGTAGACCATCACTTAACCCTAACAGCTCGCTTATTTTTTTTATTATGAAACTTAGGATTGCCCCCAAAATAGAACTTGAGCCTTGAGGGTCAGTAAAATCGTTTCCTTTTTGAAAGGAAGTTAAATTTGAGTTTGAGCTTGGAAGTTCAATAGAGCCGTTTTCTTTTTGACAAGCAATATGGTCTAAGATTTCTTGCATGACTTTTCTATTGCGCTCGATACAAGCTGTGAGCATGTCGATGATTTCTTATCTTTTCTGCCACTCTGCTTGTTGTAAGATGCGTTGGTTGTCATAGGCAATGCAAGAGTCAATGAGTTTCTCTCGGCTGTAATACTTTAAACGCTGGCGGTCTTTGGAGCTTGGGGCTTGGCGGTCTAGCAGAGCTTGGCGGTCTTGGACTTGCTGTTTAAGGTCTTGGTTTTCTTGCTCTAGCTCTTGGCTTTTCTGTTGGCGGTCTTTGATCTGTTGCTCTAGGTTGGCTATGTTAGCTTTTAGATCGGCGATGCTAATGCCCTTTTGTTTGAGAGCCCTTAAATCTCGGTAGTCTTGGGGAGTGTAAAGCTTGTTGTCGCCCAGCTCTTTGTTGATGGCGATCCACTCTTTGACATGGGCTTCTATGATCTGCTTACACTCGTTGAAACTCAAAAGCTGGGGCTTGGGATTGGGGGCAATTTGCTGGCAGATGGTGTTTAAAGCTTGGTGTTCTTGCTCTTGGGCTTCTTTAAGCTGGGCTATTTCAACTCTTAGGGGGCTGGCTTTCTCTTGCATTGTCTTGGCATAGACTCTAGGCTCAATGCGCTTTCTGTAAGTGCCCTTTATAATCAGCTTGTGGTTGCTGTCGTATTTGTTGTTCTTATACTGCCCCCGCTCCATATCCAAAATCTGTGCCACTTCTGTCTGTATGCGCTCAAAAGCCGCCCGCTCGCTCTTAAAAGGCACGCCATCTTTGCTGATCTTGCGCATAAGGCTCTTGCCCGTGTCGGGGTGCAACATGACAAACTCCATGTGGGCGTGATGGTTAATGTGCGTTTGCCCAGTGCCCTCATCAATGTACCCCTCATCTCGGTGTATGGCAATTTGGTAGCATTGAAACCCATAGTGGTCTTTAAAGTGCTTGGAGATCTTATCTAGGTCTGCCATGGTGCTCGTGTCTTTGAGATTAACGACAGCACTCCAAAGGTAATTTGTGGCTTTAAAAGGCTGGTTAAACTTTTGCTTGTAATGCTCTTTGGCTTGGGCGACGAGCCGTTCTCTTTTGGCTAGAGCTTCTTGGGCTTTTATGGGGCACTCTATGTCTAGCCCTTTATTGACCAGCAAGTAAGTGGGGGGGCGTGTGCGATCGTTGTGCTCTAGCTGGATTGCATTAGTGGGCTTGAAGTTGATAGAGGCAATGTTTCCCATTGAATGCATTATAGTTGTGGTTGCCTGATATTTGAAGCAACTAGCTTTGGGGTCTTTTGGTAAATGGGCTTTCTTGCTGTTTTTTTTGTCGTGGACTGAATGGTTTTAAAAGGAAGAATAAGTGAGGAAAGGATGCGCGGTTATACTATGTGAAGTGGAGGTTTCTTTAGTCTGTCTTTTGTTTAAGTTTTAGGGTTGCCTATATGGTTACTTAATATATATTTAAATCAACAAAAAATCTAGGGGTTCTAGACTGGGGGTTTTTGACTCAAAGACAGAGTGAGCAAAACAAGTTAGATTGTGGCATGCATTTTTGTTTACTCGCCC
This sequence comes from Helicobacter sp. NHP22-001, assembly GCF_030270165.1. Lineage (NCBI taxonomy): Bacteria > Pseudomonadati > Campylobacterota > Epsilonproteobacteria > Campylobacterales > Helicobacteraceae > Helicobacter > Helicobacter sp. NHP22-001. The sequence continues at coordinate 7,377 of NZ_BSWS01000014.1, read as the reverse complement.
CAACCTTTACCAGAACCCCGCTGATCCTAATCCAAAGAAACGCTGATCCCCAGCTGAACCCCTTTGGGTTTTCGTTTGCTACGCTCCCCAGCTGGGGCTAAGGTTTTTTGGTCTTCGGGCGTGGGAGTTCTAGCAAAGGAAAGGCTGGAGCGGGAGAAAAACAAAAAAAATTGTATTAAGAGAGAAAGGCAGGCTTATTTGGGATTTGTTGGGGCTTGTTTGCTGGATTGGGCTTTATGGCTTAAATGGGCTTTGTATTCTGATCAGAGCTGGGGACAAGCTATTACGAAAATAGAGAAAATTAAGTTACTTTTAATTGTTTTGAGCTTTAGATTTGCTGTTGTTTATTAACATTGGTTTAGCTTATGTCACTTAAAAGTTGCTTAATAGTTACTTGGCATTTGCTTAAAGGCTTTGCATTTTGGTTTAGCTTTATGTGCCTAACTCATACCAAAATAGAAAACTTTTAAGTTGCTTTTAATTATTGCAAGTTGCATGTAAAACACGATAAATGTAAATTGATTTAACTTCGGTTACTTAATAGTAGCTTAAAAGTTGCATGATTTTGGCTTGGTATTTTGCTTAATGGAGCTTGTGGGGCAAGGGGGCAAGAGATGGCTTTTCATGGCTTTTTGGGGCTGGTGTGAGAGATATTGCCCTTTTAAATGCGGGGCAGACAGATACCAAAAACAAATCCTTTAATCCACTTAGAACAATGCCTTTTAGCGGGGACAGATAGAGCCTTTTTGCTGTAAGCGGGGGGCAGAGAGAGCTTTGTATGCGGTGTTTGCTGGCTTGAGAGTGAGCCCTTTTAATGCAGTGTGTGCTTGAGAGATGAGCTTTAATGGCAAGATGGGATAAGAGAGATATTTGCTTGGGTTACAAAATGTAGCTTTTGACAGAGCACAAAGGCAAATTAAAAGGGCTAAAATTGCTTGAGAGAGATTGCTTTTTAATGACATGTATGCCAAAGACAGATATTGCAGTGATTGCAAAAATGCCGTTTTAGACAGACCGCCTTTACAAATTAAGCAAAACGGTAGTGTCCCCCTTGCGGGGTTGCTTAATTTGCAAATTAAGCAACCCCCCTATAAAAGGGGGACGCTGCGCTTTGCTTTGTTTGCCCCACAGCACACCGCAAGGGTGCGCGCTAAAGCTCTGTGCTGTGGGGGAGAGAGATGGGGATTTTATGCCAAATGAGTTTGTCTGTGTCGTTTTCGGCAAAAAGGGGGATTAAGATGTTGGGTGAATTGCAAAAGTGCAGTTTTAGACAGATGCTCCAACAAATAGGCATAACAGAAGACTTAGAGGCTATTCGTATCAAAAAGCACTGCACTCCCACAAGTTGAAATATGCATTCCACTCTTTGATTTTAAAGCTTCTGATTTTAAGAGATACTGCTGTGCCTTTTGATTGCCCTCAGAATCCCCTTGTGAACCATATATGATGAACAATGCTTGATAAGTTCGTTCAAGATCAGCTCCATCAAGTCCCGTATCTATGGCTTTTTGGAGATATTTTAATGCTTTGGCATTGCTACGAGGAATGCCCAAAACAGCATTTAAGTAGGAGTGCATAATCCCTAATTGGTAATATCCCTTAGCATCTCCCAAATCTCCAGCTTTTTGGAGATATTGTATAGCTTTAGAAGCGTTTCTATCAACACCACTTCCGTATGCATATAATAAACCTAAGCCATAATAGCCCTTGGCACTTCCCATGTCTGCAGCCTTTTGAAAAAACTGTAGTGCTTTGGAATAATTTTGAGCAACGCCTTGACCTTTTGCGTACATGACTGCCAAGCCAACATAACCGTTAGCATCCCCCTTGTCTGCCGCCTTTTGGAAATATTGTGAGGCTTTGGAGTCATCTTGAAATGCACATTTTGGGTCGTGGTACATAAGTCCTAGGTTATAATCACCCTCAGCACTCCCCTTATCCGCCGCCTTTTGAAAAAATTGTAAAGCTTTGGAGGCATCTTTTTTAAAATACTCGCCATAGCCTTGTTTGTATACAGTTCCTAGATTATTGTAAGCTTCAGCACTCCCCATGTCTGCAGCTTTTTGGATGTATTGCAATCCCTTTGAAAAATCCTGAGCAACTCCACGACCATTAGTGTACATAATCCCTAAATCGTTGTAAGCTTCAGCACTCCCCATGTCTGCGGCTTTTTGGAAGTATTCTAATGCTTTTGCATAACTTTTTTGGTTGAAGTAAGTTTCAGCCGTTTTGAGGTATTCTTTTGCATCATTTGCATGGCAAATCCCCAAACTCATCAAGAGAGCAACAAAAACTAAAAAAGCATATTCACGCAACATTACTTTGGTACTAGAAAAAGTTGTAATCACCCTACACAAAAGCCAAGACATACACACAATCCTTTCTTAATTGCTATAGCATCTTAATTGCCATAGCAGACAGACTAACTAATACATTGTAACATAAAAGCTTGTTAGGTATCGTTACATAGAGCGGAGCTTAATTGGCCTTTATGGGCAATTTAGACAATGACTTTTTGGCTGTATTTTTCTATCCACTCTTTCGGATGTAGAGAAAAACTCTGTGCTGTGAGGAAGAGAGATAGACTACTTGTTTTTAGATTAGCCCAAGCCATATTAAAATTTTTCTTGTATGATTTACATAAATCGCATGTGATTGTGCTAGAATCTAGGCAATTTTTTTATCCACAGGTGCTCATGAAAACACACGCCGTTTTTGCCTTCTCTCTCTCTCTAATAACCTCTCTAAACGCTTTTGAAGGGATTAATCCCTCTTCACAGCAAGATGGTAGTGCTAATCCTTCACTGCAACAAGGTGAAGGGATTAACCCTTCGTTACAACAAGGTCTAGTTAGACAAGCCAATCCGGGGACTTCGCCCGCTTGTATCAGGGCACAAAAATTTTCTGATGCCTATAGCAGATCTTTGTTAAGACCCTACAACACCTACGACGAGGATGACTCAGGGTCAGGTTTATTTTCTTTAATGGTGCTTTTTAGCGCGGCTTCGGTGTGTGAAACCCACGAAATTCAGTTAAGCCCCGATGTGCAAAAAGGGCTTATGGCCCAGAGCGAGCAACAATACAAACAAGCCTTTGATGCGTTTTTAGCCGCAGACAGAGCAGGGGATATGTTTGGCAGTGCCCTTTTGGGGGGATTGTATGCAGAGGGCAAGGGAGTGGAAAAAAACACAGCAAGGGCAGAGACCTACTTTAACAAGGTCCTCAGCAATGCTGCGGTGAAAGATTCTGCCGTGAATTACAAGACTTCTTACTATGCATGGCATGGGGCGGATTTTATGCACTCCTCAGTGGCTCTAGCACGGATCACCGCACGGTTAGGCCTTGCACAAATCTATGAAAAAACAAACCCCAAAGAGTCCTTTAAGTTGTATCGGCTCATTCTAAGAAACATCGGGGCAAATTGGGGAACCACGACTTCAGGGCAGTTACTCAATGCGGTAACGCTAGGGTTTGGTTACTCTATGGCCTCTCGTGCCATCAATTTAAAAGCCCTTGACCCTTCAGCCACTAAAGACCCCTATGCCAAGCAGCTCATCAGCATTGCCCTTTATAAAATTGGCATGGCGTATAAAGAGGGCAGAGGGACGCATGTGAAACGCAAAAAAGCCATTGAGTTTTTAGAAAAGGCGCGGGATTTTGGCAATCAAAAGGCGATTGAAGCATTGCGGGGCTTATTATAAATTTAGTAGGAAGAAAAGATGGGTGCTTTAGTAAAAAAATGGGTTGTTTGTTTTTGTTTGGCTTTATTTGTGATGGCACGCTTAGGGGCAGAGACAGCAGGCGATGATTTGGTGCAACTTGGCATGCAGGCGGAGGCAAAAAAACAATATGCACAAGCTTACCAAGCCTACAGCCAAGCTTACGATCAAAAGAACAATTTAGGCACCGCTCTTTTAGCGAATTTGCTGATGAAGGGGCTTGGGTGCAAGGCTGATCCCTTTAAGGCAAGGATGTTGTTTGAGGGGGTGCTCAAAGGAGAGGGCTTGGTGTATATGCAAAACAACACGGACAATAACTTTGCTGCAAGTTTGATGTCTAGTTTAGGGCTTGCTGATATAGAGCAACAGGGTCTAGGTGTGCCAAGAGATCCTAAAAAAGCCTTAAAAGACTACAGAAAAATCATTTTAGGTTTAGGCACAAGCGGGCAAGCTACGCTAGCGAGCGAAAAAAGCCCAGTCTTGGGACTTGTGGGAATCCTTGTGGCCTCCCCTTTTGCCCACACGATTAACCTTGGCCGTTTAAAAGTGGGACAATTTAAGAAATACCCTATCACAAGGAAAGTGGTTGGGGTGGTACTCTACAGAATTGGCATGGCTTATAAAGAAGGGATTGGCACCTCTGTTAAGAAAAAGAAAGCCCTAAAATTCCTCAATAAAGCTGTGGAGTTTGGCAATGAGGAGGCGATGGGGGCTGTGGAAGCGTTAAGGTAGGTTTATATCTTGGATACAAGGATGGTAGATGAAAAGCGTGTTTAAAAGATTGGTTGGTGTGGTTTTACTTGGTGCGGTTTGTGTGGGGGGTGTGTATGCAAATGGAGAAGCGGATCAGTATTTTGACATTGCGAATAAGGCTTATGGTGAAAAGAATTACGCAAAAGCTTTAGAGTACTTCCAAAAAGCGGCAGACATGGGAAATGCTGATGGGTATAACAACTTAGGGTCGATGTATGCAAATGGTACAGGTGTCCCTCAAGACTACAAAAAAGCCATGCAATACTACCAAAAAGCTGGGGATATGGGGAATGCTAGCGCATATGCCTCTTTAGGTTTTATGTACCGTGATGGCAAAAGTGTTGCTAAAAACACTAAAAGCACAAAAAACACAGAAGAAGCCCTTTTAGACAACTTATTATATGCTCCAGGACAAAAAGAAGCGGCTAAAGCCCTGCAATACTTCCAAAAAGCAGCAGATATGGGGAATGCTGAAGGGTTTTTAGGCTTGGCTAGCATGTATCAAATGGGATGGGGTGTAGTGCAAGATGAACAAAAGGAGAGAAGTTATGAACAAAAAGCTTGTGATATGGGCAATAGCGATGCTTGCGATGCTCTAGCTAAGTCTCATCCCTAAAGTATTTTAAACAACCGAAAAGTGAAAGTTCAACATAAGGATCACAGAGTGGCAAGTGTGTTTCAAAGATTAATGGGTGTGGTGTTCATCAGTGCCACTTGTTTAGGGGGCGTGGGGGTCAGCGATCAAGTGAAGCAAACCCTTGATTTGGCAAGAAAGGCGTATATGGCCGGCGATTATGCTAAGGCTTTAGAGTACGACCAACAAGCCGCCAAAATGGGGAGTGCTCGGGCTTATGTCAATTTAGGGGATTTGTATAAACTGGGCGATGGGGTAAAAAAGATATGGCAAAAGCCACACAATACTACCAAAAAGCAGCAGACATGGGAGATGCGCGTGGTTATATCGGCTTGGGCAACATGTCTCAATTTGTCCAAAAAGACCATCAAAAAGCCATGCAATACTACCAACAAGCCGCTAAAATGGGGAGTGCTTTGGCCTATAGAATCTTGTGGCAGATGTATGAACTTGGCCAAGGTGGGGTAAAAAGAGATACGGTTAAAGCCACACAATACTATCAACAAACCATGCAAGCCTATAAAAAAGCAGGAGATAGTGGGGATGCTTTGGCTTATGTTAGTTTAGGGCTCATGTATTCAGAACCACATAGACCAAGCGATCACCCAGATTATCCTAAAGCCATGCAATATTTTAAAAAAGCCATAGACATGGGAGAGCCGGCGGGTTACTACGCTTTGGCTGAGATGTATCGATCCGGCCAAGGAGTTAAAGCGGATATGAAAATAGCGGGGCAATACTACCAAAAGTCTTGTGATTTGGGCTTTCAAGGGGCTTGTTGGAGGGCAAAAAGATATGGTGCCACGCCTAAAAGTGAGCCAAACCATGCAAATAACAATGAAGAGGCGGATAAGTATCTTGATATTGCACATAAAGCTTATGATGAAAAAAATTATTCTAAAGCCGTGCAATACCTCCAAAAAGCTGTAGAGATGGGGAATAGCAGTGCTTTTTATAACTTGGGGAGCATGTACGAACATGGGAAAGGTCTCTCTCAAGACTACTCCAAGGCCTTGGAGTACTACCAAAAAGCTGCAGAAAAAGGAGATAATGAAATAAAAGCTGCTGCTTATAGTAATTTGGGCTCTATGTACCAAAATGGTCGAGGCGTTGCACAAGACTATTCAAAAGCCGTTGCCTATTATTTGAAAGCCAAAGATCTTGGATATGCTGAAGCTTACCTTAACCTTGGGTATATGTTTGAGCATGGTCAAGGTGTCCCCAAGGACTATTCCAAAACTCTAGAATATTTCAAAAAGGCTATAGAGGTAGGGAATAGTGAGGCAAAAGCTGCTGCTTATAGTAATTTGGGCTCTATGTACCAAAATGGTCGAGGCGTTGCACAAGACTATTCAAAAGCTCTAGAATACTATCAAAAGTCTATAGATGCAGGTGGGGGTTCTGCTTATGTTAATCTGGGAGTCATGTACTATACAGGCGAGGGTGTTATTCAAGATTACAGAAAAGCTGCAGAATATTTTCAGAAAGCGGCAAATATGGGATATGCTGAAGCCTATAGTAGTTTGGCGTACATGTATGAAAATGGTCGAGGTATTCCAAAAAGTACTCAAAAAGCTCAAGAATATTACCAAAAAGCTTGTGATATGGGTGATAAGGATTCTTGTGCTTCCTTGGCAAAAATGCATCCTTGAAAGTTTGTTGAGAAAATGGGCTGTGTGTCGGTTATATATGGTTTTTGTTGGAGCTATAAAAGTTTGAGTCTTTAGAATATTTTACAATCTTAGATACAAGGATAGTAAAGGGGAAAAGATGGCAAGTTTTTTAAAGAGTGTGTGTCAGGCAACACTACTGGTCTCATTGTGCTTGAGTGGGGTTTATGCAGGTGGAGAGGCAGATCGGTATTTTGATCTTGCTGGAGATGCCTATAAAAACAAAGACTACTCAAAAGCTACGCAATACTTCCAAAAAGCAGCAGAAATGGGGAGTGCTAGTGCTTCTAACAACTTGGGAGTGATGTATAGAGCTGGTCAAGGCGTTGAAAAAGACTACGAAAAAGCTCTAAAATACTTCCAAAAAGCCGCAGAAATGGGGGATGCTAAGGCTTCTAACAACTTGGGAGTGATGTACAAAGTGGGTCAAGGTGTCGTCTGAGACTACTCAAAAGCTGCGCAATACTTCCAAAAAGCCGCAGAAATGGGGAGTGCTGAAGGCTATTACAATTTGGGATTAATGTATGAAAACGGTCAAGGCGTTGAAAAAGATTACTCAAAAGCCGTACAGTATTACAAAAAAGCAGCAGAAACGGGTGAT
>NZ_BSWS01000013.1:0-20040 GCF_030270165.1 Helicobacter sp. NHP22-001 | reverse complement strand
ATGCCACACGCACGCAAGCACTGCACCCACTCTACCCACGCGACATCGCTTTGAGAGAAGTAACGCACGCCATTAGAATCGCTTTGCACAAATGGGAATAGCCCTTTATCGCACTAAAAACGGATTTTACGCGAAGGGATGCCCGTTTGCGGGCTTTGGAGCAAGGGCATTTTGGCGATTGCAAGCATATCACAAAGTCTATCTTTGAGTTGCGTGTCCATGTGGGACCAGGCTATCGCCTCTATTGTTCCAAGCAAGGCGACACTTTAGTGATTTTGCTCTGTGGAGGCGACAAAAGCACGCAAAAAAGAGATGTTGAAAAAGCCCAAGAGATTTTAAAGGAGTTTCCATGGAAGTAACTTTTAGCCCCTTTAGCGTGGTGGAATTTTTGAATAGCGATGAAAAGCGTTTATCTTATCTCAATGCAGTTTTAGAGGATGGGGACTTAGTGGAATTGCAAGATGCGTTAGAGGTGATTGCCAAATCTAAGGGGGTGGAGCTCCCCAAGGGAGATAGCCTCTTGGAGCTAGTGAAGTATTTGGGCTTTAACCTGCAAGCGCAAGCCAAGCATTGATTAAGGTTCATGGGTCATAGGGGTGACAATTGGTGTTGTATGGCTTAGGGGTAAAGTGTTGATTGTAGAGGCTATATGACCTAAAGAAAAGGTATAAAGAGAAGGGGGCAAGCTAGACAAGTTGGGAAGATAGCCATAGAACGCTCAAAAACGCTCTACAATCGATTTTGAGGGCTTAGTAATGTTTTTGTACTGCCTTGGCGTTCTACGAGCCTTCTAGGGGACCAAAAACGCTATGTGTTCTCTGGGTCAGTCTTTGGGGCTGTTGGTTCATTGTCTTTTTTGCCCTTTTTCTTGGTCTTAGTTTTCGTGGCTTTGGGTTTCGTGGATGATTTTGTGGGCTTTGTGGGTTCTGTGAGCTCTAGTAGCTTGTTGTGGGGCTTGGGTTATTCTTTCTTGGGACGACCTACGGGTCGTTTAGGTGCATTGCTAGGTTTTTTAGCTTTTGTGGCAGTCAGCATGGTCTCAAAAGCCTTCTCGATCCCATCCCCAAAGCTCTCTCGTATTGCTCTAGCAAGTTTGCTTTTTTCATGGCGGCATGGTGGCTTTAATCTTTTGGAGCTCATCGTAGTGTTTGCCTATGTCGGCAATGGTGTTAAGTTCAAACATTGTTTTTGTTCTTTTTTGGGGTTTTATGTGAGATATTTTTAAAAATTAAGTTGCAAATCTACGCAAGGTTTACAAAATATGGTTATAACGGCTGTATTTTTTACAAAGGATGGATCGACATGCAGTCTTTCAAATTAGGGATTTCTACTCTGATTTTCGCAGGTTTGTGCACCACTCTATCAGCATCGACAAAAGAAGTTTCGTATCAAAATACAAATGATACAGACCTCATTAAGTTGGCTGGCAAAATTTCTCCCAAAGAAGAACCCGATTATGCTATGGAGCTTCACAAACGGGCTGAGAAAATGAATCCCAAACAACGCAAAGAGTTTTATCGAGAGGTTATTGCTACGGCAGATAAAAATATTGCTAATGCGGTTATGGAAAATATCAGCAAACGCATGGATGAGCTATCTGCGTGGCAGTCCAAGCTAGAACTGCCAAGATGACCCGTGCATTAATGTAGTCAAAGAATTAAAACTGGAGGGTTATGTCTAAGCTAGATGGGGTGGAAGTTTATTTTTAATTTCTCTCTTACCTCCGTAGGGACAAACTAACCAAAACAAAGCTTGCGGGATGTCCTACGCTAGTGGGGCCACAGCACTATGCGCTATGGCCCCCCAAAGAGTTTCGTTCGCAAGCTCGCTTGGTTGTATGCTACTCAAACGCCGTGGGGCTTTCTAGTGGATTAAGGGATTTTTTCTCAAGCACATAACCTTGCCCGCTCCACTTGTAGTATTTTCGCCCTAGTAGCTCCCAAAGGCTTAGGTCAAGTTCATCGGGGGTTGCCTAACCTTTTACTTGCCAATACACGCAAAATGACTAGCTTTTATCCACGCTTATTAAGCTATTTGTAAGCTATTTGTAAGTTAGTCCAGCGCAGGATATTTTCCAAAATGCTTCCTAATCCGCCCCATTTGTTTTATTTAGCCCCATAAGAAATGCTACAATAACACCAGCGGACTAATCGCAATCATCTTTTGGAGGTTTTTATGAAAAAACATGTGGTGTTTTTTGAGGCTGTGGGCGGGACGGACAAAGGCAGGGACGGGCATAGACGCGACACCGTGCCCATGATGGACTACCTTGGAAAACTGGGCTGGCACGCTGAGGTGGTGCAGCTCACCGATGCCCTTTTAAAAGACGCTGAAAAGACCAAAGAGGTTTATGCGTATGTGCAAAAGGTTGCCGATGCCTATGTTTCACGGGTCAATCCGGGTAACCTTAAAGAGGAAAAACTCTACTTTGACTTGCTGCGCAAACTCTGCGACAATGGCGTGATTGGCATGCCCCACCCCGATGCGATGATTGGCTACGGGGCTAAGGACGCGCTCACTAAGTTAGCCGACACTGAGTTAGTGCCCGATGACACCTACGCCTACTACGACCCCGCTGAAGCTAAACGCATTGGCGTGGCTTGGGGCGATCAGCATGATTTGAAAAAGACTTTCCCCAAGACTTTAGCCAAAGGCGAAAGGGTCTTAAAGCAAAATCGTGGCTCTACTGGTGAGGGCATTTGGCATGTGCAACTTGAAGAGCCCCTGCCTGAGGGAGCTAGCGAAGTGCCCCTAAATGCCAAAATCAAATGCATTGAAGCAGTAGATAACCATGTGGAGCACAGACAACTGGGCGAATTTATGGATTTTTGTGAAAAATACCTAGTCGGGGACAATGGCATGTTGGTGGATATGACTTTCTTGCCCCGCATTAAGGAGGGTGAGATTCGCATTTTAATGCTCTACAAACACCCCATTTATGTCGTGCATAAAAAACCCGCCGAGGGCGCAGATGCGTTTAGTGCGACCTTGTTTAGCGGGGCGAAATACCGCTACGACAAACCCGAGCAATGGGATGACTTGGTGCATTACTTCTTAAGGCAACTACCCCATATCCAAACCAAGTTGGGCAATTACGACCTGCCCCTCATTTGGACAGCAGATTTTATTTTAGACACCGATGAGCACGGCAAAGACAAATACATTTTAGGCGAAATCAACTGCTCTTGTGTGGGCTTTACAACCCCCGTAGAGTTCTTAGACAAAACCGCCCGCAAAGTCGCCAACACGATCATTGACATTGTAGAGGACAAATTAAGCTAGCAAGGATTACCCATGTTGCCCTTAATTTTTGGCTTACCGGCTGCGCTCAATCTAGCCGAGTCTTTTATTGACAATGTTTTAAGGGACAGGGTTACCCCTAAGCTGGGCAGCATTTTATACTGCCGCCTCGTGGGCCCCACCACCCACACGGGGATTTATGTCGGCGATCAGCAGATCGTGGAGCTCTTAGGCTCGGGCGAGGTGAAACTCTCTAGCCCTAAAGAGTTTATCAGCGGGACACAAGCAGTGAGTATTTATGTGGCGTGTAAGGGGAGCGAGGCGGTGGGCTTTGCCAAAGCCGCCGAGCGTGCCCGTGCCCTTGTGGGCAAAACCCTAGACTACCCCACAATGGGCATCCCCACAGAAAGGCACGAGTATAATTGCCATTGTTTCGTCTATGAATGCTTGACTGGCGAACATGACAGCCAAAAATGGACCTTACTGGACATTGAAAACAAATTTCGGGGGGAATATTTTGACAACTGGCGGGTGTGGGACTTGAAAAGTGAGGAGTTGTTTTAAAACTGCGAGATTTATCAAAAGAGTTACAAGGCATCCACAACTGAGCAAAAAAAAGATAACCCCCATTCACCTATCCATGCTACAATCCCTTTCTATTCATAACAAAAGGATCACAGATGCAACAGGCACATAGCAACCTAAGCCAACAGCTAAAAGCCACAAAACGCACCCACAGATTGTTTTTGTCTGTGCTTGAGGATATGGGGGGGGGGGGGTGATTTAACTCCCCTTAAAGAAGAGTTAGAGGATTTAAACACAAAATTCACTCATCTTTTAGACGCACTCGCCACTTTCAGCAAAGCTTTAGAAACTGCCTACAGCCAAAGCACAGAGGACGACACAGAGTTGGAAAATGCCTTAGCACAATTTAAAAAATGCAAGGTGAAAACAGCCACCCACTTAAACGCTTTCATAAACGCCACAGAGAGCCCCCAGGCTTTAGAAAATGCCAAGAACTTAGCCAAATCCTTAGAGGATTTAGCAAATTTGTTAAGTGCCCTGCAAGAAAGCCACGCCCCCTTGTTGCAAGGCACAAACACAAGCCACAACCCCACACAATCCACACAAACAGCCCAAAGCACACAGTCTAGCAACGCCCCTAAAGTTAAACCCCTATGGCAATATGGAGCAAATACCTTACAAGCCTTTAAAGACTATATGAAGGCTAAAGACTTGGGGAGTGCCAGCGCTTGGCTAGAGCTGGGTAAAATGGCGTATGAGGGGATTGTGTTATACCCCGATAACAATGTCGCCATGCGTTGTTTTGAAAAGGCGATTGAGTTAGGCTCAGTGCAAGCTTTGGTGGAGCTGGGTAAGGTTTATATGGAGAATGGAGATGTGCAGGTAATGGAGTATGGCAGTGGGGAGGTGATTAGTGGGGAGGAAGTGATAAGTGCGTTAAACCCCCTAAAAGACGACCTAGAGAGCGAGGATTATTTAACAATTTTCAAACATTGCCAAGTCTTTAAAGACAAAACCTTAACAAATTGCCAAGAAAAAGCTAAAGAGCTGTTTGAAAAAGCGGTGGGCTTAGGGGAGGGTAGGGGGTATGTGGGGTTAGCTGAAATGTTTCTTTATTATAAAGACGATGATGACATGGCAAAAACATATTATACTCAAGCCATGCAGTTTTTAAAAACCCAAGCCCAAAAGGGCGATGGGGAGGCTTACGCTCTGTGGGGTATAGCTTTAAAAAAGGTTAGCGGTTATCATAGCAAGCGAGAAGTCATGCAACTCTACCAAAAAGCCATCGATTTGGGCTATGTGGATGCTTACGACTGTTTGGCAGATTTGGACTATGAACGAGCGGATGATTACCGCAAACAAGGGGCTAGGTTAGGCAGTGGCGAATGTGCTAAATTTTTACGCCCTTCAATGGATAACCTACCATATGAGGGTAGGGATGATTTAGAGGATTTTAAGCTGGCTGCCACACAAGCCGTAGAGTTCATGGATAGACTCATGGAGTGTCTTAAAATCCAAAAATTTGTCGCTTTGCACTGCCGACACCACAGAGTATTTTTAAGACTATTGGAGAACCTCAGTTTAGCAAAGGCAATCAATGGGCATATCGGCTTACACAATGTCGAGCGTTATGAAGCGTTGTTAGAGCTTAAAATCAAAGAAATTGCCGATACCCTAGACCGCCCAAATGCTCGCTTTGCAAAAATTTTAGGGCGAAACCAGTGGCGTTTTGACGCTTTTGCAGATTACACAAATCTTAGAGTATTTGCCAAACCTTATGATAGTGGCTATCAAAGAGTGAATACTGAGGGGGAAGTTGAATTTGATGATAGCCTCTTGTGATGCCGATAACACCCCAGCCTATGGGACAACCCATAACACCCCCCACAAATAGGGCCAGTCTTTGCCCTAGCGTTATCACTCCCCCCTAAAACCACCCCCATAGAGCCAAAAGTGGGGGCAATCTCTCCCCTATAGTCCTAGCCCTAAAAAGGGGGTGGTGAGAAATGAGGGACAAAAGGGGGATACACCCAAAAGTGGGGGCTATCCTAAACAAGAGCGTTGTCTAAGAGAGGTTAGATTTTGGGGTTTTGCCCTATATGTGGCGTAATCGCCATTTCTAGCCCTTGTTGATCGAGCACACCCACAGCGACCCCAACCACATTAAGCCTTTAGCTCTAGCTCAAATCTTCGATTTGAGCCCAAAGAAAATATTCAATGGGTAGTTTTTATCGGATTTTTTGAGCTCTAGGTAGGCTTTAATGATTAAAAACTCGTCTTGGGGGTGGGTGCTTAGGCGATCTCTGGCTTGTTCGATCATCTCCAAATCTAAGAGCACATACAAGAACGCCTTTTCGGCTTGCTCGTCCTCTGCGGCTAAGAGTTCAAAGAATTTATACCAATCATCGGGGGATAAAAAGGTCTTGGCATCCACAGCCATTTGCAAATACTCTTGTTTGTTACACCCTATTTGCACGCATAAATTGCCAATTTCAGCCAATTCCATGCCCACTCTCTTATCCCAAAACGCCCGCAATAACACCTCTAGCACGGACTTATCTAAGAGCTCGCTAGCCCCCTTTAAAGCTTTGGGGATTTCTTTAAACGAACCCCTTTGGATCAAGTCGATCAAGGCTTGGCGTTTTAGGGCAGGGCTGTAGCCCTCTTTTTTAAGGATTTGTTGGGCTTGTTTGAGGTCGTGGTGGATTTTATTTTGCAGGTTTTGGATATAAAAGGGGTTACTCGGGTCTAAGTTATACTTGCGCCACTTTACATCCTCAGCTTGCGACACCCGTGCATACAAACTAAAGAGCTGATCCACTTTCTCACACCCGCTCTCTTGGCTGTTTAAATCCGCTTCTAGTTTAAAACGGGCTAGAATTTTAGAGAGGGTGGCAAAGTGTGGGTTGTGGTATTTCTCTAGGATAAAGTGTTCCTTCGTGTTTTGGCTCACGATTTGCTCGGTGAGTTTCTCAAAGTCGCGCTTTTGCTTGTAGCGTTGCCACAAGTTTGCGATGCTCCCACTCAATATAAACAGCAAAGTGAAGATAAAAAATAACAACACCACACCCACGATCCAAAGGGCAATGGGTAAGTTTAGGGTGTGGTTTGCGACATTCACGGGGAGTTTTTGCGGGTCAGTGTTGTAGACATACCAACCCACGACAATCATAAACAGCAATGTAAAAGAGCCATAATAGCGTAATCTCATAGTGCCTCCATAGTAACCTATTTGTGGTAAGGGTGGTTGTTTAAAAGACTTAAACCTCTAAAAATCTGTTCACATAAAATGAGCTTGGCTAAGGCGTGGCTAAAGGTGAGCGGGCTTAGCGATAAGGGGGTGCATCGTTTTAAAAACTCTTTAGCAAAGCCATAAGCCCCTGCAATGAAAAATTGTATGTGGGCGTGGGCGCTTAGCATTTGACTAAACTCTTGGCTACTTATGAGCCTACCGGTCGGGTGCAAGGCGTAGGCGGGGGCACCTGGCTTTAAATAAGGGCTTAGGGCTTTGGTGTAAGACTTTTGCGCCTCTGTGCTGTTGTTTGAGGCTTTGGGCGCAATGTCTACAATCTCAAGCGTGGCTTTAAATTGCTGGCATGCTCGTTGTTGTTGCGCCAACAAGGGGGCAAACTCGGGGGTTTTTTTAGAAATGGCGTAAATGCTGCAAGTCATCTGTTTTCTGTGAGCATCCCCACTAGGTCGCTCAAGGTCTTTTTTAAATCCTTGCGCTGCACGATCATATCGATCAAGCCATGTTCTAGCAAAAACTCCGCGCTTTGAAACCCTGCTGGCAACTCTGCACCGATGGTTTGCTTAATCACCCGAGCGCCCGCAAAGCCCACCATCGCCCCCGGCTCAGCGATGATCAAATCTCCCAAGAACGCAAAAGACGCACTCACCCCCCCAAAGGTGGGATCTGTAAGCAGTGAGATAAAGGGCAACTTCGCCTCTGTGAGCCGATTTAAAGCCGCGCTTGTCTTTGCCATTTGCATGAGCGAATAGGTGGATTCTTGCATCCGTGCTCCCCCACTTGCAGACACAATCAACAACGCCTGCTCTTTTTCCACCGCCCGATTGATCGCGCGCACGATTTTCTCCCCCTCCACTGAGCCTAAAGAGCCGCCCATGAAGGCGAAGTCAAACACCACGATTTGCAAAGCAATGCCATTGATTTGCCCCTCCCCGCTGATCACCGAGCTTGGGCGGCCGGTCTTGGCTTCGTATTTTTTAATGCGCTGTTTGTAGCTCTCTTTATCCACGAAGTTTAAGGGATCCACGGGGCGCAGCTCGTTGTCGTATTCTGTAAAGGTGTTCTCATCGCACAAGAAAGCGAGCCTCTCGCTTGCCCCTATTCTAAAGTGGTAGTGGCACTTGAGGCACACATGGTTTTTGGCAAAGACCTCTTTGTAATACATCAAAGCGGCGCACTTAGGGCATTTGATCCAATGGCTTGGCATGTCCTGTTCGCTCGATTGCACCCTTGTTTTCTTAAGATTTTTTAAGAAATCCGCAAAACCCATCGCTTGTATCCTTGCAAAAACAAATAACCCCTATTCTAGCATGGCTTAATTATTTTTAAAAGTGCTTTTAGGCACAGGCAACAACACGACAAAGGCTAAAAACAGCGCCACGCCGCTGACAAGAAACATTTCATAGAAGCTAAAGTGCCCCAATGCCCAAGTGAAAACAAAGGAAAACACCGCTTGAAAAATACCAAAGGCGAGGGTTACAAGGCTTGAGGCTTGCACAAAGTGCTCTCGCCCCATGATATGGTATGCCATCGTACTTGTGATCGTTAAATTGCCCGTGGTCCCAAAGCCCATTAAAAAGATAGACAGATTGAGCCATGTTATGTCATTGCTAACCATCGCAATTACACAAGAGACACTTTTCATTAAAATCACAATGCTGGAGGCGTTTTTCAATCCTAGCGTCTTAGCCAAAGTGGCGCTTAAAATCGTCCCACTCGCCGCCCCAAAGCCAAAGAACGCCCAAGAAGCCCCCGCCACCGCCTTGCTAAAGTGCAGTGAACGCACCAAATAATCCACCCAAAAGAGCGTGTGTGGCAAGTAGCCAATGGCGTTAAGCACCACCGACACCAAGAGCAGGGCAAAAAAGGTGGAGATTTTAAAGGGGGCTTCTTTGTGGGTGCTGTTTTTGGGTGGGTGCAGGGTTTTTAAAAATACGCAAGATAAGAGAAACGCCACCAAACCCACCGCCCCTAGGAAAATCCACGCCATGTCAATGTCGCTTGCAAAATGGGGCAGAATAAACCCACTGCACACCACCCCCACCCCAATCCCGCTAAAAATAAACCCGCTCGCATAGGAGCGGTGCTGTTCTTTCACAAGGCTTAGACACAGCGGGGCAGAGAGCACCATTAAACAAGAGGCCGCCACGCCAGCTAAAAAACGCCAAATCCATGCCCACGCAAAGGGTAGGCGATCCAAATAGCAGGCAAAAAAGCTTAGGGCAATGACTAAAAAGCTGATTTTGGCAATGCCCTCTAAAGACATGCGCTTTTGCAAAGAGCTTAGGGCTACGCTCCCAAAGACATAGCCCACCATCACGGCAATGGCAAGCTGTATGCTTTGGTTTTCTGTGAGCTTACCCGATAAAATGAGCAGTGGGATCAACACCACATACCCAAACCGCGCCACGCCATTAGCCATGAAAGTCGCCAAAAAGCACACAAAAAGACGCATAAACATACAAAACGCTCCGTGTTGAAAAAAACCATATTAGCCCAAAATTAACAATCTTGTCTTAAAACTAGGGGAACTGAATTTGCTTGACTCGGTTTGATAAACCATTGCAAAGGACGCTTGTGGCGACCCACATTAAAGGCTTAGAGGCGCTGGATGCCAAGGGCAACCCCAAAGCCCACACCAAGAAGCACACGCCTAAAGAAGACAAGGACGCGTTCAAAGCCCTATTAGACCAAAAGAGAGCCCATTTAAACAGCAAGGACGCTAAAGCTAAAAAAGAAGAAAAGGGAGCAGATCACTCTAAAAATCCCCCCCACATCGCCCCAAACAGCCCCCTAGTCCAGCTGATGGATAAAAAACTCACTCCCAAGCAAGAAAAGGGATTAAAGGCGCAGGCAAACGAAGAGGCGAAGCTGCAACACTCCAAAAACAAGCAAGACCCCTTTAGCCAAGCCATGGCATTAAAGGGGGCAAAGGGGGCTAAAAACACCCCCCAAAGCGCGAAATTAAGCGACATTAAAAACCTAGAGAATGCAAAGGCGTTGAATTTAAACAAGCTCCAACACGAGAGCAAAGCGGGCAAACCCACCGACCTAGCCAAAGGTGCACAGATCGCCCCCAAGGGTGCAAATGCAAAGGCAACAGATCTAGCCGCTAAGGCCACGCCGGGCGCACCCAACCTAGCCAAGTTGCCACAGGGCGTGGATACGGCTAAGGGCGCGACACCAACCCCACAAGGCGCACAACCCCCCGCTAAAATGTCCACCGCTGACCTGCTCGCCTTAAAAAACCCCAAACCCCCCACCACCCTCCCCACAGAGCACAAGGCAAGTAGTACTAAACTTGCCCACGCCAACGCTAAAGAGCTCCCCCTAAATGCCAACGCAAAAACGCCTTTAAATCAACTCTTAAACAAGCCCAACCCCCTGCCCCATGTGAAGGACAGCCACGACAACGACAAAGAAATCAAGCAGGCGTTTCAAGAAGCCTTTGACGGCCCGCTCAAGCCAAAACCAACCTTCATCCCCCTCTCCTTTGACCCTAACCGCATACCCTTACAAGGCCCGGCTAAACCCATTGTTGCTAGCAAAGAAGAGGACACCCGCACGAGCGCCATAGAAAGCCCCACGCACGCCACGCACACCGCCCACACAGAGCAAAAAAGCACCCTAGAAACCCCCCAAATCAAAGAGACGATTAGAAATTTAGCCACAAATTTACGCCAAGAATTACTAGACTTCAAGCCCCCTATTACGAAGTTGTCTATGGAGCTCAACCCCGATAAGCTGGGTAAAGTGGAAGTGGTGATCCAACAAGTGGGGCAAAATTTGCAAGTGAGCCTAGCCTCCAGCGCACCGGTCAGTGCCTTGCTTGTGGCGCACCAAAGCGAGTTGCGCCAACATCTCTCCCAAATGGGCTTTAACAATATAGATTTGCGCTTTAGTGCCACAAACAGCGAAAACACCGCGTATCAAGGCGGGGGCAACCACAACTTCAACCAACAACAGCACAACCCCCAACAACAAGGCCAACAACAGCCCCCTCACCCCCAAGTGCAAACCCCCCAAACCCCAACCACCCCCCAATCCCAGGCACAAAACACCTCTTCTCAAACTGTTCCCACTCCCATTTCTAAAGCCTCCTTTGTGCATAATTCAACTCTGCCCGATTACGCCTAACGCCCTTTAAAGGGTATTTGTGTTGTTTGCTTTTAGCCCTAAGTTTTTACACTTCCTCTCTTGTTTCACATAAAAATCGGGCGTCTTAGTGGCGTGGGTTTGATAGGATTCTATGGGTTTTTGCTACATTGTGGCTATATTGTGGGGTTTTCATTGTATCCTAGTCTAAATGGTTAAGGATGATGATGAAACTAACCCCTTTTTTGCTTTGTTTATCCCTTTTGCAAGCCACGCCGCTAGACTTTACCAAGTTAAAGGTCAATTACACACACACGCTTTTAGAGGGCAATGCACCCTTGAAAACAGCACGCCTTCAGCCCCTGCCCTTTGAGCCCAGCGGCAAGGACCTCTTGCACCAGCTAAGGGCGATTGTAGAGCAGCTTAAAGCCCACGCCACGAGCAACGCCCCCTTAAACAAGGCAGAGATCATCAATGCCCTGCAAGACTTTAGCCAGTATTACGGCGTGGGGGGGCTAGAGCGGGGGAATTGGTGGCCCTATGAAATTGGCATCCCCAAAGCCCTCAATGCGATTTTAGCCCTCGCCCCCTTCTTGCCAAAAAGCCTACAAGCCACCCTCTTACAAGCCCAAGAATACTACCAACCCAACCCCAAATATTCGGGCTTAAGCGCAGGGGCAAGGGCGAGCACGAACCCCGAATCGCGCGAGAGTCAGGGGGCTAATCGGGTGGATACGGCGTTCATCAGCCTCGCCAGGGGGATATTAAAGCGCAATGAAAGGGAGGTGTTACAAGCCCTAGAAGCCGTCAAAAGCGCGTCAAAGATCGTAACAAGCGGCAATGGTTTTTACGCGGACGGCTCGTTTATCCAGCACGAGCATGTGCCCTCTAATGGCTCTTATGGCGTGGTGCTTTTAAAGGGTTTGGCGCAATTTAAAGCGACTTTAGGCAACACCCCCCTAGCGCACAACCTCATAGACCCTATCTTGTATGCCAGCGTTTTGCAAGGCTACCCCTATTTACTCATCCAGGGCGGGTTAAACGCCTCGGTGTGTGGGCGCAGCATCAGTCGGGATAAAGAGAGCGACTTCGCACGGGGCAAAGCCCTTTTAAAAGCTCTAGCCACGCTAGATAGCCCTATCCTACAGCCTTTACTCAAAGGCGACACAGCCCACTTACCCCCCGTGCATGTCTTTGGGGCGATGGACCGCGCGGCACAAATCGGGGCACATGGCGGGCGGGTGGTGCTTGCCATGCACTCTAGCCGTATCCTAGACTATGAAACCATGAACGGGGAGAATTTAAAGGGCTTTGACACCTCCGATGGCATGACTTATATCTATGGCAGTCCTAGGGCATTTGTGGATTTTTGGCCACTGGTGGATTCCACAAAGTTGCCCGGCACCACAGAGGTGCAAAACCAGGAGGTGGTGGTGTGGCATAGGGGTTCTTTGGGCTTGAACGACTTTGCGGGGGGGGCGAGTAATGGGCGTGTTGGCTTTGTGGGGCTTGATTTACAAAAGCCGGAGTTTCGGGCGCAAAAGTCCTATCTCTTTTTGGGCGATGAGGTGGTGGCACTGGGCAGCATTGTAGGCGACAAGCCCACCACCACCATTTTAGACAACCGCAAACTAAGCCCGGATACACAAGTGTTCATCAACAACGCCCCCTTTAGCCAGCAAGCCACCCTAGTGCATAGGGGCGATTTCATCAACTTCACCAACACCAACGCCCACACCAACATAGGCTACATACTCTTAGAGGATGAAAACACTAAATTACAAGAAGTCGCTAGGAGCGGCAATTACAAAGCCATCGGGGGCAAGAGTTACAAGACTTTATCCGCCCCCTTTTTAGAGATGCAAATCCTACACCCCCTAAAAGCCCGCTACGCCTACGTGATTTTGCCAAACTTTAGCCCCAAAGAAGTGCAAAACTACCCCCTAGAGGACTTGCAAATCCTCGCCCAAACCCCCGCCTTGCACGCCGTGTTTGTGGTCTCTAAACACCTCTTAGCCATCAATAAATACGCCCCCGGGTGGCAAAAACTGCAGGGTTTAAAGCTTAAAGACCCCCTCTCGCTCTTGCAGGTGCAACGCCCTCATGGATTAGCCTTGAGCATTGCCGACCCCACGCAAACCCTGCAAGAAACGACCATCATTTTAAAAGGGCGCTACAAACTCGCCGCACCCAATGCAAAAGCGCGCCTCAAAATCAAAGGCGGTAGTACGCACTTGAGCCTAACCTTGCCCTCACTTGGGGCGACTTTAGCCGTGGATTTAGCAACGCTCTAGGGTTTTCTTTGAAATTTGGCTTAGAGTTTTGGCGGCATAAAGCCCTAGATCTCTTGGCCGGTGCGTTGCCAAAAACCCACTCCATGGCAGAAGAGAACAACATTCTCGGGCTTTACAACGAACGCTTTTTGCTCACCAAGAGCGAGCAGCTTGTGGGGCTCTTAAACATTGAGGGTTTGAGCGTAAACGCCCTCTTGCAAGAGGATTTGCAAACCCACTTCTCTAGCAAGCAAAACGCCCTAGAGCAACTCGAGGGCGTGGTGCTGCGTATCCACACCAAGCGCGCCAAAATCCAGCTAGAGCCCCCAAGTAAGCCGCAAAACCCCCAAGTGCAAGCCCTACTTGATTTGTCCCAGCCCAAAGACTTATACGAGAACACCTACACGCTCATTTTTGAAACCACGCAAAGCCCCCTAAAGGACTTTTTAGAGCAGAAAAAACTAGAACTCATAACAGACCACAAAACGCACCAACACCTAGCCCAGCACTTGGGCGCGAGCATGGAGCAAATGGCGCACGCCCTAAGTGCCTTCAAGCCCACCCCCCTAAGCGCAAAGGAAGTTCTAAACTTTTATGCCTCCTTCATCAACGGACACCCCACAAAGTTAAACCCCACCCTAGGCTTTTTAGAAGACAGCTACATCGCCACGAACATCCATTTTAACAAAGACCACTACATCCAAGAGCACGCCACCCACACGACCTACAACCGCATTTTGGGCGTGAAAGCCTATGCGAGCAAGACTCTAAGCTCGCTCGCCCTGCTCTCTTTGTTGCATCAAGAGCTCGCATGCGAAGTGTTTTTAAGCTTGGAGCCCTTAAGCACCCAAGCCGCCCTAGCCTTCGTGCAAGAGAAAATCCGCCTAAGTTTCGCCCGCCTTGTGCGCCAAGAGTTGCAAAGCTATTACGAGCAGATCCAAGCCAAACGCCTACGCTTGCAAAAAGCCGCCTTAAATATCATTCTCAAAGCCCCCGATTTACAAAGCCTCAACGCCCACACCAAGGAAGTTTTAAGCGTGCTTGCTAACGCCCACTTGGTGGGGGTGGTGGAGACTTTGGGGCTAAGACCGGCCTTTTTCTCTCTATTTCCCGGGCGTTTGCATTTAAACCCCCGCCTGCGCTGCCAAAGCGCACAAGCCCTAGCCACGCTCATGCTCTTTGAAAAACCAAATTGCGGCTTTAAAAGCAACCCTTGGGGCAACCAGCCCTTAAGCGTGTTTAAGAATTTAGACCACTCCCCCTATCTCTTCAACTTCCACAACCAAGAGAGCGACCCAAACCCCAATAGCCCACGCACCAACGGGCACACGATGATCATCGGGGCAACAGGGGCGGGCAAGACCACCTTAATGGGCTTTTTAATGGCAAATGCGCTCAAATACGACAAGCTCAACATTTTGGCTTTAGATCGTGCCTATGGGCTGTTTTCGTGTATAAATTACTTTGGTGGGGTGTATAACTCTGGCAAGGATTTTAAAATCAACCCCCTAACTTTAGAGCTCACGCCCAGTAACCAAGACTTTTTACACAGCTTTTACTCTAGCCTATGTCATTTGAGTGCCCACCCACAAAATAAAGAAGACATCCACGCCAGCCACGCCCTTTTAAAAGCCCTAAAGAGCCTACACGCCACCCTGCCGCAAAAGAGCTTTAATCTGCAAGATCTCAAAGAAGCCATCACCAACGCCCCTAATTTGCACCTAAGCCTTGAGTCTTACCTGCAAAACCCCCTCTTCAATGCCCTAGAAGACAGCCTAGAGTTTGACACTCCGCTTGCTGCCATAAACATGGATGCGATCAGTGCCAACCCTAAAGATTTGGGGCTTTTGGCGTATTACATTTTTTATAAGATTTTACACCGTGCCCTAGAAAAACAAGAAGGCTTTTTGCTTTTTGTGGACGAGTTTAAAAGCTATGCACAAAATGAAACCCTAAACACCCACATCAACACCTTAATCACGCAAGCTAGAAAGGCGAATGGGGTCGTGGTGCTCGCCTTGCAAGATACAAACCAGCTTGCTAGCATTCCCGAGGCGGCAAGTTTCGTTAAAAACATGGGAACTTTGATTTTTTATCCCCAAAAGCACATAGACAGCACCTTACTTAGCAAGGATTTAGGCATCCAGCTAAGCTACATGGAAGCGCACTTTTTAGAAAACACCCCCCTAACCGCCAAGCAAGTTTTGGTGAAAAACATGGCAGAGGGCAGCTCAAACATCATCCATGTAGACTTACAAGACTTAGGAACGCATTTACGCATTTTCAACTCCAACGCCGCCCATGTCAAACGGCTGCAAGCCCTCATGCAGGCTTACCCTGAGACTTGGCGGGAAGTCTTGTTGCAAGAGGGCTAAAAGTTGCTAAAATAGGCATTTTGCAAAGGATTTTAGCGTGCAACTTTCAAACAAGAGCATTTTAATCACGGGCGGGACGGGCAGTTTTGGCAAAAAATGCGTCCAAATTTTACTAAAACAGCACCAGCCTAAAAAAATCATTGTCTATAGCCGCGATGAGCTGAAACAATGGGAGATGGCGCAGACCTACAACAGCCCGAGCATGCGTTATTTTATCGGCGATGTGCGGGACAAAGAGCGGCTTTTTAGTGCCCTGCAGGGGGTGGATATTTGTATCCACGCCGCCGCCCTTAAACAAGTCCCCACTGCCGAGTATAATCCCCTAGAGTGTATTAAAACGAACATTCTAGGGGCGAGTGCCGTCATAGAGGCGTGCTTGCAAGCGCAAGTAAGCTATGTCATTGCCCTTAGCACCGACAAGGCGAGCAACCCCATTAATCTTTATGGAGCGACCAAGTTATGCAGCGATAAACTCTTCACCAGTGCCAACAACATGAAAGGCAAATCCCCCACGAAATTCAGCGTGGTGCGTTATGGCAATGTGGTCGGCTCTAGGGGCAGTGTCGTGCCCTTCTTTAAAGATTTAGCCGCCAAAAACGCCCCCTTCATCCCCATTACAGACACCCGCATGACGCGCTTTTGGATCACTTTAGAAAAGGGCGTGGCGTTTGTGCTTAAGAGTTTGGAGCGCATGCACGGGGGGGAGATTTTTGTGCCTAAAATCCCTAGCATGGAGATTGTGGATTTAGCCAAAGCCCTAGCCCCTAATATCCCCCTAAAAACTATAGGTATTCGCCCCGGCGAGAAACTCCACGAGGTGATGATTAGTGCCGATGACAAAGCCCTAGAATTTGAGAGTTTTTATATCTTAGAACCCACCATCACTTTCCAAACCCCGATCAACTACACCAAGACTCTACTAGGCGAGTGCGGCACGCCCACACCCGAGGGCTTTAGCTACAATAGCAAGGACAACCCCCAAAGGCTCACCCCTAACGAGCTCTTAAAGATGATGCATGCAATCTAGCTTAAGCCAAATCCCCCTTTTGGAGGGCAAAAATATTTTACTCTTAGTGAGCGGCTCGATCGCTACCTACAAAGCCCTAGAGTTAGTGCGCCTTTTCAAAAAAATGGGGGCAAGCGTTAGAGTTGTGATGAGTAGGGGGGCGTGTAAATTCGTGCAGCCTTTGAGCTTTGAAGCGTTGAGCCATTTTAAGGTACTCACGGATAATAACGAAGAGTGGGCTCTGCTAGATAAAGATTGCGCGAACCACATTAGCTACGCCAAGAGTGCCGACCTTATCCTAGTCGCCCCGGCCAGTGCAAACACCCTAGCTAAATTAGCAAATGGGCTTGCCGACAATGCCCTGACAGCGACCTTTTTAGCCAGCAATGCGCCCAAAATCCTAGCCCCAGCCATGAACACGCAAATGTTCTTAGCCAAGCAAACCCAGCACAACTTAAGACACCTCAAGGCTTTGGGCTATGAGGTGGTTGCCCCCATAGACGGACTTTTGGCGTGCAATGCCGTAGGCGTGGGGGCAATGGCAGAGGTGGGCGAAATTGCCAGTATTTGTAGTCGTAAACTCTTGTCTAACGGCTTTTGGACGGGTAAAAAGACGGTGATTACAGGGGGGGGGAGCATTGAGGCAATCGACTCGGTGCGTTGCATTTCTAATTTTTCTAGCGGCTTGCAGGCGCATTTTTTGGCATTAGCGTTGTGGCTTAAAGGGGCGCAAGTGGTCTTGATCTCTAGCAAAAACGCTTTAGAGTTGCCCAGTGGCATAGAGCGCGTGCAGGTGCAAAGCGCACAAGATTATTTAGAGGCTTTAAAAGCGCACGAAAACCACGAAAATCCCCCCTTTTTATTCATGCTCGCTGCCATCAGCGATTACAAACCCAAGCACCCCTATAAGGGCAAACTCAAAAAGCAGGATTTGGGGCCCTTTTGGAGCATAGAGTGCGTGCAAAATGTGGATGTTTTGCAGTCAGTGGAGGGCTTTTACAAAGTGGGCTTTAAAGCCGAGAGCGACTCTAAGCACGCCCTAGAAAATGCCAAGAAACTTTTAGAGCCCACACCACAGGGCAAGGGCTGTAAGCTCGTGTGCCTGAATAACACAAGCGCACTAGGCTCTAACACTAACCAGCTCACACTCTTAACCCCCCACACCACCTACACCACCCACAAGGGGCATAAACTCCAAGTGAGCCTCGAGGTGTTGGGGTTTATTGAAAACATGGGGTAGTCATTGTTTAAACGACACTTTATTTTGAGGCGTAGGCTCTTTGAGGGGAGTCTTTTTTGTCCGCTTTAGCTGGTGCGCCTTTTAAGCTGATTTATCTCAAACTTGCTACACAAGACAAAAGGACACTGCCCCAGCCCCCGCCTCCATTGGACGAGAGGGTTGCAGAGGATAGTGAGGGTTTTTGTGCGGCGTTCTTGAGCTTTGTGGAGAAGTTGCGCCCGCATTTTTGCTTTGGCACTTGGCAGGAGATGGCGATCGCTTTAGGTCTTAGCGAATCGGCGTTTTTGCTCTATTTGAACCATTTGAAGAACAACAAGAAGTCTCCGCTGAAGTTCATTAGGTAGTTTGGTAGGCTTGTGGATGTGGACACATATTTTTTGATTGAGAGCGGGGGTGGCGTGCCCGCTGTGGCTAGCCCGTCTAACACCTCCTAAGCTTCTTGGGCACATAGGGCGGAGGTGTAGATTTTACACCCATTGCAGTGCAAAAGTGGAGCGACTTTTAAGCAAAAATCCTTGTAGTTCGTATTGAAGATTTGACGCACATCCAAGAAAATTTTATAGTCTTTAACATAGGCTTCTAACTCTAAAGATATCTAAAACCCCCTTACACCAAATAGTAGATGGGTGTGGGCTACATAGATTGTTAAACAGGTTTAAATGCCGCTATTTTATGAGTGAAATATAAGGATTACTGTGTATTTTTGCTCAGTCCTAGGGAGTTTGACGAGGAAACCATCAATAATGGCACATCATCCGCCTTAGGACCATCAATGCGCACGAAGAGATCTACAACATTAAAGTAAAACGCTTATCGTAGATTTTACAAAGCGTGAGTAAGATCATCTCTTTGGCGATCTACTCGTCTCGATTCACGCCCGTGCTGTTGGCCACAGTGCGCCTCAGAATTTATTAAAATCTCCTTTAAATTGTACGTGGGCTTTAAATCCTTGCGTAAGAATTTGCCAATCTCGCTTATTGGCGTGTCAAGTTACGCATGGAGGCTTGCACGCCCTCTAAAACCCCATTAGAAGTTTCAGCAGACAAGGCGCGCCGTGCGCCCCGCATGCTCGCTCTAAAGGTGTCTAATTGTGGGCGTATTCTTACAGATAGCTCAGTCTGCATTGGGGGGTCTTTGTGTTAGAATAGGCGCACGGATACCATGGTGGTCGCCTTTTTGGCTACAAATTTGGCGTATCATCTTTTGAGGGTCGGGGGTTGCAGTGGGTGGCACTCCGGAAAGGAAGACCACCATGAAGTTCTTTATAGTGCTTGTGGTATTTGCGGTGCTAGCCACGCCGCTATACTGAGAAACGGGGGCGCGCTCTTTTGGGGCGCGTCTCCACCACAGCACTATAGTATCCAGTCTAGCTAAACCAAAACTTAACCTACAGCCCATGCGTTTTTTCCAATATGTCCTTAGCAATCTGCGTATAAGCCACAAATTCGCTAATTTGCATGTTTAGGCTCTCTGTGTAGCTAAAATGCAGGGCGTAGCCAAGCAAAGCCACGCCCTCTCTTAGTTTTTTTCATCCACGCCTCGAAACTTTGCCACCACTTGGGCTAATTTCTCAAACTCCTCTAAGGGCAAGGCGTTTAAAAAGGGCTCGTCCAATTCGCCCACAGAGCAATCCAGCAAAAGGCTTTTGATCTGCGCCACATCATCGCCTGCTTTCATGGCTTTTTGGATTTGGTAAAGCGTGGGCTCATAAATCTCCACCTTTTGCCCGTCTCTAAACTGAAATTCTTGCTTATTAAGTTGTATCGGTTTTAAGGGCATTAGCTCTCCTTTTTGCCGTCTGTGTGGGCGATGGTTTCTAAAGATTTTCTAATGAATTGCACTAAAAACTGCACTTCCTCTGTTTGCCAGTGCGCATACAGGGCAACCTCTGTGCGTGGTGATGGTTTCAAGCTCTGTTTTTAGGGCTAGAAACAGCAAGATAAACCCTATAAAATCCTATAATTTTCTATAAATTTTTTATATGATTTTAAGTTTTTAGGTACTGCTATGTCGGCATGAATGATTTGTTATCC
>NZ_BSWS01000012.1:0-24589 GCF_030270165.1 Helicobacter sp. NHP22-001 | reverse complement strand
CCTAGAAGAGAGGAAATACCCAGCCCCATCCCGAACCTGGAAGTCAAGCTCTCTTACGCCGATGATACTGCATTTTTCAAGTGTGGGAAAGTAGGGTGATGCGGGGGGTTTGTTTTAAGTGTTTTTTAGTTTTTTATGCTACAATTCCTCAATTCCTCAATTCCTCAATTCCTCAATTCCTCAATTCCTCAATTCCTCAATTCCTCAATTCCTCAATTCCTCAATTCCTCAATTCCTCAATTCCTCAATTCCTTGGGGTGAGAGATATGAGCAATTATGAAAATGAAGAAGGTTGTAAATTGAGGAAGATGGTAAAAACTAAATTCTAGTGGAGGCAAGGATGCAAGTTAGCAATGAAAAAGAGTTGGCTGAGGCGATTGAAAATGGGGAAAATTCCATTGAGATAGTGGGCGATTTTTCGAAAAAGATCGTTAAAATCAAAGCGACTGGCGATGTAGCGTGGGGCATTGCTATTGCTGCTATTGCGGCAGCTGTTGCTATTGTTATTGCGAGTGGCGGACTTGGAGCACCTGCTAGTCTTTTTACGGCGGCAGGAGCTGTAGGGATTTTGGGGACTGGTCCTACCATTTCTGCAGTTACCATCGCCGTTGCGGCTGGGGGTGTCGGCGTGTTAAACAAATTGCGAGGCTACGATTTAAAAAAGATTTCTGACAATCATGTCATTCTCACTAAGGCGTGAGGAGAGGAGAATCCAATGGCTTATTACAAAAACCAAGAGGACATGTTTAGACAAAGAGCAGAAAATAATAAAAAACAAGGCGACTACCACTACGCCCAAAGCAAGGAAGCAGAAGCAAGAGGGGATAAAAGAAGCCGCTAAAAGTCACATGGCACAAGCGCAATATCAATACAAATCTCAAAAGCAAAACGAGGCAAAGGCTGAAGAACATAAGGGTAAGGGGTGGTAGAGAGAAAGGGGAGGTAATTACGCCCCTTTTGCAAATGTAGAAAAAAAGGGGGGTTGGAGGCATGTTACAACCATACGACAAGGATAAGGTCGACATTTTTGAAACACACTTGGTATTGCCTCCATTAAAAACCCTAAATAAAGCTAGTCTTTAGTGTTGTTTTTTTCAAAAACGGCGGCAACGCGTTGCTCTCCCCCGATCTCTGTGGTGTAATAAGATTCGCGCATGGCATAGTAAATAGAGTCTAAATCGGCAACCTTGCAGACAACTAACTTGCCATCTTTAAATATTTTTGGTCGGTATTTTTTGGCGTATTGTAAATAGGCATTCCGCTTTCTTGAATCACCATTCTTTGTAAAAATCTCCAAGCATCCCTCTTTGAGTAAAGCATTGATTCGGGCAAGTTTGGTTTTTGGCATGTCTGCTTTCAGGGTATCCCAATCTAAATCAAATGACAAATACGGATGGTTGTCATCCTTTGCAATGCGTTGCAGTTGTTCCTTAACTTCTTGAACCTTATGGGTAAAAAAGTGGGGAAACACGCGCTTCAAGTCCTCAATGTTTTTAAAATAAAGTTTTCCTATTTCCCCTATTTCTTGTTTCCAATAAACATCTGTGCGATCTTGGATCAAAATGATGGGTTTATTTTCAATCTGTAGCTCTTCGTTTAAAAAGTATAAAAAGGCTTTCTTAATGATAGAGCCTTGTCTAATCGCCTGAAAGTATGCTTTAATAATCTTTTTTCCCTCGTGTTCCATGTTCTGTTCTTCTGTGCATACAAACAATGTTTGAAGCTGGTCTTCCCTTTTCTCATTATTCTTATCCTTTTTCAAAATATCTAGGTCAATCTTATTGACGCTGGTTGTGTCTCCATGGATCACAAGTGCATAATCTTTGAGAATCTTTATGGGGTCTTGGACTTGGATATAAAAAACCTCTCCTTTTTCTAAATTTCTCTCAGGCTCTTTCTCATAATCTATCTCTTTTTTGTATGTTTCAAACTTTTTAAAGTCCCATGTCCCCTCCAAAGGCACATCACCCACAAGATAGTTTTCTCCTTGTATGTGGCAATAGAGTATAGACATCACCATTTCCTTTGCTTATACTGATCTAAAAAAACAAACTCTTTAAGTCGAATGAGCTGGTATTGTTTTTCTACTTTGAGATTCCTTTTTGAAATCAAAAACACCTTATATTTTGCATGTTCGTGGGAATCACCAGTGATTTGGCTAGGGTCAATGGAAATTTCGTAAAAGTTGTATCCAAAAAATAATAGATAAGGGTTGAAGCAGGAAAACTTTCCCATAATGATAAAGGAATAAATGAGTCCAAACACTACAAAAAACATATCCCGATTCTCAAGACCAACTGCAATGACGAAATAGGCAATATAAACAGGGATGTATTTAGGCTCTGCGACTTCGACCATCTCCACAGCGCACATTTTATCTGTTACTGGTATATATCTTGCAACAAGGCACACATACAACCAAGACAATAGGGCACAAACTCCAAATCCAACCACCGCAAATAAAAGATGAGATAAAGTGAAGGGCGCATGGCATTTGTGTGGATTGTTTAGGTAAAAAATGACCCCTGCAGGTGTGAGTGAGAGCCCCACATAGATAAAATAGAAAAAACCTAAAAGTGTCCTCATGCCCAAACTCCCTTTGTGCATCAAGCTGGATTTTTTGGATTCTAAGATATAAAAGTAATCCTAAGATTATTTTTTGTACGCATTAAGACAAATAGAGGCATCACTCTATTCAAGGCATAGTCCCCATAGAAATACGCTAAAATCCCCCCATGTTCAACCAAAACATCTTTCTCTTGCTCTTAGTGCAAGGTTTTAGCGGGGCGGTGGTTGCGCTTTTGACCTTTAGCAGCGCGCTAGCGGGGCAGTGGCTTTTGGGCGCACCACTCTAGCCACTTTGCCTATTACAACTACGCTTACGGGGGCGTTTATTGCCGTATCGTTTCCAGCTTCCATCTTTTCAAGGTGGGGGAGAAAAAAGGCATTTTTGGGCGCGTCTTTGTTTGGTGTCATGGGTGGGTGTTTAGCCATTGTGGCATTACTCGTTAAAAGTTCTACTCTCTTTTGTCTCGCCACTTTTTTGCTAGGCTTTTTCACAGCCCTCAACCAGTTTTATCGCTTTTTAGCCCTAGAAGCCATTAACGCAACACACCAAAACACCCAAAATAGGGCCAGCTCTTGTGGTGAGTGGGGGCATTTTAGGGGGCATTTTAGGGCCTCATTTAGGCAATATGGGGGTGCATCTCTTCAGCGTGCCCTTTGTGGGTTCTTTTGCTTTTGTGGGCTTGCTCTGTGCGCTTAATATGGCATTTAGCTCTTTGCTCAAGTTAAAACCCTTTAGCCCTAAAGAAAGTTCCAAAGTCCCTCTAAAAACCCTCTTAAAAGAACCCCATTTTCTCTTAGCCACCTGTGCGTGTGACTTAAGCTTTGGCTTGATG
The DNA here is from genome assembly GCF_030270165.1 of Helicobacter sp. NHP22-001. Lineage (NCBI taxonomy): Bacteria > Pseudomonadati > Campylobacterota > Epsilonproteobacteria > Campylobacterales > Helicobacteraceae > Helicobacter > Helicobacter sp. NHP22-001. The sequence goes on along the minus strand of NZ_BSWS01000012.1, from coordinate 21,188 downwards.
ACTTTAGTGATGAGTGCCACGCCTTTAGCCATGCATGCACATAGTTTTAGCCTTGCGTTGAGCAAAAGCGTACTTGTGATGCGTTTTGTGGAGATGGTTGCGCCCAGTTTGTTTTTAGTCTTTAGCAAGAGATTAAGCCCTATGCACTTGGTTGCGCTTGGCATGTTGTGTTATGTGGGGTGAGCGTCCTTGCGCTTTGTAGTGCCAGCTTGTTCGCCTTTTTTATGTCCTTGGTGTTGGTGGGGGTGGGCTGGGCACTGAGTTTTAACGGGGGCACTTTTATGCTCAATGCCCTTAAGTCTAAGCATAAACTGCAACTACAAGGCTTGAATAGCATGTTTGTCTTTGGGGCAAATTTGTTGGCAAGCTCAAGTGTGGGCTTGATCCTTGCCTATGGGAATTGTGGGGTGTTGCAAGGGGTGGTGTTGGGGGTGATTGGGGGGTTTGGAGTGCTCTTTATGTTAAAATAACAGCTCAGCAAGCCCTTTAGGAAAGCCATATGCCAAAACAATACCTTTACATTGTCCAAGCCAGCCATGAGAGCACGCGTTGCAAAATTGGCATCACCAACGATTTAGCGCGTAGGCTCAAAGAATACAACCAAATGACTGGTAAATCCAGCGACAACACCTACAGCTACCTTTTTACTTGCGAAGTTGCCAATATGCGTGCGATCGAGCAGGACATCAAAAACGCTTTTGCCCACTTAAGAGAAGTGCACACCCGTGAGATTTATTTTTATAACCCAAGTTTGTTTGAAACTTATTTAAGTTTCATCAAAGCCCACCCCTTATTTTTAGCCCAAGTGAGCATCAAAGAGTCTAAGCAACAACGCACCCTAAAGCCCCTCACCACGCCCAGCATGCAAGAGCGGGGCGTTACCAGAAAGACCCTACTAGATAGAGCCAAGCGTATCAAATACGATGAGTTTTACACAAGATACGAGGATGTGGAAAATGAGCTGTCTAAATACCCCCTAAAGATATGGCGGGATAAGGTGGTCTTTTGTAATTGCGATGATGCGATTGGGGAGAATAGAGATTATACAGACTCGTCTGCCTTTGCGCTTTACTTCTTAAGGCACTTCTTTAGGCTCAAGCTTAAAAAACTCATTTGTACCCACTATGGGGGCAGTCCGGTGGATTTATTCAGTGCAGGGGCAAAGGGTTATATCTTCACCAAAGAGGGGGCGCGTGAAATGAAGTACTCGCCTCGCCACTATGGTGGGGGGTTTGAGGAAAAGGAGTCCTTAAGGATTTTAAACGAGGAAGCGGATATTGTTTGCACCAATCCGCCTTTTTCACGGGCGATTGACTATTGGAAAATCCTCATCAAAAGCAAAAAGAAGTTCATTATTTTATCCAATATTACCATCCCCATCAGCACCGCTTGTATCCCCTATTTTGCTAAAAGACAAGCGTGGGCAGGGTTTAATAGCGTGGATTGGTTTCTTAACCCAAAAAGGCAATTAGTGCGGGCAGCGGCACACTTTTTTACAAACTTTACCATTAAAAATCGAGCTAATATTTCTAGACTCAAGCTTGTCCCCCTAGCAGACATCCCCGACACCTATAAAAAATATGATGATGACGGGGTGCTCTTAGTGGAAAACAACTACATCCCCACAGATTACGATCTACCCTTTGCAGTGTCGGCACGGCAAATTGTCAATGGCGTGCTGGAGTGTGGGTATAAAGTCGCCCACCTTAAACAATATGACCCCTGTGTTGAAGGCAAGATAAAATTTAAAAGGGTTTTGCTCTGCAAGGCGTGAATGGGTGGGGATTATAAGGGGCTTACTGGTTTTGAGAGAAAGCTACATGGCACAAGTGCAATACCAATACAAATCCCAAAAGCAAAATGAGGCTAAGGCTGAGGAGCACAAGGGTAAGGGGTGGTAGCCTAGAGACAGGAGAGGTATGCTCTTTTAGAGTGCGGAAAAGGTGGGGATGTGCGGGGCTTGTGCTACAACCGTGTGATGAGGATCAAAAAATCAGTGTCTTTTGGCACACGCTCGGCATTGCCTCCATTAAAAACGTTAAGCCAATTTAGTCTTTAGCATTATTTTTTTCAAAAACAGCAGCAAACCGTTGCTCTCCTCCTATTTCTGTGGTGTAATAGGCTTCACGCATGGCATGATAGAGAGGGTCCAAATCGGCAACCTTGCAGATCACCAACTTGTTATCTTTAAGGATTTGAGGTCGGTATTTTTGGGCGTATTTTAGGTAGTCGTTCCGTTTTCTTGGATCGCCATTTTTTGTAAAAATCTCCAAGTTTCCCTTTTACAGTAAAAAATCGATTCTAGCTAATTTTGTTCTTGGAAGAGAGGATTTGATTGTATCTAAATCTAAATTTAAGCGCAAGTAGTGGTAATCAGGGCTCTTGATAGCCATAAGTCCCTGTCTGAGATCTTGAACTTTTTCTTCAAACAAGTGAGGTAACACACGCTCAACATCTCCAATTTTTTTAAAATAAAGTTTCTCTGTCGCTTGACTCCAATAAGCATCTACCTGATCGCGAAGCAAAATAATTGGTTTATTTTCAACCGATGGATTCTCATCCAAAAAATAGAGAACACCCTTCTTAATCATAGCACCTTGTCTAATCACTTGAAAGTATAATTTAACATTTTTGTTTTCGTCTGTACGCACAAACAGCACTTTGGATCTGTCTCCATTCTCGTCATCCCTTTCCAAAACCCTTAGATCAATCTTATTAATGGCAGATGGTTCGTCATTAATCACCAATTCATGATCTTTGAGTTTTTCATGGGAGCTTTGATAAAAAACGCCTCATCCTTTTTTAAATTGCTCCCATGTTCTTCTAGATAATCGCGCTCTTTGTATTTTCCATTTACATTAAAATTCCATATACCCTCCAAAGGTATGTCGCCTACATAGTAATTTTCACCTTACATGCTACAATAGAGCGCAGACATTGCTATTCCTTTTCCTCATTTTTGTTAATCCTCGTTGTCTAAAAAAGTAAAACCGTTGAGTCTGATCAGTTCTTTGTATTGTATTAATGTAACAGCAAACCAATTCTTGCGAATTTAAAAGTTATAAATGTAAATACTTGGAACACATTGAGTTAATTTTGATGAAATATAGCAACGAGGATTTACCAACCATTAAGCACTGCTACAATGTGGGAACACTGCGCAAGGGATAGCTAGATTAATCCAATGAAAAGCCCCCTTCAATAACTCTTTGCCATTTTCTTTATCTTTGAGTTTATAGGCATTGCCCCATATGTCTTTAGCGTTTTTAAGATTATCTAAATTGTCTAGTAAAAATTGCTTTTTAACCCCTAAAGCTAATAAAAAGAGTTGGTTTTGTAATTTTCTAAAGTCGGCATTAAACCAAGGATTGGATTTTTGCAAATCCTCATAGGATAAAGAAAAATCTAGGGGCTTAATTGCGTTGTCTTGGGTGTTTGATATGCGGGTTATCTTTTGTGCTAAACTTTCTAAGTCCTTGGTGCCTTGATTGACAAACCGATTAAAATTTTCTTGTAGGGTTTGTCGCTCTTGGCCTATGTTTGAAGCTTGTAGCCGTTGTAATTCTGCCAAAAGGCGGTTATAGTGGGCTTGGCTTTCCTTCTTTTGTTGGGCAAAATCCTTGAGGTTTTCTAGAATTTGTTGTTCTTGTTCTGTTTGCAACTTAAAATTAGGGGTTTTAAAGACCCGAGCGAAAAAGCTGGGTTTATTAGACTCTAAAACCCGTTGTTCCTCTTTTAAGGTTTGTAAGTATGTGTCTATACTAGACAAATGCGCTTGGACTTGCTCAATTTTTTGTTGCAAGGCTTGTTTTTTGTTTCGATATTGGTTTTATCATGCTCTAGTTCATAGAGTTTTGCATTCAATGTATTCAGGGCGCTTGTCCATAGGTGTGGCAAATGTAAAGAGAAACTAATGAGTGGATATAGTCTTAGAATGCTCTAGGATTGCCACAATCGATTTTGTGGGGTCGGTGGTTTTTGTCAAAGTCGCGCTGTATAACCCAATTAAGCAGAAGCGCAAAACACCACGTTGCATAAAAAAGCTCCAAAAAGCCCAAATTAACCACAAAACTCTTGTTTCAAAAACCAAAGAAAACCTAGAATGTGTGTCTTTTACATTTTAAACGCCCCAGAGCGTTAAGAGTGGTTAAGAAAACTTATGGGTTAGGGGTGTTGTTGTTGACTGTAGGGGATTTTAGGGGGCTAGAAGTGGTATTCACACAAATAACACGCAAATAAAACGAAATGACAAAAAGTCAACGTTGGCTTTTAAAAAGTGTTTGGCTGAGCTTTAGGGTGTTGTGTTGCAAGTTCAAGTTCTAGTGCATTAGACCATTTTAGCCTAATCTACTTTTTGGGCTTGATAAAGAATAAAGTCCAAATTTAGGGGTGTTTAGCAAGGCTGTAACTTAGCGTATGAGTCCCTAACCTAACACCCCATAATGAGCATTCTTGCGTTAAAATGCAAGTGCGGAAATACAGAGCACAAGTATTTTTATAGAGTAGCTAGAAAAGCTTAAGGATTTGAAAACACGATATGTAATCGCACGCCTCTTATAGGTTTTGGAGAAAAACGGACATTTGGCGATTGTAAACACATTGTGGGTTGTGCAATTTTTGAGTCACACATACACACGGGACCGGGTTACCGGCTGTATGTGGCTAAACAAGGCGGGGCGTTGGTGATTTTGCTGTGTGGAGGTGATAAAAGCGCGCAACAAAAGGATATAATCAAGGTGCAAGAAATCTTAAAGGATTTTCATGGCTGAAACTTTTGAAAATTTTAGTGTAGCAGAGGCTCTCAACACCGATGAAAGACGCACGGCGCATCTTAACGCCGTTCTAGAGGATGGCGATTTTGAAGAAATCAAGGACGCTCTAGCCGTGATTGCCGAGTCTAAAGGCGTGGAGTTACCCCCCTTTGAGGGCGAGGCTTGGTTTTTGGAGGTTATAAAAAAACTAGGCTTTGGCTTGCAAGCTTTGGAGGCTAAAAAATGCCAAAGTGCCTAATATGGAGCGTTGAGTGGATTTAAGTCCTTATCTTAACAAGGTGTTTAGGGCGGATTGTTTGGACTTCTTGGTCAAACTGCCCGACTCTTGCATTGATTGCATTTTGATAGATCCACCCTATTGTAGCGGAGGCGTTAAGTCCCTGAATGCTCACAACACAAACACGACTGCCAAGTATGGCACAGACCGCTCCATCGCCTACTACGACTTTGTGGGCGATGGCAAAGACCAGCGGGTGTGGGGGCTTTGGATGCAAAGCGTTTTTCGCCAATTTGAAAGGGTGCTTAAAAATAATTCTTTCTTTTTTAGTGAACAGGAGGTCTAAAGTTGCTTGATGTTAACCAAAAAATCCACGCCATAGACACTGCCCTAGAGCATGTCTTAAACGGGCCAAAAGAGGGCGTGGAGATCAGCGAATACGAAATCGATGGCTTGCGGGTGAAAAAACGTAACCCCATTGAGCTCATCAAAGAGTTACAAAAACTAAAGGGGGCATTGGTGGCTAAAACACGCCCACGCTATTTGCGATATGTGTTTTAGGAGTGCCGTGTGGATTTTTTAGACCTATTTAAAAGAACGCCTAAACCCTTAACTGATTTTAAGGAGCATCACAAGAAATTGCTGAGCAATAAGATCCCTTATGATATGGTAGGTAAAAAGAAGATTTTAGGGATTTATTCCAAATTCAAGTCTCTATACAAAAATATCGTGTTTTTGTTATGCAAAACCGCCACACGGGTTATAGCTCTGATCCGCCTTTCAGCTTGCAGTTGCGCACAGACGGGGTTGGGTATGGATTTGAGGAAATTAAGGAAAAGGTGTAAGTCTGGAGGGATAATTTGAAAAAGATTATTGTCAATGCATCTTATACTTTGGGTAAAGTAACAGGAATTGGCGTATATAGTCTTGCTTTGATCCACGCCTTAGAAAAACGTTTTCGAGATACAGATGTAGATTTGGTTTACTACGCTAATGGCAAGCTTTTTAATGATTTGCCTAGCTTGGAAAAATTCCAATCACTCGCCATGCCCAACAGTTTTGTCAAATCATCCAGAGACATCTTAAAAAAATGGTTGCCTAAATGGCTTTTTTGGTTAGCATGTTATTTCTCCTACAACATACTCCACAAAACCATGAATAGAGGATTATTCCAAGAAACCTACGACTTGTGTATCGAGCCGGGTGTCTTGGGTATTTTGGGGATTAATGGTAAAACTAGGAAGACCTTAGGGTGTGTTCATGATATACCGCCATGTGATATGGAGGCATGGCGTTGCAAGCCAGAAACATATACGATTTGGGAATTTTTCATTTTTCCACAAATCCGCACTTACGATCAAGTCATCTGTTTTACAGAAACTGTCAGAAAAGATATTTTAAAAACCTTTGGATTTTCTGAGACTAAAGTGCATGTGATACACCATGGCGTGAGATCCTATAGACAGACTTCAGAAGATCTACCACCAAATTTAGGAGAATTCATTTTAGTGGTGGGCAAGGCACGGCGTAAAAACATTAAAAATCTCATCAAAGCCTTTGAATTGTTACCCGCAGCCTCCAAGCAGCGTTTTAAGATCGTGATCACGGGGGTGGAGAATGGGCCAATAGATAGGGGGGAAGATAATGCCATCGCTTCTAGCGATTTTGTGATCGATCTAGGCTATGTTTCTGACTCTTTGCTCTCTGCCCTTTATGCTCACGCCAGATTATTGTGGTGGGGCTCTCTAGCCGAAGGCTTTGGTTTGCCCATGTTAGAAGCGATGCATGTGGGTTGTGTGGTGCTTTCTAGCGATGTGTCTTGTATGCCAGAAATTCTAGGCGACGCAGGGATCTATTGTAATCCTTATAATGTGCAAGATATAGCTAAACAACTAGAAAGAGCCTTGACTGATGAAGCATTAAGAACTGAATGTATTGCCAAAGGCTTTGAAAGAGTGAAACTCTTTGATTTTGAAGAGAGTATGCGCAAGCATATTGAGATAGTAGAAAAGATGTTGGATTGATTGGCTATGATGTCTTTTTGTGTGGCATCTTAAGATAGATTAACAGCGTTGGTGTAGGGTTTTTACGCCTCGAATCTTGTCTTACTGTCTATTCTCGGATTCACTGCTATCCTTTTATTCTAACGGCTTTGAGCTTTTTGAAAGAGGTGGGAGATTTTGTTATAAAACTCTTGGAATATTTTGCAGGTTTACCAGGATTCTTGGGTTTTGATGATGTTTTTTGTGTGGCTTCTCGGGTGTATTGTCATTGATAATCTGTCGGAGAGCTTCTAGATCTTTGATCACTTTCTAATGTTTTACATTAATGAGAGTGTCTATTAGGGGTCTAGGGCGCTGCCAAGCGTGCTGACAAATCCACGACAATGTTGCAGCATGTTTGGAACTTTAATCGGGCTTAGAGAATTTGGAGGGCAAGGGGTTGTGCAGTACTCTCATTTGAGCGTGTAAGAGTTGGACAAATAAAGAGAGAAAAAGGGGGTTTTGGTGTTGTTAAAATATAAGTAGCTGGCTAAAGGCATCGTATAAAACGAGCTAGGTTGCAATCTTGGCACAGATATATTTATCATCATTTCTATTCTCTCCCCACCTTTTCGTCATAGAAGACTAGAGGCAATGTCCTGTTTAATTTCTCGTGCTTATACACCATTTAATACCGTGGCAGTCTATTTGGTTTAGGTAATCATAGTTATATCGCGATCATGCCCATGAGTTTTTTTCACACACACGCATAGACCACCTCTCAATGTTTGATTTCTTTAAGAATATTCTAAAATTCCTAAGAACTTATCAAAGATTAAAACAGCATAATTGATGAAATTGAGATTTGCTTCCAAATTTGATTTTGTTTTTATCCTTAAAATCTCCCCCAATCCCTCCCGCCCCCAAACCATAGTTTGATACTCCCAACCCCAAACCTTCCGCTCTACGACCCTTTAAAAGTGCTTTAACGCTATGTTTAATTTACTTTATTTTATTTTACCTTATCAAAGATACAAAAAATACCGAGGACATGTTTTCAAAAAACCCGCTCAATCAACTTTTCAACAAATTAAAAATTTTTTTCATAAAAGAAATGTGTAACACGGGCAAGCACACCCGCACGCGGTTTTAAAAAAGTAGTTTTTATATTTAGTTTTTAAGATGTTAACAGGTATGGCAAAGGGGGTTTCATGGAAAAATCACAGTTTTAGCATGGAGAAATTGCGGTAACCTTGAAATATTTTTTATAAAGTTTGTTATAATCATCCTAATTTTTCACTGAAACTTAAAGAAAAAACATGAGAAACGGCTACAAAAAACGCCATAACTCAAAGACTTAAAACCTTAAAAATGACTTAGATAGATAGCTTTAATATTTTAGTGCTCTAGAGACACAATGTAGCAATAGAGACTATAAAACGCTCGCACATTTTGATACTTTGATAACTGACCTACAGAGAGTTAGACAACACCACAAGTCCCATGTTACAAGAGGGGCTAGAAATAGGTATTAGGGATTGCATAGAAAACTTGCAAAATGTTCTAACCACACAGACAGAGATAGACTTAAAGGATAAACCACAGAGTGTACAACCAACTATAAAAGTTGCTACCACCACTAAAAACAACACCATAGAAGTTGTACCCCCACAAGACTCCCTAAAGAAATCCCACAGCAAGAGCCACAAAAAGCCTTGGCCCCCGTAGTGCAGAAACCCACACCCAAGGTCACAAAAGAGACCACAAAAGCCCCCATTTTGGCAAAAGACTTGAGCATTGCTAATCGGGGGAAAATCATTATGCACAACAACATCTACAAAGTCAATCTAGGTACCTAAGTGAGCTTGAGAACAATCTATTCTTTAGCCTTTTTAATCGCCTGAAAGACAAAAAAGACTCCATTGTCCGTTTTAGCCCCAAAGAATTAAAAATTTTGGCAGGCAATTCACACATGGATAATGAAAGGCTGCGCAGAGTAACCCTCAACCTTTTTAACAACATTGCAGGGGCTAATTTTGATTTAATTATAAAATTTGCGGATGGGAGGTCTGAACAGAATAAAATACTATTCTTTCGGCGTTTTGCTGTCGGGTATGATAAAAATAAAAACATTGAGTACTTGGATATACAAGTCAATGACCCCTACTTTACCTACTTGCTAAATGACTTAGAAGCGAACTTCACCACAATGCAACTCCAAACCTTTGTAGACCTAAGCGGCAAATACACCAAGAATTTATTTAGGCTGCTAGAGCGGTTTAAAAACACTACGGATAAGAAAGGGACTTTTAAGGTGTATGTATACGAAAATAATCTTGAAGGTTTTTGTGCCTTTATGGGAATCCCTAAAGGTTTTAGAAAAGACAACATAGGTAGCCGTGTACTAAACCCAACTATCAAACAACTCACCCAAAAACTCCCCACAAGCCCCCATGAACCCCCCTACAAATCCATTAAAGTCATCAAGAACAAAGCAAGAGCGCGGGGAGCAAAAGTGCTAGGCTACACCTTTGAAGTTGCCATAAACCCCGCTATGCAAGAGTTAGAAAAAGCCCTAGAAAATGCCAAAGTCCCTAGACTCAAATACTTCAGCAAAAAAGACATTAAAATCCTTAATGACTGTCTGCACAAATGTGTAGATGTAGTGCTCAAAGATAAAGATGGCAATCCCTTTAGCATCCCCCTTGCCACCATAGAGCAGATCGTCCCCACTAAAGACAGCAAAGCTCTCATTGTCCAATTTAGAGCTCCGCCCCACACAAGCCACCATTTAAGTAGATCTTTGTTGTAAACCTTTAACAAGGCAAATTCCCTAAAAGCCCTAGAAAAGGCAAGTTATTAAAGATCCATACAACCGATGAAAGGCATCTTAAAAGCTTTAAAAACCATGAAAAACCCCTAACCCCCTTGGAAAATTAGGTATTAGCTAATAAACGCGATGCGTTCACTCGTCCTTGAGTGTGTAGGCAATGGGGATTCTTATGCGCACGATTTGTTTAGGTGTGGGGAAGAGACTTGAGGCTTCTTTGACGGCTTGCAAGGCGGCGTGGTCTAAAATGTCTGAGCCTGAGCTTTTAGAGATTTTAATGTCTGTGGTGCTGCCGTTGGTGTTTAGCACAAACTCCACCAACACTTCGCCTTCAATCTCTCGAATCATTGCCATACGGGGGTAGCGGTTCTTAGAGGAAATCGCCATTTGGATTTTCATCAAGAAGGCATCGCTCACGCCCTGATTGTATGCCATTGAGCTGGTTTTTGCCCCTTGAGAAGTTTTGTTAGACTCCTGAGGCTTCTTAGGCTCTTGTTTCTTGTCTAAGTCTTTGGCTTTGGTCTGCTCCTCTTTTTTGGGCTCAGGCTTTGGTTCAGGTTTGGGAGTGGGCTCAGGCTTTGGTTCAGGTTTGGGAGTGGGCTCAGGCTTTGGTTCAGGTTTGGGAGTGGGCTTAGGTTCAGGCTTTGGCTCGGGTTTGGGTTTAGGGGTGGGTTTTGGTTTGGGTTTGGGTTTGTGGTGGGGGTGGGGTTTTGGTTTGGGTTCTTGTTTGGGGGGTTGTTTGGGTGGGGTGGGGGTTTGCTGTGTGTGTTCTAGGTGAGTGGCGTGCGTGTCGATGCTGGCTAGGCTCATCGTGATGCTTTTATTGCCAGATTGCGCCAGACTTTTTGGGTGATCTTGCATGTAATGAAAAGCCACCAAAAACCCCAAAGCGTATAAAACGCTTGTGATGACAAAGCTTACACGGGTAGATGACCTACTTTTTTTCTGTAGAGATGGAGAAGTTTTCATGGTTTAGGTCTTTGAGAACATCAATGATTTCTATAAAAGTGCCAAACTTTGAATCTTTATCGCTGCGCAAATCCACTAAGGTTTTGGGGTCTAGTGATTTGATGAGTGCGCGCAACTCTTCCACACTCTTTTGTTTGTCGTCTATAAAAATCCCATCGTTTTTATCCACTACAATCGTAATTTTCTTCTCTTGTGGAGGGGCTTTTTGGGCACTGCTCGCGCTGGGCAAATTAACCTTGATCTTGCCCTCAGCAATGAAAGTAGACACGCTTAAGACCAACGCTAGCAACACCAACATCACATCAATGAAAGGGACGATGTTTAGCCCATCGCCCCTCCTTAGTTTAGAGCGCATTAGGCACCCTTTTTACGCATGAGACGAAAATTCTCAGACAGCACATCGCTTTTACGCAACATAGCGTTGTAAGCCACCAAGGTGGGGATCGCCACGATCAGCCCAAAAGCTGTGGCCTTTAGAGCTAAAGATAAGCCCAAAGTGATGGCTTTTGCGTCTAGTCCTGTGGAGCTGGTGCTCATGTCATAGAAAGTCACCATCACACCCAAAACCGTGCCAAGCAAGCCCACATAGGGCGCATTTGAGAAGACAATATAAAGAGTCGTGAGGTTCTTGCTTAGGTCTAAATCGAGCCGATCGGGGTCGTCATACAAGCTAAAATCGAGCTTGCTATAAAAAATGATGCGCTCAATGGTGAACCATATCGCCACAAAACTCATCACCCCCAAAGTTACAAAGATCGCAATGTCCACATATTCACCAATCACCTTAACAGAGAGTCCAGATTCCATAGCTGTCCTTCAAACAAAAATAAGTGTTGACTATATTACATTTGTAATAAAAAGTCAAGGAAAAATATTTTCAAATAACAACGATGATAAATGTAGTTTTTGTTATCTCAAAAACTCTACACAGAAGAAACACTACACTAAGAGATACAATCATATCTGTTATGGTTACGCTGGCTGGTCGTAGGAGGATTTAGAAGTAATTTGCATGCCATAGCGTTTCGCCTACGCACCCATGCCTTATGTGCTTTCCTCCCTTTTTGCCAAAAATTGTCTAAAAGCCCACTTACCTATCCACGCCATATATATTAGCATTGGAATTAAGGCTTTATTTGTGTTGCCTATTTCTGCTACTCTCATAAAAATACTCTTGTGCTTTATTTGGCGTGGGTTGCACTTTATTTTAAGCCACTCTGAAAATCAAGGGTGTTTAAGTCCTTAATTATATCCACAACTTAGATTGCATTAATTGCAAGCTGGCTTACTATCACAAGTTTTCTAAGCCTACAATATGGTCTTTTGCAGTTATAGCACTTCTTTTTTCAAGTTTCTGTAAGTGTAGTGGTTGGATTTTGGATTGAACAAAGATGTCGCAGAACAACACAGCTATATTACCTCCAATCAACTATTCATACAGATAACATCAAAATTACTGTTAGCAATGTCATCTCAATATGGTTTTAGAAAATGGGACACAACAGAATTTAATGCTCCCTTGTAGATGTTACTGGGTCTAAAGCGTAGAGTTATCCGCCTTTGAGGGCGGAGTGCTTGAGATTTTAAAGGTTTTTAGAAAATTGGGTTTCATATATGAAACACCAGAAGTGCGAAAATACCACTCAGCCCAACGGAAAAAACCTACTATATTTTGATTTGGCGATCGTAAGTGTACTTAATGGTTCAAAAGACGAGATAGAACTAAGCGAATACGAGATCGATGGGTTAAGGCTTAAAAACACAACTCCATTGAGCTCATTGGAGAGCTTCAAAAATTCGTGTGCGTTAGTGCTAAAAGTCTGCCCTAGATACATTCAGCACCACTTTAAGGGCGTTAGGTGTTATAAGATTGCTTAGCTTCTTTAAAAAGCACCTAAACCCCCTAAATATCTAAGATAACTTTTATACGTACCCCCAAGTTTAAACCCACTCAGAGATTGAAAGGCAATAGACTTTTAGACTGCTTAACAACACCCAAGCTAACACTTACTTTATCCACTTAAGCACATGGCAAGAAGCATAGAACTAAACGGTCCTCTCATTATGGGGTGTCGCACTTTGGATAGAGAGATCCATGGAGACGATGGGATTATGTTAGAATGGCTAATCCCAATGTTGCACTCAACACCCACATTGAAGTGGCATTTTTGCGCTAGTGGGGATAGTGGCGTAAGTCAATGTTAAAATGCCCATACTAGAATTTAAAAATAAATTTAAAAAGCAAAATGCCAAGACGGTACAAAAACCTTAAGGTGTGCTGTTTGTAGGCTTTATAGACATACCTAGAATAAACAATAGATACTAAGTAGATTAAGAACAAAGAGAGATATTCTTAGAAAGGAATCACCGCACTTTTAGACTTCAGCGTATGGAGCGCACGGCATAAAAGATAAAATCGTGTCTTTTGATTTAAATTTTGTCAACACCATATTTAGCTAGCTTTATTTGCTTTGCAATGCTTGCTCCGCCGCTTCTTTAGCGTCTTTTGCCCTTTGAAAATCACTTAGCTTAGTGTGGCAAGAAAACTTATAGATGGAGTGTATTGAGGATGTGCGATGAAAGCAAAGCTTTCAAGTCTATCTAAAATTACCAAATACTTAGATGCGACGTGCATTTTTACAAGCTTGTCAAAGCGGTAATTAAAATAACTTTTAAAAAACGGGTATTTGCACCCTAGCTTGAAGTGATCGACAACTTGATCGCTTTTGCCCCCTTTAATGAAATTAATGAACGCCCGCCCATTGTCAAAGATAGGAGCAGGTTTAATGAGCTCATTTGTGTCGTTGTCAATCAACATCCCAAGATTACCCAAATGCCGATCCACATTGCCAATAATGGCATCAAAGAGCATTAGATCACTCAAGGCTTGCTTACCCATCACCGCCTCTATGGCTTGCTCTAATTCTTACGCACTGGGAGGTTAACACATCTTGGTATTGCCACCTATCAAGTAGGGTTAGAGAAAACTAAGTCAATTGCATGCGAGGATTGAACTCTATGCCTAGAGCCTTAAGCAGGGTTTTAAAAGAAAAATAAATCCTTTGAGGGTCTAGGTCTTTTAAAATAAAGACCAACTGGGAGGCTTTTTCCTGTGTTTTGCCTAAATGCGTGGGTGGGTAAATGATGTGTTGCACACCATTGAGTGCAATGCATTGTCCAGAATTTGTTCTTAAAATGCCCTTGGTGCGTAAAATTGCATTGCCGTGCTTGTAAAGTAAAAAGCTCAGCCACAGAGTGAATGCGCTCCAATCTAGTAATTCTTCAAATTCCATGCATAATGTTCTAAAATTCTGGTGCGCGCTCGTAAAAACGATGTCCTTTTTTACAAAAGTGCCTTGTTGCAACAGGGCACTTAAATCCATGCGCGCCTTGTCATGGATCGTGGCAGTGGGATTGGTGCTTTGTATGCATGCCCTAAGCTTCTCAAAGTCATTTTGTAAGTCTGTCTTAGTAACCACCACCACATCGGAGGCAGTAATTTGATTTTGCGCCTCTATGTTTTCTTTTAGGTGTAAAAAACCATGCACGGCGTCTAAACAGGTGATCACGCTTTGGGGGAAAAAATGCTGACTTAAAAAGACATCATTTAGGAGACTAAAAAGAATAGGAGCAGGATTAGCAATACCGGTTGTCTCAAGGATCACATGGCTAATACGATCTTGATCGATCAACTCTTTAAGACAATCTATCAAATCTTGGCGGTAAGCGCAGCACACACAGCCACCTTGCAATAAACGCACATTTTCTTGGATAAAACACAAGTGGGTCAAAATTTGCGCATCTAAGCCCATCTGCCCCCGCTCATTCACCACTACGGCAATAGACTTATCTCTATGGCATTCTAAAATCTGGGCTAATAGCGTAGTTTTACCACTGCCTAAAAAGCCCGTGAGGATAATGACAGGGATCTTAGCCACAATCTAAAAAAGCTAGCAGATCTGGGTCTAAAATATCCAGTGGTCTGTTGCTTAAATTTTGGGCTTTGTAACACAGATCACCTAAATCTCTAACGAGCTCCTTGCGTCCCTTTTGATCCTCTAAAATGAATTGATTTCCCCACACACTCAGTTTCAATCCATAGAATTTCAAGATGAGATTCGCCACCTTGAGTTTTTGAATCCTTGAGCGCAAGCAACCTTGCTGAGTGCTCACATCGCTCCAATGCAGGGCAGTATTCAAATCCGCGCACAACACACACATTATTTTTTTCTAGGACAACGCGCAACAAAATCACTAGCAATGGTGTTAAAGTCCACCCAACGCACGCCTTTATGGCGGTTGATGTATTGGATAATGCGCTCGTGCATTCTTAAGACTTGTGGTCTACCGCTCACATCTGGATGAATAGTCATACAAAAGATCGCATAATCCATCTCATGATAAACCCAATCAAACTGCTCTAACCAAAGTTCTTCGATATGGCGAGGTGGGATGAAGCCAAAACTATTAGGGGCTTTTTTGATAAACATCATGGGGGGCAGATCGTCTAAATACCAACTCCCCGGAATCTCTACCAAATCGGTTTCTTTGCCCCGCACCAAAGGTTTCATCCAATCCTTAGCCTCTAGGCTGTAATCAATCTTAGTCCAAGAATCTCCCACACGCACATAGTAGGGCGTGAAATCATTGTGCATCAAAGAGTGATCGTATTTAATCCCGTGTTTTAAGAGCAACTCATTAGTGACACTAGAAAACTCCCACCAAGGCGCGACATAACCCGTGGGGTTTTTACCAGTTAAATTCTTGATCAGTCCAATGGTCTTGATCAAAACATCCTCTTCTTGCCTAGCCGTCATGGCAATAGGATTTTCATGAGAATAGCCATGCAAGCCAATTTCATGTCCAGCTTCTACAATCATTTTAACCTGATCGGGAAAAGTCTCTATGGAGTGCCCCGGTATAAACCAAGTGGCAGGCAAATGATATTTTTTAAATAAATTCAAGAGCCTAGGAACCCCGATCTCACCAGCAAACAGCCCTCTTGAGATGTCATCAGGCGAATCCTCGCCCCCATAACTACCCAGCCAACCCGCTACAGCATCAATATCCACACCATAAGCCACCAAAATTTCTTTTGCCACTCTTTACTCCTTTATTTTTTAAGATGCATGTGTTTTAAGGGACTGCACCAAGCCAAGATCTCTTAGATAGGGAATCTCTTTTCTTTGATCGGCCACCATGTCCAAGTTAAGTTCTGCCACCAACACTTCATTGAAACTTTGCGCCTCGCACACCACGCTCCCCATGGGGTTGATAATCTTAGATCTTCCTGCAAACTCTAAATTTGCCTTGCTATAAGGGTGCTCCTCACTCCCACTTCGATTAGATGCCAACACAAAAGCCCCATTCTCTAACGCCCTAGCACGGCTACCTAAATCCCACGCATAGCCCCTCCTTTGACTAAAGGCTGCGCTGAAAATAAGCACTTCAGCACCTTGAAGTGCTAGTGCTCTAGAGCCCTCAGGAAAACCCACCTCATAGCAAATTTGTAAACCTATTTTGACCTTAACACCCCCTAGGTTTATCTCAAAGACCGGGTAGTTTTCTCCGCGCTCGAAGCGATCGACCTCGTCTCCCCATAGATAAATCTTGCGGTATTTGCCCACCAACCCCTCCTTAGAGATGATGTAGGCACTATCATACAAACCCCCTCCCTCTTTTTCAATCCCACAACCCACCAACACCACACCCGTTTGTTTAGCAAAGGCATGCATTTTTTGGAGTGTGGGAGATGACAAGCTTTCTAAGTGGCTAGCTAGCTCTGCATCCTTTGTATGCACACAATACCCGCTGTCAAATAACTCTGGAAAGACAACTAATTGCGCCCCCTGCTCATATGCTTGGCTAGCTAAGTCTAAAGCTAGCTTAAGATTTTTTTCTAGCTCAAAAGAGAAAGCCTGCATTTGCACCACACCCGCAACAATCTTCCTTTGCATTTGCTCTCCTTCTTTGGAATTCAGTACACTTAGAGTGAGTTTATTTAGAAATTATAAACATAGTTTCAATAAAGAGCTATATTAACCCCCACAACCGCTCCCAATCTCCAAACTATTTTTTGTTAATACTCCCAACCCCTAAACTTGCAATCTATGACCCTTTAAAAGCCCTTTAAAAACTCTCTTTTTGTTTATCACTCCCCAACCTTTGTGATGTTCTCCCAATAGTAACAGCGGTTGCGTAGGATATGAAACAAATTAGAGAGATAGCTATCGTGGCTTAGGGCGGTTGCATTGCACATCTCAAACGTTTCTGCCCGCATTTGGATCACACGGGGGTCGGTGGAGTTGTTGATCCATTCTGTATCTTTGGCACTCAGTAAGTGGTCTAAAGAATTACGCAAGGCAATCTCTACAAGGGCGATTTTATGCGTGTATTTGCCGATGAGCTTTAAATTCTCTAGGTGCGCTTGTAGGTCTTTGCCATAAGAGCCCAAACGCCTTTGGGATAGTAAAGTTTCTAGGTCTAGCACCTTGTTAGCCCCATTTGCCTACTTTTTGTTATCCCCACTCTTGGTCTCTTTGACTTGGCTTGTTGTTTGATTTGCCATAGTGCTGCTTATCTGTCTTTCTTAGACTTCTTACCTTATCTTGATCGTCCCCTAAATTTTTCGCCAATGCTTTCAAATACCTTTTCACGCAAGCTCAAGGCTTTGGTTTGGAGTAATTGTGCCGTGTCCCGTTTTTGCCACTCTTCTAATGCCCGCCCTTTAAAAGTGTGGGCGTGTAAAGGGTTAATGCCTAATTGATCGAACACAAACACATAATCCAAAGGTTCGCAAGCCCCCAAACCAAACCCGATGTGTTGGGCTAATTCTTTTCCTGTAGGGACTTTCTCGCCCTGATAGCCGTCTTTTTCTCCAGCAATGGAGCGGTATATCGCAAGTTTTTACTAATATCCATAGTGGTTAAAAAGCATTCTAGGCGTGTGCCCATTTCATTGAGCGCTTGTGAATCACCCACCCGATAAAGACGGGTGGGCTTTTTGCTTAAAGAAAATGCCTACGAAAGGATTAGGGATTATAGGCAAGATAGATCTTGTGGCAAAGATAAATCACTCTATTTTCTCTGTATATTCTATCTTATTATTTGAATAGCCTTAAAAGATCTGAGTAAGCATGTTTTATGCCAAAAATCCCCCTTCTTTACCCCATGTGTACTGAATATCATTGAATATAATAAAATTATTTTCGATGCAAGATGTTTAGAAGTGATTATTTAGTCCAAGAGATTCCCACTAACACGATCAACCAAATTCTAAGATAATTGAGTTTTAAATTAGAGGCTAGCCAATCATATTAAAGTTGGTTAAAGTAATTTTAGGCGATGCCAGTGGCAAAATTTCCCGATGACTATCTAAGCCCTTCCTTTGTAAAATTGCCCTATAATAGCCTAGGTGTTCCACTCAAAATAAAGCAGAGGGTGGAAAGGAACATTTAAAACTCTTAAGATTAGGATAGTTGGCTAGGTTTATGTTTAACTTCTTTAAAAAAACAATCCAAAATGTCGCCTCGCTTTTAAAGTCCAAAGACGCGACTTTTAGCAAGGATGAGCTAGAGGAAATTTTAATCGGCTTTGATGTGCAATTTGATTTAGTCGAAAAACTCTTAGAGCACCTGCCCGAGCAAATCAAACGCAAGCATTTAGAAGTTGCCCTAATGCGTTTTTTACGCAAAGAGAGCTATTACGACCAAGTGCGTCTAAAGCCCCTAGACACCAAGCCTTTAGTTTCGCTCATTTTGGGGGTCAATGGGGCGGGCAAGACCACTACAATCGCCAAACTCGCCAAAAAGCACCTACTCAACAAGCAAAAAGTCCTACTAGGGGCAGGGGATACCTTTAGAGCCGCAGCCGTGAAACAACTCCAACTTTGGGGGGAGAAGTTGCAATTAGAGGTGATTAGCGCGGGGCAAAACAGCGACCCGAGTGCCCTAGCTTACAACACCATTGAGGCGGGGATTGCTAGGGGGGCAGATCAAATCATTATTGATACCGCCGGGCGTTTGCATAATCAAACCAACCTTAAAAACGAGCTGTTAAAAATCTCAAGGGTGTGTAGCAAGGCATTAAACAACGCCCCTTACTATAAAATCCTTATCCTAGATGGCACTCAGGGTAGTTCCGCCTTAGAGCAGGCTAAAATCTTTCACGAGAGCCTGGAGTTAGACGGGGTGATCGTTACTAAGCTAGATGGCACAAGCAAGGGGGGGTGTATTTTAAGCATTCTTTACGAATTGCAACTGCCTATTTTGTATCTAGGCGTGGGGGAGAAGGAAAACGACTTGATCGCCTTTGATGAGATGGAGTATGTCAAAAGCCTACTAGATGCGATCTTTAAAGATGGCAAAGAAGTCTAGGGTCTTTGAGTGCCAACATTGCGGATTTGTCAGCCCCAAGTGGCTGGGCAAGTGCAATAATTGCAACCAGTGGGAAAGCTTTGTTGAAATCAGTCCCAAAGAGCTAGAGAGCCTAAAGCCCCTTAAAAACACCCCCCGACTTTCGGCAATCTCCATTGCTAAAGTGGAGCAAGAGAGTGTGAGCACCTTTAGCTCCACGCAAAAGGAATTAGACATTGTGCTAGGGGGGGGGATTGTGCCCGGGGGGCTGTATCTCATCGGGGGGGCGCCGGGCGTGGGTAAAAGCACGCTGTTATTAAAAATGGCGGGCGGGCTAGCTGGCACGGGTTTGAGTGTGCTGTATGTGAGTGGCGAAGAGAGTGCGGGGCAAATCCGCTTAAGAGCAGACCGCCTACAATGCGTGCAAGAGCAATTATATTTACTCAATGAAATTGACCTAGACACCATCAAAGCCCATTTACTCAGCTCAAGTTACGCCGTGTGTGTGATCGACTCGATACAAACTTTATATTCCAGTGCCATAAGCTCCGCCCCCGGCTCGATCTCTCAGGTAAGAGAGATCACCTTTGATTTGATGCGTCTTGCCAAACAAGAGCAGATCGCCATTTTCATCATCGGGCACATCACCAAAGAGGGCTCAATCGCCGGCCCTAGGGTGCTAGAGCACATGGTCGATTCTGTGCTTTACTTTGAGGGCGATCCTAGTCGAGAACTTAGGATTTTAAGGAGCTTTAAAAACCGCTTTGGGGCGACCAGTGAGGTGGGGATTTTTGAAATGCACCAAGAGGGCTTGATGAGCGCTAAAGAGGCTTCTAAACTCTTTTTCTCCCAAAAGCAAAGCCTAGCCGGCAGTGCCTTAAGCGTAGTGCTTGAGGGCTCAAGGGCACTCATTTTAGAAATCCAAGCCCTAGTGTGTGAAAGCTCTTTAGCTAACCCTAAGAGATTAGCCACGAGCTTTGACACCAACCGCTTACACATGCTCTTAGCCTTGCTAGAGAAAAAGCTAGAAATCCCCCTAAATCGCTACGATGTGTTTATCAATGTCTCTGGGGGGATTAAAATCAGCGAAACGAGTGCGGATTTAGCCGTGATCGCGAGCATTTTATCTAGCTTTAGAAACCGCCCGATCAGCAATAAAACCGCCTTTATCGGGGAGGTGGGCTTAACCGGCTCGGTGCAAGAAGTGCCGAATTTAAATGTGCGCTTAAAAGAAATGGAGAATTACGGCTTTTTAAAGGCGATTGTGCCTAAAAAACCTAGTTTAAACACGCCCATCGCCTGCTACGAAGCCAAAGATGTCGCCCAAATCATTGAGTGGATGTAGGAGATTTTGTTTTTTAGAGTAGAATTTGGCTTATTCTTTAAGGAGTTGGCATGCGCTGTTTGGCAAGAGTGGATTTAGACCTAGTTAGTGGAAAGAGCGATCAAGACAGCCAAACCTTCACGCTTGGCAATGAGGAATACACTTTGATCTTGCAACGCCTTAAAAAGGGTGGCTATGTCAGCGCACAGGTCTTTAGGCGCGAAATCATGGGGATGTATTCTGTCAGCTGTTTAGCCCGGGTGGATTTAGATGGGTACTATGTTTCTACAGAACAGCAAGATTTTATGCCCAACAATTATAGCAGCGACAAACTCACTTTATTTGTGCAAAGCACGATCGGCAATCAAGTGAGCGCACAGGTTTTAAGCCATAAAGAGGAGTGAGTTATGGCGCAAGCAGAAACGAAAAAAGTAGAGTGGAGTGCGGAGCAAAAGCAGACCTTTTTAGGGCTGTTGCAAGAGTTTATGGGATTAGTGGATGAATCGGTGCAAGAGTGGGAGGCAACACAAGAGAGTTTGGCACCCAAAGCCCCAAAGAGTGCATGCCACGCTTTGCAAAATAAATTGAATACCTTTTTAGAAAAGTGGGGATATGTATGTGTGGTGAGTGTGGGGCTAGAAACAGCAAGATAAACCCTATAAAATCCTATAATTTTCTATAAATTTTTTATATGATTTTAAGTTTTTAGGTACTGCTATGTCGGCATGAATGATTTGTTAT
>NZ_BSWS01000011.1:0-30864 GCF_030270165.1 Helicobacter sp. NHP22-001 | reverse complement strand
CATAGGAGAAGCTAACCCAGAAACTATCAAAAGATACATAGAAAATCAAGGGTAGAGGGCATTCATCCCACCCGCTAAAGACGAGTGGGATTTCTGCCGGAGAGTTTTAAATCAAATGATTAACTCTCTTGGTTCTTTTTTTGGCTACAATAGGTTAACTTTTCTTTCAAAGGAAAGAAAATGGGAGAATTTCTAAAAGTTTCAAGTCGGATGGTCTTGTTGGCTTTGTTGTGTTTGAGTGGGGTTTATGCAAATGAAAAAGCAGATCGGTATCTTAGGGTTGGTTTGGAAGCCTATAAGCATAAAAACTACTTGAGAGCTCTGCGGAATTTTCAAGAAGCAGCAAAATTAGGGGATGCTAGAGCTTCTTATAATTTGGGCTTAATGTATAAAAAAGGGGAGGGCGTTTCCAAAAAAAATTATCTTAGAGCTCTACAATACTTTCATAAAGCAGGAGATTTAGGAGACACTAGGGGTTATTATAATCTAGCGGTAATGTATAAATATGGCACCGGAGTTGCACGGGACGCAAGGATGGCACACCACTATTTTCAAAAAGCCTGCGATTTAGATCGTCAAGATGGTTGTCGGGATGTTGAGGGTAGTGAGCCTTATCAAGATCAGAAGATGGGTTCAGCGAAAAAATCTTCGGGGTGGTTTCAATCGATTTTCCAGGAAGATTAGCTTCAAAGAAATAGCTAAACACGGGATTAAGCGGAGTGGGAGATTTGCAAGTGTGGGGCATACATAAAGTAAATAGTTAATGTTAATGTGGGCGTGGTTTCGTATTCGTGGGGCGTTTTTAAGCAAAATTTAATGAGGAAAATCCTAGAATCCAAAATTTTTAACTAAATTGAAGGAGTTACATGCAAAAAACAACGAAAGGCATTTTATCGGCGTTAGTGGGGGTATCCCTTGCGCTCTCGGGTTGTGCAACAGACACGGGCGCAAAACCCACGGCCAACCAAGCTAAAAAACATGCAGTCGCTAAGAAGAGCCCTGATTCTCTAAACTTTAACTACCCAATCAATATTGAACAAGAGGGTTCTAACAACCACACCATTGCGATCTTAGCTCCTAACATCCAAGCGGGTGAAAATGTCCAACCCTACATCGAGCAGTTCCAAGCTGCTTTGGTGAAACAAGTCCAAGAGATTCTTGAGAAAAAAGGTTACCACATCATACGCCTTGCATCCACACAAGATTTAACAGCTGAGCAAAAAATGAACATCTCTTCCATTCTAAAAATTAGAGGGTGGATGGGGATTTTAGAAGATGCGGATATGGATACAGAAAACCCCGAGAACACCAAGATGAACGGCGCAGTGGATCAAAGCGCAGGGGCTGTCATCTTTAAATTCTTTGAGCCCAAAACGGGGCGCACCACGCACAATTTTGCCATCAATGTGGGCGCACAGCGGGCCACCGTCTATTTTTATTCTCGGCAAACGACAAATTCAGGGGGATTTGCAGGCGCAAACTTAGAGGGTGTCAGTGAGCCAAACAAAAACCATAAAGATGCTGTCCATAAAATCCTCGGCAAAATGTATGGAGTCGTGGTGCGAAAGTTAGTGCATTGGGTTACAAACACCGATTTAGAGCGGTATAGAAAGGCGATCGATCAGATTAAGAAATAGTTTTTCTGTTTGCCATCAAGCCACTAAAGCAAACTTTGCAAGGTGGGTTGCCGGAGCGACTCGACCATTATCCCCAAAGAGTGCAATTAGCTCCACTTTGTGGGTGGCTTGCACAATGTGGTAGTTTCGCTGTATTTTGTCAATGTATTGGACTCCAACCTTAGTGTTTCCAAAGGTGAGGAGAGTAAAATAGAATAGGTCATATGTATTTTGGGAATTTTTGTTATTTGTCCCTTCTCTAATCTCCCCACGCAATGGTTCTTATATCACTTTTGGCTTGCTCTCTGTCCTTGCTGGTCTTGGTGATGGGCTCAAAGTAGAATTGGATGTGGGTAATGCGATTGCCCATACCCTTGGTCTTTATCTTTTCATAGCAAAGGTTTTCAAAGTGGGGAGCTTTTGGAGTTCTTGGGTGGCGGGCTTAAGCATGTCCCTCTCAATCACTTCAAGCAATTTAACATTTTCAGAAATCCCCATTAACTCCCTAAACTTTCTCCACTCCATTTTAGGGGGCACACCTATGCTTTTCCATTGCTTGAGTAGGCGGTAAAGGGTCTTAGCATATTTGCCACTGATATTTTGAAACTCTACGAGCTCAAAGCAGGTGAAGTTGCCATGGAGGTAGTTGAGTAAGTAGCCAAAGTAAGGCATATTCACTTGGATTTCCATGCTCTTGACTTGGGTTTTCTTAGTATCATAGTAGTTGATACAAAACTTTCTAAAGAGCATAATGTTCTCTTTAGCATAAGGGTAGAGTGCCCAAAAACTAGCGGTTTTAATGTTTTTCCAAAGTCTTTTGACAACACCACTAAGATCGCTGTGGCTAATCTTAACCGCATGGGTCATTGTTCTAATCTCATCAAGATCAAAAAAACACCAAGAGCTCATCTTGTCTATCTTTGAGCTTGTGAAAGATAGCAAAGAGTAAATTCGCTTCTAATGTGCCTAGTTTGCCTAGGGATACAGAATTGACATCGTTGTGAAAGGTTACATACTTCTCAGCGATGGCTGTGGGGATTGTGGGGGTATTTTGCGTGATGACTTCGGTTGTTATGGGTTGTTGTTGGGCTGTTGGTGGTCTTGTTGGGAGGTTTCTGTTGTGGTGGTGGGGGTTGCTGGTTGCTGCTCTAGGGTGTTTGTGGTAGTTGCTTGATCTTGATCTTGTGTGGAGCTTGGAAGTTGGGGGGGTTGTGAAGCTAAGACTAAGAGTTTTTGTAGACATTCAGCTTTTTCTTGCTCTAAAACGCCCTTAAGTACGGCATTAGTTTCGGTATTAATTAAGGCTTGTAACCCGTGTAGTTGTTGTATCTTTGTTTGACATTTGGATCACCTAGAGAGTAGCCAACCAAGATAACAACATCTGTGGAGAACACTCCCTTGATATAATTCTCAATGAGTGGAAAATTCTGGCTGTATTCTAAATAGTCTTTTTCGCGGAAGACAATATTTTCCCTATCTAAGCTTCCGTGCATCTTGATGAATTTTGGCCAACCCGTGGGAGTTCTAATTTCTGTATCGGTCTTTATGACATCAAAAAACACGCCTTCTTCATCAATAACCTGTTCGAACAGATTGTCCCAGTTTGTCGTGATAAGATTTTTAGGATTGAGTTTGACAATTTCTGAATGTAGAACATTTGGTTTGGCACGACTAGTGATTAGATTTTTTAATTTCTTGTAGTAATTGATATGTCCATTCTCATTAAAAAATTTTTCAGCAAGAACAAGAGGGTCTTCATTTTTTTCTACGCCATAAATCTCCTTTGCAAGGATATCTATCAATTTTTTCCATGACGGCAACCCAGAACCAGTACTGATTCCAGTACCAGCGAAAACGCTCAAGTAGTTTTCATCGTGCGCTTTTCTAATACTCTTCAGTGATTCTTTAATGAGTCTTTTGTATTGATCGTTATCGCTCATAAAAACCAATATACTCCATTTTTTACATGAAATCCAATGATCACTTCAACCATGGGGTGTTTGGGCGGATTTTAATCAAAGGGGAAAGAATTATGTACAAGTAAGCACAAATAAGCATTTCGATAACAAATTGATCCAAAGATCACTTTTGCATCCCCATAGAATAAGAAATTTTTACACCACATAGTCATTTGTTCTTTTACAATTGTGTGATTTCTATGATCAAGATCAACGTGTCAATGTGATGGATTTAGAACGCTTTAAGATTGCTACAATCGATTTTGTGGGTATGGAGTACCCCTAAACTTGCGCTCTATGACCCTTTAAAAGTGCTTTAACACTATTCACTTTATCATTTCTTTTTGTCCTACTCTCCAAGGACCAGATTGTCCTAATTAATCAGTTTCTTCACACTCCCCAAATACGTGATTACCCCACAATTGTAGATATTCTAAACCAAAACCCTAATTCTCACTTCAAAGCCCTCTTTTGGGGGTTTGGGGGCTGACCCACAAGAGTGCAAGTTTGGCTTGGCTTCATGTTAGACTCTTGTGCTTTGGGGTTTTGTTTAAATCCCTGTTTCTGGTTTATATAGTAATAAAAGCAATATATGTTTATTTTAGTAACATTTTTTAACTACTTTAGGTCCTTTAATTTAAATATTGACATTTTTGAAACATTTTTTAGTTAAAATTGCGAATTTTTTGTTACATTAAGTGCAATCGAGATGTAGACGGTTAGCTACACCTTGAGAAATGGAGGTCTTTCATGGAAAAACGCAAACTCTATCAAAGCTTGTCTGTGTGCTTGTGTGTATCCTTGAGTCCTTTGGCATGCGAGGATATTCGCAACGGGTTCTTCATTGGCGGTAGTTTTGGGGCTAAAAACGAGGTTCTTTCTACTTACCAGGATGTCCCCACATCCCCAAATACAACAAATAAATCGGTTGCTAGTAGTCTTTCTCCTAAGAATGCTAAATATGCTAAATATGCAGATTTATCAAGCATGGTCCAGCGCTCTGATGTTACATCCTTGCAAGCTGTGCTTAAAGAGGATTTGCAGAAATTAGTTCAAGCTTTAGACACTCTCAATACAGAAGTGGCTAAAGTGGGGGTTAGTGATAAAGTGCCCAGCACTCTATCTTCAATAAATGTTGCTGATAGTGTGGGCAAGTGCAATAAGTTGCAAGAAAGAATTGAGGCAGAAATCCAAGCCCTTCAGGTCGTGGTGAATGTTGCAGGGATGCCAGCAGATACAATAAAAGCTAATCAAGAGATCATCGAGCAGTATTCCAACACTCTAACATCGCTAAGAGGGTTTGAGAAAAAACTCGCAAGCGAGGTCAGTGATTACAACCAGCAGCTCGCTTTAAACAACGAGCAGTACAAACGGGCACAAAGTGTTTATCAGCAAGATAAACAAGCATACGACAATAATGTTGCGAACTATACAGCTAAGCGAAATAAGCTAGTTGACGATCTTAAGAGTGCTGCTGCACGCGATGCCAGTGTAGATGGTGTTGCTCAAGTCCATGGTGACCTAAATAAGCTAATAAATGCGGATCCGCATTACAGAGAAGGCACACCTAGGACGGATTATTACATAGCCATGAATGAGGGAGGTTCTAGAGTTATCAAAGTGGATGGCTTGGGAGAGTCTGCCGACAAACATGATTTTGAAGGAGCTTTCTTAGGTTTATTGGACAAATTGCATGTTAGCAGGGATCTGCATGATCTGAACTTGTTGGGGCTTGTTGCTTGTGAAACTTGGTTTGTAAATCAGCTTGATGAGATAGGGAAGCTGAGAGATCCAAGCGGGATTGCATATTTAAAAGGGCAACTTTCTGAGGTATATAGGACTGTTTTTAGTGTTGGTCGGCAAGTTTTCACTGGTAGTGCATACACAACCGTGATCCCCACCGCTGACTCTGTGTTCAAAGCCCCTACTGTTCCAAGCGGTAAATTTAGCTTTTCATACATAAACTACGCTACCGGTATCAAAGATGCTAACACAGTCGCCACCATTAAGGCTGTAACAAGCGTGCCTACCCAGCATACAACTTCAAGTGCCGTCCATGCTAATTTAGGCAGTTTCGTGGACACTATCAATGGGGCCTCTAAATTCTATTCCAATGTGGGTTATAACACGAGTTTGATCGCTGGGTACCAACATTTCTTTGGCCGCCGTCTAGGGTTTTCTATGCAGGCAAGCGCAGGATATGAGTGGATGCGAAGCCCTCTCTTCCAAAAAAACCTCGTCTTTAAGCGTATGCAAGGTGCGCAGGCGACTCTAGGAGGGGATTTCCTCTATGATTTCAAAGCCCCCGCAACCCAAAGTGGTCTTTATTGCGGTCTGTTCTTGGGGTTATTGGGAACAAATAACCACTATTTTTTAACTACAAGAACTCTCCAGACGCATTGGAAGTATTCGTTTAATCTCCATTGGAACGCAGGGCTCAGATTTCAGGTTGGAAACAATATCCTTAGATTAGGTGTGAGCAGTCCTTTGATTCATAGGACGATCGATTTACAAGCGGGGTCTACCCATTTTCTTGTCCATGAAACTTTCCATAACTTCAACCTCTATGCTTCCTACGCAGTGCTGTTTGGAAACTAGAAAGTCGTCTGTGCTCAGTTTTTCCGAGCAGGACACTAGGTTGTTTTTATCTATATTTAAGAAACTTTAAAATTTTTCAAAAGAAGCGTTTTAGTTGCTTTAATAGAGCTCCAAAATCGACAAAATCAAGGCGCAACATAGATTGACCTTGGAACAATATTTAAGGTGAAATAAATGTATTGCATTTTGGGGTCAGAAAAACATGCTATAGCGGTAAAATAGAGCAAGGTTTCTAAGACCACTGCTGCAATTACCCGTTTCTTGTCTTTTAATTCAATTCAATAGATGCATATTTGCTCGCATAAGCCCACATTTGGTAACGATCTTCTCGTGAAATCTTTTCTTGTCCTTTGATGATTTTCCATTTGGTGTCTAAAATCAAAACTTTCTCTTGGTTTTGAAGTACAATGTCTGGGCGTAACTCAAAGTAATCCTTAAAATTTTTATCCCTTGCGAGATATTTTGCATTTTTCTTTTGCAAGCCCACATGGTAATCTTTTAAACTTCTTTTTAACCATTCCCCCACAAAGACTCAAAAAGCTCCTCCATAGGAAATAAGAGAGTGTAAGCTCGGCTTTTTCCACTATAAGGAGTTAAAAATTTTCGGCGTAAGAAAAGATCACACCATGCCAAGAGATTTTTATATTCTCTAAAACGGGTGGCATGCGCACTTTTAGCAAAATCCGTATTGATGTCTTTGCTAGCATTGATTTCATCAAAAACAAAGTAAATCTTATTCAAAGGGGTAAATGTGTGCTGCTGACATGGGAGAATTGGTTTTTTAAGCGAGGTTTTTTAAGGGTGGCTAGGCAGTTGTAAAACTTGGGGGTTAGGCAGAATATAGTTGGTTGGTGAACTAGACTGGTGCGTTTTCAACTTATAAAAAAACAGCCATACCACAATCAAACCTTTTGAATAACCAACACAAGAGATAATGGTCATGATTTGTTTTTAAACAAACGAACTAGGGGTCTTTCTAGAGTGTTTTTTTGCAAGATATAGTGTTTTTGACTTTTGGCCTACCTTTTTATGAAAGTTTACTAGATTGCCTAGAAAATCCGTTTGGTTTTGTATGTTTGTATGCTAATTTTTAGGAACACGAGTGTGGCACTGTATATGATAGTACATGCTACTATAATGGCGCACCTATGGATAACGCCTAATCTTTTTAGGTACAATGGTCTTAGGTTATGTTTATTAGCCACTCTTGTGCAATAATTCCGTTTTTCCAATCCTTACGCCTTGCTTGTGCCCATAGTTGCAAAACAATCACAGAAAAAGCGAAAACCATGGCGTTCTATTGATCTGATCTAATAAATTCTAACTCACAAAGTTAGACAAAAAACACAAAACACGGAGGCACGCCCAAGCTAAGGATAGAGATTAATAGGTGCAAACGGCAAAAATGATTAAAAACTCCAACCTCCCGTGTATTCTAACGAAACTTTTTTGTATAAGTGCCTTTGTCGGTAACAATCTCCACTTCTAAAAACTGGGAGGGGTCACATTTTAGGCGATAGGCGATTTTTTGTGCATATTTTAAGGTGTGGTTAAAGAGCGGACCTTTCTCAAATTTTTCTTTGAGATTATTCCCGACCTTACGCACAATTGTGCAAGAATTACCCCGGTTGGGGATCACCTTTTTTATCAGTACATCCTGATCGTTGAGTGAGACGATTGTTAAAATCGTGCGATCTAACATCGTCCCAATCATCTTACCTCCTTGGGGTTTGTAGGTGATTTCAAATTGCAAACTAGAGGCACTGAGTGCGCTCACAAGACTTAAGGCGAGTAAAGTTTTAAACATGGTCTTCCTTTTGGATTTCTTGGGTTAGTTCGGCTTCAAGAGCCTCAGTAAAGATGGGGGTGTAGGGTTGCTGCGTGGATAAATTGTTTTTAAGAGAGTGCAAAAGGATTAAGTAATTCTCTTCTGTGATTTTACCCTGACTCACAAGGTACTTGAGATAGAGCCAATAGGTGTTGAGCACATCGCTTTGGCAATAGCTATTAATGCGCTCAAGCTGGGGAGACTCTTGGTAGAAAAGTTTATAGACTTGATCCCCACTCACATCAAATTTACCGGGCAACCCACACATGGCACAAACCCCATCTAAACTAAGCCCTTTGGCTGGACCAAAATGTGTGAAACTATCGAGTAGATCCGTGTGCCACTCTTCGCTGTAGCGGTAGCGGTAGTTCTCCCATTTGCTTTTTTCGTTGTAAAAGGCGTGGGCGTTTAGGTTGTAAGCTAAGGCCTTTAGCATCAAAAGGGGCAAATCAAACATCCGCCCATTAAAAGTCACGAGCTGGGGCTGGTGCCTATTGAAAAACGCCAGAAAATCCGCCACAAGAGCCTTTTCATCACTGCTCCCCTTGCCAAAACTCCCCACCCGCTTAAATGCCCCGCTAGGCTCGGCAAGCACACTCGCAATGCTGACAATTTGGTGGAGAAACAAAGGGGGGAAAGTGGTTTTATATTTGTCTTCGCACAACTTAAAGAAATTTTCACAAGTTTGTAAGGGATCATCTGCCACACACTCGGGGCAATGCTTGGCGATCAAAGCCAAATCAGGCACACTTTCAATATCTAAAACGCAAATTAGGCGCATGAATCCCTTTGTGGCAAATTAAAAACGCTATCTTAGCTAAAGTTTGCAAATACTTTATTTAATTTGTTTGTGCCACGAGAGGGTTTACTGGGTGAGGATAGCATAGAGGGCTTTAAGGTTGTGAAAGGTTAAGGCTGTTGGCAAACAACTTAACCAATGGTTACAAGAAATAAACAAAGTCCGGGTAGACAAAAAAATAAATCCTAATTTTTACCTCGATTTTAAATGTTGCGAGTAGACTCAAGACACACCAACAAAAGGAGTGAAATGGTTATCCTGCTCATTGTAATCGCCATTATCTTATTGGTTTCATTCATTAGGTATGCCCCTTAGTTGTTGTTTTGGCTATGGTGAGTCTAAACCTAAAATGCATTGATGCGCCATGTAGCCAAGTGCAAAAGGGTTTTAGGTTTATCCGTGTGAGTGCCATAAACCCAAAGTTGACAAACAAAGCCAGAAAGCCCCCCATTATTATGGATTAATTGCTATAATAACCTCCTATTTGACATAAGGACAGCGATGATCACCCCCAAGACCTTGAGCGGTTTTAAGGACAGACTCCCCAAAGAGGCGATGGCAAAACAAGCCGTGCTAGAAAAGCTCGCCCGTGTGTTTAAAAGCTTTGGGTTTGTACCCATTGAAACCCCGCATTTAGAATACGCCCACATCCTCACCCAAGAAGAGGGCGACATCCAAAAAGAAATCTACCTTTTTAAAGACCATGGCAAAAGAGAGGTGGGGCTAAGGTTTGATCAAACCATTCCCCTAGCCCGCTTCATCGCCCAGCACCACCATGCTTTAGGGCTGCCCTTTAAACGCTATGCAATCGGCAATGTCTTTAGGGGGGAGCGGGCACAAAAAGGGCGTTATCGCGAATTCACGCAATGCGATTTTGACTTTATCGGCAGCCATAGCCTACTGTGCGATAGCGAGGTGATCCAAGTCATCATTTCTAGCTTAAAAGCCCTAGACTTAGAGGAGTTTTGCGTGTGGATCAACCACCGCAAAATTCTAAACGGGCTGTGCGCCCACTTTGGCTTAAACTCTAGCGAGGAGGTGGTAACCTTCTTAAGGATTGTAGATAAACTCGGCAAGATTGGGCAGGAGGGCGTGCTTTTAGAACTCGGTGAGCATTTTAGCCAAGACTTTAAACCCCTTTTACAGATTTTAAACACCAAGCAAGAGGAGGAGTGCGCCGAGTTCTTTAAAAGCGTGGCGCATTTAAAAGAGCTGCACCCCTTAGTTAAAGAGGGGCTAGAGGAGCTAGAAAACTTGTTTAGCTTGCTCTTAAGTTTAGAGATCGACCCTGAGCATTTTAGGGTGGACTTTTCTATCGCTAGGGGGCTTGGTTATTACACGGGGATCATTTACGAAACCACGCTGAGCCAACTCACAAGTTTAGGCAGTGTCTGCTCGGGGGGGCGTTACGACAATTTAGCTAGGAGCTTTAGTGATCAAAACCTGCCCGGCGTGGGGGCTTCTATTGGGCTTGATCGCTTGTTAGTCGCGCTGGAGGAGTTGGAATTGGTGGAAAACAAGTCCACGAGCGCAAGGGTTTTAGTGGTGTGCATGCAAGCCGAGCACTTTGCCTATGCAAGCCAAATCGCTCAAAAGTTCCGCCAAAGCGAGATCAACACCGAGCTATACCCCGAGATCGAAAAATTAAAAAAGCCCTTCAGCTACGCCAACCATAAGGGGCATGAGTTCGTGGTGGTGCTCGGTGAAGAGGAAGTTAAAAAGGAGAGTTTAACCTTAAAAAACATGACAACGGGCGTGCAATTCAACCATTTGAGTTTTTTAAGGGCTCTTAGCATGGTGAGCGAATGATGAAAACCTATAACATTGCTCTAGTGGGCGCAAGCGGAGCGGTGGGTGCGGAGCTGATTAGTATTTTAGAAGAAATAAATTTTCCTATCGGGCGTTTTTTGCCCCTTGTGAGCGTGCGCAGTGCAGGGCAGAAAATCCATGCCTTCAGCCAAGAATACACCTTACAAGAAGCCACGCCTAAGAGTTTTGAGGGGGTGGATATTGCCTTTTTTAGCGCAGGCTCTAAGGTGAGCGAGCAGTTAGCCCCTGTGGCGGCACAGGCGGGGGCGGTGGTGATCGACAACACAAGCTTTTTTCGCCTTGAACCTGAAGTGCCTTTAGTGGTGCCCGAAGTGAACCCCAACGATTTAGCCCATTGTTCGAAAAATATCATCTCTAACCCAAATTGCTCCACCATCCAAATGGTGCAAGTGCTAAACCCCCTGCATAGAGCCTTTGGGATCGAGCGCGTTGAGGTGAGCACTTACCAAGCCGCTAGCGGGGCGGGCAAAAGGGGCTTAGAAGAGTTGAAGGCGCAAATGGCTGGCAGCACCCACGCGCAAGTTTTCCCCCACCCACTAGCCTTAAATGTGATCCCTCAAATCGATATTTTCATGCCAAATGGCTACACCAAAGAAGAGCTAAAAATGGTGCACGAAACGCATAAAATCATGCACGCCGACTTTGCCATCAGTGCCACTTGTGTGCGGGTGCCCGTGCTAAGAAGTCACAGCGAGAGCATCAGCATCTGCTTTAAAAATCCCGTGAGTGCCAAAGAAGCGCAAGAAGTCTTGAAAAATGCACCTAATATTGTTTTAGTAGATAACCCCGAGCAAAAACTCTACCCCATGCCCATCACCGCCACAAGCACAGACCAAACCTTTGTAGGTAGGGTGCGCGCTGATCTCTTCGATCCGCACAGCTTGCACTTATGGTGTGTCGCCGATCAATTGCGAGTGGGTGCAGCCACGAATGCCGTTAGAATCGCCCTAGAGTGGATCAAGACCCACTAGGAAGCTGTTTAAGAGTCTGCAAGACCCCTGAAAAGTCGGGCTTTTTGATGCCTCGCTCTTTTAAGTAGGTTTCATCCACCTTTTTCCAAATAAAAGTCTTGCCAAAGAACCCCCGCCGATCGAGGCTGGGCAAGAACTTTAAATCTCCGTTTTTCTTTTGGTGGATTTGCACATAGTAGGTGCGCCCATCGTAGAAGTTGTAGGCTCTACCATTTTTATAGGTGTTGTCGCACACACGGGTCAAGCCATATAAAAACACCACGCCCTTGTCGCTACGCTCCCTTAGCGCGGGGTCTTTGTTGTAAATGTCCTTTCTAGCGGGCGAGCCGTCCGTATTGGCGATCCCGTAGGCGTAGTAATGATCGCCGTATTTAAAAAACTCCACATAAGAGCTTTTCATGTATAAAAAGGCTTGGGTTTTGTAAATCCCATCCAAAGTTTCTGCCAACAAAGGCAAGCTTAAGCCAACAATAAAAAATAAATGCTTCATAAAAACTCTACAGCTTGAATTTAATGAGACTGGCAGGGACTTTCACCACAACCTTATAGATAAGACCGGGTTTTTTGGCTTCGGTGGTGTGGGCATCGTTGGGGAATAAGATTGCAAGCATCCCTGCGTGCAAGGGCACTTGGTAGCATAGGCTGTTGTGGGTGTAGGTTTCTTGGTCTTTCTCGGGGTTGTAGGGGGTAAGCACGCTTAAGTCGGTCTTGTCGGCTAGGTGCAAAATCTCACCCCCCATCACCACCAACAAGAAATCCACACATTCTTTATGTGTTTCAAGCGTGCCTAGCTCGGGGCTGTAGACGATCTCAATCGCACACATCCCGCTCCCCAACTCTTTGACCATGGAACTTGCCTGCCTTTGTAATAGGGCTTGGCAAGAGGGGTGTTTGGGGTCGCAAATTTGTTTTAAGTAGGTATAAAGGTTCTCTAACTCTTGGGTTTTAGAAAACAAACTCGCTAAGGAGTCTAATTTACCGATCACCGCCATTGTCTCTCCGAAATCTCAATTAGTGTATAACTTTAGTAAAAAAGCCTAAACAAAGGGCAACTTAAACCGACAAAGCTTCTTTTAAGGTGGTGGTGTCGGTGATGCTGTAAGTGGGCTTGGAACTTAGGCGTTTATTCAAATTTTTTAACACGCTTGTACCAAACTCCACATAAAAAGAGTCTTCCTTTTCACACACGCTGACACAATCGCTGTAACGCACGGGCTGTGTGAGTTGCACGCCTAGACACTCCAAAGCCCCCGCCTTGTCCCTATAGACTTGGGTTGTGGCGTTAGACACCACGCCAAAGCTGTAGCTGTCTTTTAAATGTTGCTCTAGAAGGGCTTTAAAAGGGGCGACCATTGGCTCTAAAAGGGGGCAATGGCTCACGACATTCATGGGCAGTAAGACTAATTTTTTTGCCCCAAAGCTCTTGGACTCTAGGCTTTGTAAATACGCCTTCGCCCCAGCGAGCACAACCTGCCCCCCGTTAAAGTTGGCAGCATAAAGCACCTGCCCGCCCTCTCTAGCCTGCAAACAAAACGCCTCTAAAAGGGCAATGTCCGCCCCCAAAACCGCCAACATGCCCATCTCTTGCCCTAATTTAGCACACACCTCCTCCATCAACCGCCCCCTTTCAAACACAAGCTTTAGGCCATGCTCTAAATCCAAAGCCCCACTCGCCCCATTGGCGCTAATCTCACCCAAAGAATGCCCTAGGGCTAGCTGTGGGCTTTTGCCTCCCTCTTGCTGATAGATCGCATAAGCCATCATAGACACTAAAAAAATGGCACTTTGGGTGTAGGTACTTTGGCCAAGTAGGGGGTTTTCACTCCAAAGCAGTTTTGCCATGTCCGTGTGGAGCTGATCGCTCGCCTTTTCACACATTTGTTTAGCAAGACTAAAGTTATGGCATAGGTCCTGCCCCATGCCAATATGCTGTGAGCCTTGCCCGCCAAAAAGTGCTACCATATTACTCTCCTTGTTGCTCTAAGCCCTGCGCCTGTGCGTGGGCGATCAAGGGTTCGATCACGGGGTCTAAATTGCCTGAGAGCATCAACTCTTCAAGGCTATATAAAGTCAAGTTAATGCGGTGATCGCTTAGGCGGTTTTGTGGGTAGTTGTAGGTGCGAATCCTCTCGCTTCGATCCCCACTGCCCACCTGCATTTTACGGCTGGCGGAGTTAGCCTCTTGTTGCTCCTCAATCTGTTTTTCATACAAGCGGGCTTTTAAAATTTTTAAGGCTTTGTCGCGGTTTTTGTGTTGCGACTTTTCATCTTGCATGGATACGCTGATCCCGGTGGGCACATGCGTGATTCTCACGGCGGAGTCGGTCGTATTCACACACTGCCCGCCATGCCCACCCGCTCTAAAGACTTCAATGCGTAGGTCGCTGGGGTTGATATTCACCTCCACATCATCGACTTCGGGCATGATCGCCACGGTGACGGCAGAAGTGTGGATACGCCCTTGCGACTCGGTTTCGGGGACGCGTTGCACCCTATGTGTGCCCGCCTCAAATTTCAGCCTTGAATACACGCCCTGCCCCTTGATTAAGGCGATCATTTCTTTATACCCGCCCACGCTGTTTTCGCTCGAGCTTACGATCTCCACTTTCCAGTGCTTCAAGTCGGCGTAACGACAGTAAGCCTTAAACAAGTCGCCCACAAAAATCCCCGCTTCATCGCCCCCCGTGCCCGCTCTCAACTCTAAATAAATGTTTTTATTGTCATTGGGGTCTTTGGGGATCAGCAAGATTTTTATGCGTTCCTCTAGGCTCGCTTTCTCCTCCTCTAGGCTCTTAAGCTCTTCTTTGGCAAGTTCGCCTAACTCTTTATCCTCTAGCAGGGCTTTGTTTTCTTGGATGCCCTCTAAAATCTGTAGGTAGGCTTTAGCGGCTTGGGCGAGCTCCTCAATGCCCGCCTGCTCTTTGCTTAAGGCGGTGAGTTGCTTAATGTCGCCTAAAATTTCGGGTTGAGTGAGAGAGTGGGCGAGTGCATCGTAGCGATCGACGATCGCCTGCAGTTTGTTAGACAGCACAGCTTAGGCGGTGGCTAGGACGATCTTTTTCACGCTGGCGTTTAGGCGGGACACTTTCCTAGAAGCGGTGTTTTTCTTTAGAACCCCTTTGCTGACAAACTTATGCAATTCTTTGTTTGCCACTTTCAAAGCGTCTTGGGCTTTAGGCACATCGTGGCTGGCAACGGCTTCTCTCACGGCCTTAATGATGTTTTTAATACGGGTTTTATAAAAGCGGTTGCGCTCAGTGCGCTTGATGGTTTGGCGAATCCTTTTCTCAGCGGACTTATGGTTAGCCACTACTTAATCCTTTTATCAAAAATAATATGGCAGGATTCTATCTAAAAAAGCATTAAAGACTGATTAAATAGGACAAGGCATGGTTTTTGGCACAGATGGGGTGCGGGGCAAAGCGGGCGTGGAGATCACACCCATGTTTGTGATGCGCTTAGGGCTAGCCGCCGGGCTTTACTTCAAAGAGCAGGCCACGAGCAATAAAATTTTAGTGGGTAAGGACACGCGCAGGAGTGGGTATATGATTGAAAATGCCCTTGTGAGTGCCTTGACCTCTGTGGGTTACGATGTGATGCAAATCGGGCCCATGCCCACCCCTGCCATTGCGTTTTTGACAGAGAACATGCGTTGCGATGCGGGGGTGATGATCAGCGCAAGCCATAACCCTTTTGAAGACAATGGCATTAAGTTTTTTGACCGCTTTGGGGATAAACTCCAGCGGCAGAGCGAAGAAGAGATTGAAAAAATCTTTGACGACACGAAGCGGCTTGAGAGCAGTTGTCAGTGCGGGGTGGCGATCGGCAGTTCTAAGCGCATTGACGATGTGATCGGGCGTTACATCGTGCATTTAAAAAACTCTTTTCCTAAACACCTAAGCCTGCAGGGCATGCGTATTGTCATAGACACGGCAAATGGCGCGGGGTATAAGGTCGCCCCCATTGTCTTTAGCGAGCTAGGGGCAGATGTGATTGTCATCAACGATGAGCCCAATGGGAGCAATATCAACGCGCAATGTGGCGCACTCTACCCTTTGGAGCTGAGCCAAGAAGTCAAACGCTATCGGGCGGATTTAGGTATTGCTTTAGATGGGGATGCGGATCGGCTCGTGGTGGTGGATAATTTGGGCGAAGTGGTGCACGGGGATAAACTCATTGGGGTCTTAGCCACCTACCAACAACAAAAGGCAAAGCTAGCGCACAACCAAATCGTGGTAACCACCATGAGTAATCTAGCCCTGCAAGCCTACTTAGAAAAGCAGGGCATCGCTCTTGTGCGCTGTGGGGTGGGCGATAAACTCGTGCGTAAAAGCATGCAAGAGCATAAAATCAACTTCGGAGGGGAGCAAAGCGGACACATCATTTTTGGCGACTATGCCAAAACGGGCGATGGGATCATGAGTGCCTTGCAAGTGGCTGCGTGTGTGATTGAGAGCAAGAAGCCTAGCAATAAGGTGCTAAACCCCTTTGAGCTGCACCCGCAAATCCTAGAAAATGTGCGCATCAAGCACAAAAAACCCTTAGAGCAAATCCCCGGCTTTAACGAGCTCATCGGTAGCCTAGAGCAAGAGGGCTTGCGCCATTTGATCCGCTACTCGGGCACAGAGAATATTTTACGCATTTTGCTAGAAGGGGAGCAACAAGCCCATTTAGAGAAAAGGGCGCAAGAGTTGCAAGCGTTTTTTAAAGAGCATTTGACTTGAAGGGGGCTTTAAAATTTTGGCTAGTCTTTGGTTTAGCCATTGTCGCCGATCAAATTGTCAAGCAATTTATCTTGCATGGCACACGTTATGAAGGTTCCGTGATTTCTATTGTGCTTGCCTATAATGAAGGCGTGGCGTTCTCCATGCTCCACTTCTTAGGGGCGTGGCTCAAATACCTACAAGTGGTCTTGCTTGTGGGACTTGGGGTGTTTTTATGGCGACAAAAGGCGTTTTTTAAAGAAAATACCCTACCTTTTGGGCTGATTTTAGGGGCGGGGGCTTCTAATGTGCTCGATCGCTTCGTGCATGGACATGTGATCGATTATGTCTATTGGCATTATAAATTTGACTTTGCGATCTTCAACCTTGCCGATGTGCTGATAGATGTAGGCGTGGGGCTTTTGATTTTAAAGAGCTTTAAGGCAAAAGACAAACAAAGTAAGGTATAATGCCCGCTTTTATCAACCCCTACAAAGTTATGGTCGCGTAGCTCAGTTGGTAGAGCACTACCTTGACATGGTAGTGGTCGTTGGTTCGAGTCCAATCGTGGCCACCATTTTTAAATCTTACTTGCACCAAGTTTCTCTTGTTTGTTGAAGCCTAGTTCTTTAGTTGTTTTTGGATAAATGTAATGATTTGCTCTAGAATCTCAGGGATTTTGATTAAGGACGAGTCCATGTCTTGCGTGGCGTCTATGGCGTGAGGCATAAAAGCCAAATGTTTGGCAGATGCATTGATGGGTTGCCACCGCAGAGCGGCTGTAGTGGAAGGGTAAAAGGCGCAAGTGGGGATGTCTAAGGCGGAGGCTAGGTGCAAAGGTCCCGTGGATGCTGAGATGAAAAACTGAGCGCACGCCAAAGAGCGGGCAAAGTCGAGCATGCCCTCGTTTTTGTCGTAGATAATGATATTGGGATGGTTGATTTTTTGGGCAAGTTCTTTGGTGTTTTGGCTCTCATTAGGTCCTGCACTTAAAATCACTTGTATCTTTAAACCCTCCAAAAGCCCCCTTATAAGTTTTACCCATTGGCTGCTAGAAAGATTGGGTGAGGAGCCTCCCGTGCCCGTGTGGACAAATACCCACGCCTTGCTAGGATCTAATTTTAATTCCTGCACCAATTTATCCGCTTGGACTTTGATTTCTGAGTCTGTGAAACCTAGATAGGGCGAGCCTTTGGGCTCGACAACAGGGATATTTTGCAAGGCAAGAAAATGTCTAGCTAAATCAAGATTGTAAGCAAACTCCTGTTTAATGGAGAGAGAACGGCGTTGGCGTAGGCGGTGGGTTTGAAAAAAGTATGGGATGAGTTTCGTGGCGGGGGCTAAACGAAAGGGGATCCCCGCTTTGTAAAATAAAAAAGCATTGTAGATAGTGGAGAAAAAGCTGATGACGGCGGGGAAGCGATGCGCCTTGATGTCCTCTAGGGTCTGTTTTTTGGCTTTTCTGCTGGCATAGCGACCTGCGTCCACCACCACGCCGTCTAAATAGGGGCAATGGCGGGCAAGCTCGGCTGTGTAGCTGGGCACAAGTGCAATGAGCTTGGTCTGTGGCATGGAAGCTTTAAGCATGGCAAAGGCAGGCCACGCCAGGACAAAATCGCCTAATTTATCATTGCGTACAACCAACAGCTTATCCATGTGAGTTCCTTTTTGATGATAGTTAATTTAAATGAAATCTATAATTTCACAACCTGTGCACCGGAGCCGCCGAGATTGTAGGGGGCATCGCTAAAGTCTAGGACTTTG
This sequence comes from Helicobacter sp. NHP22-001, assembly GCF_030270165.1. Taxonomy (NCBI): domain Bacteria; kingdom Pseudomonadati; phylum Campylobacterota; class Epsilonproteobacteria; order Campylobacterales; family Helicobacteraceae; genus Helicobacter; species Helicobacter sp. NHP22-001. The sequence continues at coordinate 12,797 of NZ_BSWS01000011.1, read as the reverse complement.
GGGTGTTTTTTAAGCCACTCTCTTAGGGCGTTTCGTAAAATCCCCTTGCCCTTGCCATGCACGATCAACACCTCTTCAAAGCCCGCTAAAAGGGCGTTTGCTAAGAAGTCTTGGGCTTGCTCTAGGGCTTCTTGGGTGTCTAGCCCGCATAAATCTAAACGCATTTGCCCCTTAGCTTGGGGTTTTTGTTTGATTTGCACTTGGGGCTTGGGGGCTTGGGGCTTGGGTTTTAGTTTTAGACTTTCAGCTTTGACTTTAATTTTAAGCCCATTTTCTAGGGCAACGCTGTAAAGCCCCCCGCTAGTGCCCACAATCTCCCCGCTTAACTTGCCATAGGCCACAAAGTCACCCACTTCTAGGCTCTTGTTTTCTTTAAGGGTGGGGGGGGCTTTGGGGCGTTGTAGGCTCTTTTGGATGGCTTGGATTTGCTGGTGGGCGTGGCTGGTGTTGTGGCTTTGGCTAAACTCTCTAATCGCCTCTTGCATTTGCTTTAAGGCTTTGGAGTAGCTCTGCTCTAGAGCGTGTTGTTCTTGCTCTCTTTGCTTTTGTGCCTCTTGGATTTTTCTTAGCTTTTCTTGGTAGCCTCTTTCGTGGGCTTCTTTGGCTTCTTGTAATTCTTGTTGCTTGGCTTGCAATTCTTGCTCTAGCACGCAGGTGCGTTCGATCAAGGCGTTTAAGTTCTCTTGCTCGGTGCCATAAAGCTCTTTAGCCTCTGCGACAAGCTCAAGGGGCACGCCATAACGCAAGGCGGTTTCAAAGGCGTAACTTTTGCCAATGAGCCCAGCGGTGAAGGTGTAGGTGGGCATTTGGGCGTTGTGGTCGTAATTGGCGGCTAAGAGTTGCACGGCGGGGTTCTTGGCTAAAAGCAGGGCTAGGTGTTTGTGGTGGGTCGTTACCACGATTTTCGCCCCCTCTTTGATGAGCTTTTCTAAAAGGGCTTTGTAAAGGCAACTTGCCTCAGATGCGTCTGTGCCTAGCTCAATTTCGTCTATGCCCAGCAAAAGATTAGGGGTGTTTAGGGCGTGGGCAAAGTCGAGCATGCGCCCGGCAAAAGTAGAGATGTCATTTTGGCTGTTTTGTGGGTCGCTGATGATGGCTTGGATGTTTTCAATGTAGGGGATTTTAGAGTGGTGGGGGTTGATTTTAAAGGGCAGGAAGTGTTTAGCCAGCCACACGCTGGCAAGCAGGGATTTTAACAGCATGGTCTTGCCCCCCGTATTCACGCCTGTAACGAGTAACAAAGGGTGGTTAAAATCCACGCTCAAGGGTTTGGGCTCTTTTAAATTCGGGTGGGCGAAGTCTTTTAAGATGAATTGCCCGCTGACATTGGGCTTGATGAAGTTTAGCCCCAAACTTTTAGCAAAGCTAATGCGTGCTTGCAGGTGGTCTAAGTAGTCAAATTGCTTGTCAAAGAAACGCAAAAAGAGATATAGGGGGCGTAGTTTTGTGCTCCATAGGGTGCAGATTTGTTGCAAGCAGTTTTCTATCTCGGTGCGGGTTTCTTGGATTTTATGGCTTAAGGTTTTTGCCTCCAAAGGCTCGATGTAGAATTGTCCGCTGTGCGAGCGGGCAATCACTATGCCCTTAAACACGCTAGAAAAGCCGGGCTTAAGCAGCAGGGTTTCAATGCCTTGCACCAAATGCACTTGGCGATCGACTAAATAGGGCTCTAAAGACTTTTGCCCCAAAATTTGGCTAAAGATTTTTTGTTGGGATTTTTTAAGCCTCTCTAGGCTCTCTTGGTGTGCGTCTAGCTCGGGGTAAAATCCGCTTTTAAAGCCCGCCTCCTCTCGCATTTGGGTTTCTAATTGCAACAACTCTTGGGGGATGTTTAGCTCTTGTAAATAGGCGTAAAGGGCGGGGGATTTGGGGGGCACTTGTTTTTTTAGGCGTAAAAAATAGCGGGTGATTTGGATAAAGGCAAACAACGCCTCCAAGTGCAACACCCCGCCTTTTTTAAAGGATTTTAAAGGCTCGTTTAAGGGGGGCAAGGGTGGGGGTGGGGCAAGCTCTAAGCTCTCTAACTCTTGCAAATGTGCCCATGTGTGCTCGGGGAAGTTAAAGGCAATGTCTTTAGGGCGGGCTAGAAAGCGTTTGAACTGCTCTAAAAAGGGGGCTAAATCTAGCTTAGTGGCGATCATGGGGTGTTTTTACAGCTTTGCAAATCCACAAGCACGCCTTGCATGGGGGTGTTTTGTTTGCCTAGAAAACTTAAAGTCCCACTCACTAGGCTAAAATCCTTTTGGCTCACCTGCACCCCATTGCAATCCAGCACCACGCCCCTTAAAAACTCCCTTTGCAGGGCAACTTGCTCTTTATTGATTAAATCTTGCTGGTAGGTGTAAATCCCTAGCCCTGTGGCAAGCCCCCCTAAAAACAGCACCACCACGACTTTTTGCTTAAACCCCCGCCCAAAGAAGTCTTTGAGTAAAAACCACAATAAAACAAGGACTAAACCTAGAACAATCCACCCGCTCATAAATCCCCCCTAAGTTGCGTGGTGATGTCGCCCGCCCCAAAGCCGATGGCAAGCCCCTTGTTAAGGGTGCGGATTTTCACCCCTTGCACGAACAGCTCTAACCCCTCTTTGCTCCGCCAAAGGCGGTCTATAAAAGTGGGTTGCAAATGCCCGAACAAGGCTTGCATGTCTAGCTCTCTAGGGGTTTCGCCCGCCCGCCACACGGGCAAGATGTAAAGCTGGCTGACGATGGGGTGGTTAAAGCACTCTTGAAAGCCCTTTAAATTGTCAAACAAGCGGGAGTATTTATGCGGTTGCCAAAACACCACCGCGTCTTTGAGCCCCTTTAAGTCGGCGTAGGTTTGCAGAGCCTGCAGGGTGGCATTAATTTCGGTGGGGTGGTGGGCGTAGTCGTCTATGAGTACAAAGTTGCCCTTTTGCAAGATATCAAAGCGTTTTTTAATGCCCTTGAAGTCCAAAAGGTTTTTTCTTAACTCCTCTAGGGGCAGTTCGTTTAAGGCGGCTAAAATCGCTAGGCTGGCGTTGCTGGCGGTGTGTGCGCCTAATCCCCACACCTCAAACGCCCCATAGTCTTTCAGCCTAAAGCGGGTGTAGGGCTCGTCCTCTTTTAAAAAGTATTCAATCTCGCTGATGTCCTTAGCGGGGTCTAGGCGGATGGCTTCTAGCTCTAAGCCCTTTAAAAAGGGGTCTTCTACATTGATGACACGCCTTTGTGCCATTTGTATAAAGTCGGTGTAGGCTTGATAAAACGCCTTCAAATCGTAGTCATACCCCTCTAAATGCTCCACCTCAGCGTTAGTAACCAACGCACAATAGGGGTTGGAGCTTAAAAAGCTTTGATCCGACTCGTCTGCTTCAAACACCAAACTAGGGCTTTGGCTCTCTCTCACATTTGAGCCAAAGGCTTTAGACGCTGCCCCAATGATCGCCCCAAAATGGGGCAATAAGGCGGCTAGCATGGCACTTGTCGTGCTCTTGCCATGTGCTCCGCACACACTAAACACCCTCTTATCGCCCAAAATATACTCTAGTGCTCGCTTGCGTGAGAGGATCACGCAATTTTTCTCCATCGCCGCCACGATTTCGACATTATCCACCTTGATGATGGCAGAGTGGATCACCACCTCTTGGTCGGTGAGTGCGCTCGGGTTGTGGGGGATAGTGATAGGGATACCCAAACTCTCTAGGTAGTCGGTGATGTAACTTTTGGCGATGTCCGAGCCGCTGATCACCGCCCCTTGTGCCTTTAAATACTTGGCTAACCCCGAAATGCCAATCCCCCCGATGCCGATGAAGTGGATTTTATAGGTGTGGATGGGGCGATCTAGCATAAATAGCTATCTAGGGCGTTTTTAAGGGCGTTTAGGGCGGGGGCTAGGCTCTCAGGGGCATACACCAAAGCCACCCGCACAAAGTCCTTTGTGTGTGGGCTATTGCCATAGCCTAGAAAGTCCCCGGGTAGGACTTTTATCCCCTCAGTGGTGTAAAGGTGCTTGGTAAATTCTTGCCCCTCGCGCACCTCCAGCCACACATAAAAGCTTGTGGGATAAATTGGCACGCCCAAAATCTCTTGGGCGAGGTTTAGGTTTTTGGCGTAAATATGGCGGATGTGCTCTTGGGATTTTAAGTCTAGCCAGCCTACGGCACTGGCGTGTTGCAATGGTAGGGGCAAGGCACAACCGCTGTAACTTCTAAAGACTTGGTAGGGCTTTAAAATAGTAGCGTCCCCGGCAATGTAGGCACTTCTAAGCCCCGGTGCGCTTAAAGTCTTAGAGAGGGAGTTGATGGCAAGGACATTTTTAAAATCTGTGTTGCCCACTTCCATGCACGCTTGCAAGATCGAAGGGGGGGGCGTTTGGGCGTAAATGTTGCTGTAACACTCGTCATTGACTAAGAGAAAATCCTCGTCAAGGGCTTTTAGCACCCACTCTTTCAACTCTTCTAAGTCTAAAGTCCGCCCTGTGGGGTTGTTGGGCGAGTTTAAGATGACTAAATCCGCCTCTTGCTCTAAAGTGGGCGTGAAGTTATTTTCTGGGCTTAAATCCATCAAGACCACCTGAGCGCGCGCCACCCGTGCACTAGCTAAATACACTTGATAAAAGGGATTGGCAAAAGCCATAATGGGAGCTTCTTTGTCGTGTAGGTAGAAAATAGGCAGGCTAAAGAGCACTTCTTTAGAGCCAAAGGTGGGGATGATTTGCTCTTTAGACAGCTCCACACCAAAGCGTTTTTTCACAAATGCCATTTGTGCCTCTTTTAAAAAATCCTCCCCACTGCTTTTAGGGTAAAAGCGCAACTCGTGGGTGTGGGCTTTTAAGGTTTCTTGCACACTAAGGGGGGTTTCAAACTGCGGTTCACCGATGGACAAATCTAAGGGGGCATTTGCCCCCCTCTTGCAGTCTTTCAATAGCTCTCGTAGGCGCTCAAAGGGGTAGGGCTCAAACATACAATTCTCCACTAAAAACGCCCATTATACCTAAATCTACTCCTCTTGGATGGTGTGGTTGGTTGTGGGAGATTGGGGCTTTGTGGCAGGGGGTTTGTTGGTCTTGTAAAAAGGCGGGGCTTTAAAGCCACAGCCGGATAGCAAACATGCTAAAATACATACATGAAAAACGCGCAACATATCTTCTCCCAACTTTTGCAACGACCCGACTTCACCCTCCTAAAAGTGCGCCTGCAACTTGATAAATTAAAATTGTATTTACCCGATGGCATTCGGGTCGGTTTGCGCTCCATTGTAATGAAAAATTCTAAACTCTTGCTTGTCTTCAAGCACCCAAGCGCTTACAATTACTTCAACGGGCAAAAGGGCCACTTCGCCCCCACCCTCTTAAACGCTGCACAAAAGCTAGATATACCCATCAAGCCCACAGAAGTGCAGGGCTATTTGCCAAGGCGTATCCAACAAAGCTTTGAAACTACGCCCCCAAAACTCTACTACCACGAGCGCGCTAGGGGCGACTTTGAAAACCCCTTTAAAGACCCTGAGCTAAGAGCCATTTTAGAAAATATCCGCACTTGCATTAAAAAACACCATGCAAGCACAGAGCCTAAGTAATCTCCCCACTACAAGCGGGGTTTATCTGTATTTTGATGCTAAAGATGATTTGCTCTATGTGGGCAAAGCCAAGAATTTACAAAAGCGCGTTTTGAGTTACTTTAGAGTGCTGGATGGGCAGGTGATGCCAAATTCTAAAAATAGCGTCCGTATCCAGCGTATGGTGAGCCAAATCGCCTATTTGCAAGTGCAAACCACACATAGCGAAGAAGAAGCCCTGCTGTTAGAAAACAAACTCATTAAAACCAAACAACCCAAATACAATATCCTCTTAAAAGACTCCAAAACCTACCCCTACATTTGTATCGATTTACGCAAACCCTACCCCACCTTAGAGCGCACAAGAGAGCCCCTAGAGGGGCACAAGTGCTTTGGCCCCTTTAGCCTAGCCTCTTTAGAGCTCTTAGAGAGTGTGCAAAGTTTGATCCCCCTAGTGCAAAGCAAGAGCTGTTTAAAGGGCAAAAAGCCCTGCATTTTTCACCAAATGGGGCGTTGTTTAGCCCCTTGCAGTGGCAAAGTGAGCCCACAAGATTATGCCCCCCTTGTTAAAGAAGCTCTAGATCTACTAGAACATAAAGATAAATTATGTGCTCGGCTTAAAGAACGCATGCGTATCCTAGCCACGCAAGAGCGTTTTGAAGAGGCGGCGATTTTTAGGGATTATTTGCAAGCGGTGCAAACCTTGCTAAAACGCACAGAACAACCTGAAGTGCAAATGGGGCTTGCCTTGCAAGAGCTCTTGGAGCTTAGCAAACCGCCTAAACGCATTGAGGTGTTTGATGTGAGCCACCATGCCCAAAGTGCGTGCGTGGGGGGGATGGTCGTGTGGTCTAGGGGCAAGTGGCTTAAAAGCGCGTATCGGCGCTACAGCCTTGCAGGCACAGACGAATACGCCCAAATGCACGAAATGCTAGAAAGACGCATAAAACAAGGGGGCTTGCCCGATTTATGGCTCTTAGATGGCGGGCGCGCCCAAGCCCTGCTGGCTACACAGATTTTAGAAAGTTTGGGGGTTAGTGTGGCGGTCATCGCTTTGGCGAAAGAAAAGGCGCACAAGCGGGCTAAGCGGGGGGGAGGGGATGTGGCGGATGTCATCTATAGTGTTTCGCAGACTTGGAAGCTAAAGGCGCAGGATGTGCGGCTGCAATTTTTACAAAATTTGAGAGACGAAGCACACCGCTTTGCGCTCGCCTACCATAGGCTCAAAAAGCGCAAAGCCTTTTTGGGTTAGGGTTTATTTACGGGGGTTTGCCTCAGTAACCCGAATGGTGCGTCCCATAAAATCCGTGTTGTCTAACTTGGCGATGGCTTGCTGTGCGCCCTCGTCTTCCATTTCCACAAAGCCAAACCCTTTAGGTCTTTTGGTTTCGCGATCCTGGATCAACTTCACAGAGTTTACAGCACCAAATTGGCTAAAGAGTTCCTCAACCTCCTGATTTGTTGCGCTATAAACCAAATTCCCTACATAAATGCTCTTCAAGGCGTTTCTCCACTAGATTTAGTCCTGTTAAAATAAACGAGGAACGAGCTCATTCTAACACAAAGCAACTTAATAATGGTAAATGACTACTCATTACGCAAAATCGCCAATGCATCTACACCTGCCGCCTTGCGGGCTGGATAGTGCGATGATAGGGCGACAATCACAAGCGCACCAATGAGGGTGCTGAAAAAATCCACAGCCGACAAATCTAGGGGCAGTCTGTTAATGCCATAAACATCGGCGGGTAGGGAGATGATGGGAAAGGTGGCAAGCACCCACAGCACTAAAAAGGCTAGGAGCACGCCTAGCACAATCCCCCCCACGCCAATCACTGAGCCCAAAGCAAAAAAGCTCTTTTGGATTTCTTTAGTGGTTGCACCAAGACTAAGCAGTAAGGCGATCTCTTTACGGCGGTTCATCACCACCATTAACAGCGAGCTGATGATATTGAGGCTTGCCATGAGGATGATCAGCATCAACACAATGAAAAGGGCGCGCTTTTCTAAAGCCATGGCCGAAAAGAAGTTGCCATTTTGTTGCCACCAGCCCTCAATGTCCACGCCATTGTTAGGGATTTCTTTAAGGGTTTGTTTGATCTTCTCCATGTCTTGCATGGGGTGCTTAGAGTAAATGTGCACGCCATCATACACCCCCTCGGGCAAATCCCTAATCGCTTGCAAAGCTTGTATGTTCGTGTATAAATAACTGCCATCATAGGCTTTAAGCCCCGATTCAAAAAAGCCCTTCAAGCTAAAGCGTTTCATGGTTGGGGAGAGCACAAAACCCGTGGGCTCTAACTTGGTGAAAAATAAATCAATGCTGTGTGTGTTGCCTAAAAGTAGCGAGTCTTTAAAGCCCTTGCCTGCCACCAAATTAAAGGGGGTTTGCCTGAAAGCTTGTAAATTGACCCCATTTAAGCCTTTTTTTAAAATGTTGTTGATCTGCACCTCTTTTTGCATGTCCACGCCAAAGAGCATACCCCCACTTAACATGCCATTAAAGCGCGCCACAACTTGGCTTTGCAAATAGGGGCTAAAGCGTAAGTGCGGGAAGCGCTGCTCTAGGGCGTTTAAGGTCTTTTGCTCTATGCCATAGTAGCTTGTGGCGTAGAGCGTGAGCGGGTAGTTCATCACAAAGAGTTTCTTTTCAAACTCTGCATTCATACCATTCATGATCGCCATGGCCACGATGAGCACCATCACCCCCACCGCCACCCCCAAAAAGGCTAGAATCGCGGTGATGCTAATGAAAGGTTGGGTCTTGTCAAAGCGCAAATAGCGGCGCACCAAAAACGCCACTAACGAAGTGCTAGGCATCCGTGGGTTTATTGTTGGTGGCAAAAATCCCTTTTTTAGGTCCACTCTTGCCATGGCAATTTTTATATTTTTTGCCACTGCCGCAAGGGCAGGGGCTGTTGCGGGCGATGGTCTTGGGCTTGGCCTCGTTCCAACTGTTTAGCCCCTCCTCAATGTCTTGGTTGTTGAAGTTCAGCTCTAGTTGGTCGCCCTCTAGACCACTTAAAAAGCGCTCGGTGTCCTCTGGGGTGTTGGCGACCAGCTCAAGTTTATAAAAGGTGCGGATCGCCTCTATTTTAATGGAGTCGATGAGCTCTAAAAAGAGGTTGTAGCTCTCTTTTTTATACTCCACTAAGGGGTCTTTTTGGTTATAGCCTCGAAGCCCGATGCCCGTTTTCAAGTTGTCCATCGTGTAGAGGTGTTCGCGCCATGCGTTGTCCAGTATCTGCAGATACACCACCCGCTCGATTTTATTCAAATCCTGCACATGCGCCATTTTGGAGGCATACTCTGTCTCTAGAGCTTCTAAAATGAAGTTTTCCACAGAGACAAAATCGCGCTCTTGCAGAGGGGTAAAGTCAATAGTGGTGTTGAAGTCCTCTTGCAAGGCTTGCTTGGCGTTTTCTAAATCCTCGTCTGAAAAGTCCTGCTCTTTAAAGGCTTGGTTGTTCTCTAAAATGCACGCCACAGCATATTGGCGGTTCTCGGCAATGCGTGCGCCGATGTCGTAGTTTTCATCCAAAAGCTCGTTGCGGAATTTATACACCGTCTTGCGCTGCTCGTTGGCGACATCGTCGTATTCTAGTAGGTGTTTGCGGCTCTCAAAATGCAGAGCCTCTACTTTCTTTTGGGCGTTCTCCACAGAGCGGGTTACTAATTTAGACTCGATGTATTCGCCATCTTGTAGACCGAGTTTCTCCATCACCCCCTTGATCCGATCGCTGCCAAAGATTCTAAGCAAGCCATCCTCAAGGCTCAAGTAAAATTGGCTCACCCCCGGATCGCCCTGCCTGCCAGAACGCCCCCTTAGCTGGTTGTCGATCCTACGGCTTTCATGCCGCTCGGTGCCGATGATGTAAAGCCCGCCCAAGTCCTTAATCTCTTGGTTGATCTTAATGTCCACGCCCCGCCCCGCCATGTTCGTGGCAATGGTTACAGCCCCCTTAAGTCCCGCATCTTTAATGATCTCTGCCTCTTTGGTGTGCTGTTTGGCGTTTAGCACCGTGTGGGGGATGCGCTCTTTTTGGAGTAGAGCGTGCAAAGCCTCGCTTTTTTGGATGCTCGCCGTGCCGACCAAAACAGGCTGACCTATTTTGTGCAACTCTTTAATCTTAGCCACCACCGCTTCAAACTTCTCCCGCTCGCTTTTATAGATGAGGTCGTTTAAATCCTTGCGCTGGATGGGTAAATTCGTAGGCACAGACACGACTTCTAAATTATAAATTTCTAAAAACTCAGTCGCCTCTGTCTGCGCTGTGCCTGTCATGCCTGAGAGTTTGTCATACAATCTAAAGTAGTTTTGAAAAGTGATGTCGGCTAGGGTTTGGCTCTCTTCTTTAATGCCGACCTTTTCTTTCGCCTCCAAAGCTTGGTGCAAGCCCTCGCTAAAACGTCTGCCCTCACTCAAACGCCCCGTAAATTCATCCACAATCACCACCTCCCCATTGGCGACTACATAATCCTTATCCCGTGCAAAGAGATAATGCGCTTTAAGGGCTTGATCGAGGTGGTGGGATAAAATCGCATTTTCCAAGCTGTAAAGATTGTCCACGCCAAAGAGCTCTTCTGCCTTTTTAATGCCCTCTTCGGTGATTAAAATCACGCGGTTTTTTTCATCAATCGTAAAATCCACCTCAACTTGCATGTTCTTAGCGACATTGTCCGCCCTTTCGTAATTCTCCATGCGTTTATTCACGGGGCCAGAGATGATTAAGGGCGTGCGGGCCTCATCGATCAAAATCGAATCCACCTCATCCACAATCGCAAAGGCGTGTTCTTTCTGCACCTTTTGCTCTAGGGAGTATTTCATGTTGTCTCTTAGATAGTCAAAGCCAAATTCGTTATTCGTGCCATAGACAATGTCATTTGCGTAAATCTCAAGCCGCTCTTCATCACCCACGCCCCCCGTAACCACCCCCACGCTGTAACCCAAAAAGTTATACAAGGGTTGCATTTGGGTCGCGTCCCTTTGGGCAAGGTAGTCATTCACCGTTACCACATGCACGCTGTGTCCGCCAAGAGCATTCAGGGCAACCGCTAAAGTCGCCACTAAAGTTTTGCCCTCGCCTGTTTTCATCTCGGCGATTTTACCCTCGTGCAAGACCATCCCCCCAATGAGCTGCACATCAAAGTGGCGCATGCCTAAAATCCGCCTAGAAGCCTCCCTAGTGATCGCAAAACTCAAGGGCAAAACCTCTTGTAAGTCCTTCTCTCCCTTTTGCACCGCCTCTTTCAAGCCAAAAAAGCGTTGTTGCAATGCGTCATCGCTTAAGGCCTGCACTTCAGCCTCTAGGGCGTTGATCTCTGCCACCCGTTTTTGGTAGCGTTTGATCTCTCGTTGGTTCTTTGTGCCTATAATTTTACCCAGCACGGTTTTTATCATTCCAAGCATCCCTCAAATCCCAAGGATAATGTCTTTTTGCATAAGTGCAAATTTTAACAAAATTTTGTAAAATTCCCCATAAAAAGAGAGTACATGCGCGCCTATCTGTTTGTCCTTTGTTTCCAGTTTTTAGTTTCTGCTCCCTTGCAGTTTGCTAGCCTAAGCGCCCACTTTAAGCAGGTGGTGCTGGGCACAACCCCCTCGCCCATCAATCCCACCTATGAGGGGCAAATTTTAGCCAAGATCCCCTTTTTTGCTAGGTGGAGCTACACCAAGCCCAGCCCTAAAGAGGTCTATATGCAGGACAAGCAAGTCATCATCTACGAGCCAAGATTACTACAAGCCACCTATACGAAATTAAACAAAGCCCTAAATTTCTTTGCCATCCTTAAAAAAGCCGAGCGGCAAAAAGACGGGCGTTACAAAGCCAAGATCAACCACACCATCTACTACCTGACCCTAAAAAACGGCTTGCCCTATAAACTCAACTACACCGATAAAATGCAAAGCCAAGTTCAGATCACTTTTAGCCAAGTGAAAACAAACATCCCCCTAGCCCCTAGCCTCTTTCAATTTACCCCCCCCGCCGGCATTGAAATCATCAAGCAATAGGAATTTTCTTGGCAATCAACCCCTACAGCACACAATGTATCGACACAGACGACTTAAAAGCGGTGCAACAAGCCTTGCAAGGGGCGCATTTGGCGCAGGGCCCTTTAGTGGAGAAGTTTGAAAGGGCGTTGGCGGATTACTTGGGCGTAAAGCATGTCGTGGTTTGCACGAACGCCACGAGTGCGCTTTTCATGCTCTATCAGGCATTAGACTTAGCCCACTCTAAAGCCATCACCACGCCCCTAAGTTTTGTGGCGACCACGAACATGCTCTTAGCGACCAAAGCCACACCCATTTTTTGCGACATAGGGCAAAATGGCAACATTGACCCCGCACTTTTAGAAAATTGTTTGCAAGAGGGAGTGAAGGCGGTGGTGAGCGTGGATTATGGGGGGGCGAGCGTGGATATTCCTGCCATTAAAGCCTTTTGCGCTAGGCATGGCTTGCTTTTTATCAGTGATAGCTCACACGCCTTTGGGGGGGAGTATGCGGGCGTGAAAATCGGCGCACTTGCCGATGCGAGCGTGTTTAGCTTCCACGCCATTAAATCCATCACCACCGCCGAGGGCGGGGCAGTTGCCACGAACGACCACGCTCTTTATCAGCGACTCAAACTGCTCATCTCCCATGGGGTGGAAAAAGACGGCTGGGACACACAGGTGCAAAGCCTAGGCTTTAACTTTCGCATGAATGAATTACAAGCTGCTTTGGGGCTAAGCCAGCTTAAAAAAGTGGATACCTTCATCGCTAAAAGAGAAGAAATTGCTTGCTTGTATGACAACTTGTTTAAAGACAACCCCTATTTTACTTGTTTGCACGCCAAATTAAGCCCCAAAGTTAAAAGTGCCAACCATTTATACCCCATTTTGCTAAAACCCTTTTTGTGGGGGCGAAAAACCCAAATCTTAGACGCACTTTTACAAGCCCAAATGGGCGTGCAGGTGCACTACAAGCCCATACACACCTTTAAACTCTACGAAAATCTACTAGGCAAGCAGTCCCTACCTAAAGCCGAGAGTTTCTATAAAGCTGAAATCTCTTTACCCTGCCACCAAAAAATGAGTTTAGCTCTTGCTAAGCACACCGCCCAAACTTTATTGGAAATTTTGGGGCGATTTTGAGTGCATTTTAAGAGTGGTTTAAAAAATAATATGCCACAATCCACAATCCACAATCCACAATCCACAATCCACAATCCACAATCCACAATCCACAATCCACAATCCACAATCCACAATCCACAATCCACAATCCACAATCCACAA
>NZ_BSWS01000010.1:0-35808 GCF_030270165.1 Helicobacter sp. NHP22-001 | reverse complement strand
TAAAATCTTGCTTGCCTATCCTATGGATAACAAATCATTCATGCCGACATAGCAGTACCTAAAAACTTAAAATCATATAAAAAATTTATAGAAAATTATAGGATTTTATAGGGTTTATCTTGCTGTTTCTAGCCCCAAGACCCTAGTGTCGTTCTTGTGGTTGATGGCATACAGCCTGCCAAGGATGGCTATGAAATCTTAGTGAAATACTACAGAGAGGGCAAAGAGTTTCAAGCAAAGAGTGCTGTGTTGGCTAACAAAGAAACTTTCTTAACAGCTATGACAAAGGGAGGCTACCAAATTGTGGAATCGCAAGCACAGCAGCTACACACCCCTAAGCAACCCCAAGCCACAAGCTCTAACAACGATTTGACAGAATACATTGGGCGCAATCTTTACATGAACAACAATGGCATCTCTGCTAGTCTTAAGATCACAGACATTGCACACATAGAGAATGGCAAAGTTAGAGTAGACATTAAAGACATAGACAAACCCCGTAAGACTTTAAATCCCTTTATCTTGGATAATGTCAAACACTTTAAAAGCTGGTTTAAGAAGTATAAAGAGTGAGAGGTTTTTGCCCCATTATCATTTGCATTTTAAGCCCCCACGGCGATTGAGTGGCAAATTATGCAAAGGAGCTTGCGACTGAACCCCCGTAAGGGGTGTTGCATAATTTGCAAACTATGCAAACTATGCGACCCCCATACGGGGGTTTCGTTCGCAAGCTCACCGCCTAGTTTGCCCTTGCAGGGGGCTTAGAGAAAATGCCTTAGCATTTTATTTGTGCTAGACTAACTATATGACCAAAAGCATTAGGAGGCATAGGGGCTAAATGGGTAACATTGCGTCAATCAATTTCAAGCCTACAAACAATATTCAGTTAAAACACAATGACCGAACAACACCGCCTACATATTTACTAGCCAAAGAGCTAGGCTATGGCTGTGAGTGCAATAGGAATTGTGATGATGCCTTAGCATTAAGAGATGAGCTTGTAGCCAAAGCCAAAGAGCGATATAAGCAAGCCTTTAATCAGCCCTTTAAATCCACACGCAACCTTTGGAGTGCTGTCGTCAATATCAAGCCCACGACTACCATGCAAGACCTAGAAAGGCTTGCTAGGCACTTCAAAAAAGAATATGGCTTTCAATGCTACCAAATCGCCATACATAGAGATGAAGGGCATATAGACGAAGAGGGCAATGTCGTTATCAATCACCATGCGCACATGGAGTTTGTTATGCTTGACGAACATACGGGCAAAAATGTTTTTCGCACTATAAGACCTAGACACCTTAGACAGATCCAAAGCGAAGTGGCTACAATCTTAGGTATGCAAAGAGGCGTGGATAACCGCAAAAGCGGTGTGAAACGCATTGAGCCTAGAGCCTATGCAAAGCTCATGGAAAAGAATAAAGTCGAGCGCAAAGAGCTTAAGGATAAATATCAAAGTGAGAAAGACAAGAAAAATAGAAATCACCAAATTATCCAAAGAACTTATGATGGCCTTATTGATCTCTTAAAATTAAATGATGACGATCTCATTAAGAATGAAAGCCTGAAAGGACTTAGCTATATTGAAAAGATGGACGCTAGAACAAAGGCTGATCTTGAAATCATTGTGGATAGAATCAATGCCCTTAAGCAAGAAAAGCTAGAGGTAGAAAAGGCTTTAGCAGAGCTCATAGACAATGCGCCAAAAGGAAAGAAAACCCACACCCTTATTGAGGGCGCACGCAAGATTTGGGCTAAACTCAATAAGGGTTTAAAAGAAGTCAATCTTAGTGAATTTGAGGCTGCCGATTATAAAGCCTTGCGTGAGTTAAAGAAAGAGGGGCTTAGTATTGAGAGCTTAAAAGCACGCATTACAGAGCTTGAAAATTTGGCAGAGGCACGCTTACAAGAAAAGATAGAGCTTACAGAGGCAAAAGACAAATTAAGTGCCGAGCTTAAAAACTTGCAAACCGATCATGGTGTTACCCTTGCGAACATGAACCTTTTAAAGTTTGATAAACAAATTCTAGAAAAGCGTGTTAATGATTTTGCAGAGGAAAAGTATAACCTAAGCAGAGGCTATAAGAAAGAGCTTGAAGGCATAGAAAACGAATATAAGGACACTATCCAAGGCTTGCAAACAATAAATAGCAAGCTGTCCAAGCGGATTACAGAGCTTGAAAAGAGAAAGCCTAAAGAAGTATATATATCACCGACAACACCGCCCTTAACACTTTAAAAGCTGGACATGAGCAAGTGATTAAGGACTTAAAAGAGAAACACCGCAAGGCTATCACTGATCTAAATAAAACTCATAACGATGAGCTTACCAGCATGCAAGAACAAATCAACAAGCTTAAACAAGCCCCACAAATGCAAGAAGTGCTAAAGCAAGAGGATATGCCCCCAAACCTTCACAAGCTGACTATGACGCTTTAAAAAGTCAATATGACGATGCGCAAGAAAATCTAAGACAAGCCCAAGAGAAAATCGATGACCTTGAATATGAAAACACTAAACTAAGCGATGCCATTATTGAGTTTGAAACTAAGCACGGCATCACAAGCGACTACCACAAATAAGCCCTTGCATTTTAACATACGCCATAAGTGCTATAAACGCTTGCGAAATACAAACCTTTAAGCGCAATTTATTCTATTGTTAAATCAGCGATAAATACATTTTTGAAACCTTGCTTAGGGTGATCACGCTGTCTTTAAAAAATGTGGATTTGATTGAAAAGATCAGTGCATGCGATTATAGGTAAGAAAAAATAAGCAAATGGGTGTTAGTAGTGGTGCCCCCAAAACTTCCATAGAGTGATATAATTACCGAAATATCTTGGAGATGAATATATGCCAAATTTAAAACATACACAAGTCGAAATGAAACAGCCATTACATGAAAAACAAATAGAAATAAGTGAAGAAAAGCGCGCGAAAATTGTGCAAGAAGCCCGTATTGCATGTCGAAAAAGACTCGAGGATCCGGACATTTTAGCGGTCTATAAAAGATTGGCAGACAAATAGTTTGATTTATATCAATATTGGTGAAGCCATTGATATACATAATGAGATATTGGAGCTGACGGGGGGACTAAAAGGAATAAACCCTACTAGCATAGGTTACCTTGAGAGTGTGCTCGAACACATTAAGAATGATGATTACTACCCAACATTTGAGAGCAAAATGGCGCATCTTTTCTTTTCATGTGTCAAATTTCATCCATTTCCAGACGGCAATAAAAGAACAGCTGTTTATCTCTGTATGCATTTCTTTTTCATCAATGAGAAAGAAATAATAGATAAACTTGAAGAAAAATTGGAAAAACTTGTATTGGATGTTGCCGAAGACAAAATCTCAAAAGATGAATTAAGAACTATCTTTAAAAATTTTTCGGTCAAGGCAAACCAAAAATGTGAGGACATACACATAACACAACTGCTTACAAGCGATTGTGAAACAAGAGAGTAGCTTGAATAAGTCTATTCTCAATACCTCATTCTACCAAATTACTAAATTCTTAACAAAATGGCATACAAACTAAGCGACTTATCTTTACTCCAAAGGGAGCAACTTTTTAGAACCTTGCGTGTTACACTCACGCACCACAGCAACGCCATAGAGGGTTTAAGTTTGCAATTAGACGAAACTAAGCAGCTTTTAGAAAAAGGCTTAACCGCACCTAACAAACCCTTACACGAACAGCTCATTATTTTGGGGTTTGCTAATGCTTATGACTTAGTTGTGCGTGAGGCTAGCAACAAAGACACGCTTTTAACCATAGGTTTTATTAAAGATTTACACTATCTGTTGTTTAAGACCGCTTTAGACATAACCCCGCAATTTGTTTCTAAGCCCATCGGCACTTACCGCACCGCTGAAGTCATTGTGGCGGGTGCAAATTTTGCTCCCACTCCCCCCATTTTTATCGCCCAAAAGCTAGAAAACTTATTGTTTCAATATCTAAGTAATGCCCTTAACCTAACCCAAATTGCTGTGTTTCACGCCGAATACGAGCGTATCCATCCTTTCATTGATGGCAATGGGCGTACAGGTCGGTTGATTATGGCGTTTCAAGCTATCCAAAACGACTTAATCCCGCCCTTGATTGTAGATAGTCGGCGGGCGGAGTATTTGAGCTTTTTAGAAAGTTGTAAAGCAGAGGGTGATTGTGGCGGATTTGCTCGTTTTTTAGAAAGTTGCCAAGAGCAGAGCTTAGAACATGTAGAGCAATAAATGCCGAAATTAACAAGGAAATAAGCAATTTTAAATACCTGCCAAATAGGCAAGGCAGACCCGCAAAAGGCAAGCAAGCTAAAGGGAGTGGCGCAAATGTATTTGAGGACTTGTATAACCTTAACGATGACTTGCCAAAGATTTTGGAGCAAGTGAAACAAGAACAAGCCCAAAAAGGGAGTGGGGGTAAGCATATTTAGCATTGTATTTAATACTATTTGCAATATTTTTTATTTCATTTAATTTAATTTGAAATGTTTTTTATTGTTTAAAATGCGTGGGAGTTAATAGCAAAAAACACGAAACTTTGTTATAGCTAAAAAATGTCAAAAATAAAGGATTATTATGAACCTGGATGAACAAAGCCTAGAAAACGCTAAACAGCTCTTTGAAAACGGGGCAATTAACGACATAGAAGTCGGCACGATTAAGGGACTACAAGATATACATAAAGCCTTGTTTCAGTGGCTTTATGACTTTGCAGGGCAGATAAGGATCAAGAATATCGCCAAAGGCTACTTCAAGTTTTGCTCCGTTCTATATCTTAATGAAGCATTGCAAAAAATAGAGGCGATGCTCCAAACAAACTTTGAAGAAATCATAGAAAAATATGTAGAAATGAATGTAGCACACCCTTTTATGGAGGGCAATGGGCGTGCGACACGCATTTGGCTAGATTGCATTCTTAAAAAAGAATTGGGACTTGTTGTGGATTGGCAGTTTGTGGATAAGAACGACTATTTATCTGCAATGGAGAGAAGCCCCGTTAATGATTTAGAACTAAAAACATTGCTCAAGGCGCATTTAACAAATAAGGTCGATGATAGGGAAGTTATTTTTAAAGGCATCACACAATCCCACTACTATGAAGGCTTAGAGTTAAGGTCTATTGTGCCAAAAACCACGGGTAAGCAAAAATAAATGGCGGGGAAGACCCGCCTACAAAAGGTCGCTGTTATAGCAAAGCAAAATAAGGGTTTTGTGTGGTATAGCTTTGCCCTAGAGCTCTGGTAAGGCAAGAGCTCTAGGCAGTGGGGACAGAGCTACCTTAGCCCCTAAGATTTGTAGTAAGCCAAGACTTAAATAGATTTTCTCTATTCTATCTCCTACCCCGAGGGATAGCTACACTTCTTTTTTTAGGACGGGTAAAAAAACCATAACCGACAAGTTGGCTTATAGCTACTGATGAGAAGTCTATAGAAGTTACTTTTCATAGATAAAAACCACAGATCAAAGAGAGGGTAAGGGCGAAAATTGTTAGGGGGTGTGGCATTTTTGGTGCGACTACTTGAAAGCCACAAACACACACCCCTTGATGCACTACGAAATACGATTAGCTCTACTAGGTTGGCAATGCAAAAACATTGCCTTATGATACGGTGTTTTAAAACTATGTAGGTTAAGATTACCTAGTCTGTACATAAACTAAGAAAAGTGTGGATTTCTTGCTTGAAAAATAGACAGACAAAAGGAATGCAAAATGATGGATACGGACAAGGATAAGGGTTATCAGTATTTGATCAAGGCTCAAAAAGCTTATGCTAATCAGGACTTTTTTAAAGCCTTACAATATTTTCAAAAGGCGGCAAAAAAAGGTGTTGTTGAGGCTTATTATAATCTGGGGGCTATGTATAATAATGGGTTTGGAATTGGTCAGGATTATCAAAAGGCTATTGAAAATTACAAAAAAGCTGCAGACATGGGACTTGCTGAAGCCTATAGTAATTTAGCGAGTATGCACGCCAATGGTCAAGGAGTCCCACAAGATTACTCTAAAGCCTTAGAGTCTTTGCGTAAAGCCACGAATATGGGGGTTGCTGAGGCTTATACTGCTTTAGGCAGTATGTACTATGAAGGGCAAGGTGTTGTTAAAGACTACTCTAAGGCTATGGAGCACTATCAAAAAGCTGCAAATATGGGGGATGTTAAGGCTTGTTTTCATTTAGGTCTTGTGTATGCTAGAGGTCAAGATGTTCCCAAAAATTATTCTAAAGCTCGACAATATTTTCAAAAGGCGCGGATATGGGGCATGGCATTGCTTGTTATAACTTGGGAGTTATGTATTGTGAAGGACAAGGTATTCCTCAAGACTATTCTAAAGCCTTGCAATATTTTCAAAAAGCAGTAGATATGGGAGAGGCTAGAGGTTATTATAATTTAGGGAGCATGTATGCTGAAAGTTTAGGCGTTCCCCAAGATTACTCTAAAGCCTCATATTATTGGCAGAAGGCAACAGAAGGAGGGATAGCTGAAGCTTGCTATAACTTAGGCAACATGTATGCACATGGTCAAGGAGTTGAGCAAGATAGGTCAATGGCATGTCAATATTTTCAAAAAGCTGGAGATATGGGGTGTGCTGAAGCTTATTGCAGTTTGGGAATCATGCATTGCGACACTCAAGATTACTCTAAAGCCCTGTCCTGTTTTCAAAGAGCTGCAGATATGGGGTATTCTGGTGGTTACTATAATTTGGGGGCTCTATATTATGAAGGCAAAGGTGTTACACAAGATTACCAAAAAGCCTTTGAATATTACAAAAAAGTAGCAGATGGGGATAACTCTGAAGTGAGTTATAGCTCCGAAGCTTGCAGTAACTTGTCAGTTATGTATAGTAATGGTCAAGGTGTTAAACAGGATTTGGTTGAGGCTCTAAGATATGCGCAAAAGGCAAAGAATATGATTGAATCTCACATGGGTTTAGAGGGTATGGATGACAAAGATATTGAAGCTTTATTTGAAAAAAGAGGGCATTGGCAAGGGCCTAAAAAATAATGGTGGAGTTGCAAGCGCAAGAGGGGGACACACAGGGCTTTTATGAAATCGTGTGCGAGCACGACAGTCCGAGCTTTCAAGCCGTGTGTGATCCCTACGCTCCGCTCTATCCTTTTTTATCCCACTTGCACCACATCACAAGGGCGGTGGGGCTTTATAACCAATGCCTCAATAACGCCAACTACGACATCCACGAGAATTTAGACTTTTGTTTGGAGCAAACACGCCTAAAGATTATTTTAGAGTGGTGTAGCCCTGAAATGACAAAGCAAGTCCCCATGCTAGAGGGGCGGTTATTTAAGCATAACCACAATGTGTTGTTCTTGTCTTTTAACCCTGAAAATGACAATCCAAACCCACAAGCCCATAAACGCAAGGTGTTTTTTGATTTGAGTTGCACCAATGGGTGTTACCACTTTGCGTCCCGCACAAATGCGCTGTGGCTTGAAACAATAGAAAGTATCCGTGTGCATGCGGTGCAAAAGCCCATAAGACCGCCCGTGCCCAAAGGCATGGGGACTTTTCAAGCCCAAAGCTGGCTAGAAAAACAACCGCTGCTCATGCCTAGAGTGGTGGTGAAAGCTTCTACAAAATTCAGCGAGCAATGGCTCAAAGAAACGGGGTTAGGCAACACAAGGGCGCAAATTGAAAAATGGCACACGGCGATGAAAAACGAACCCCACGCCCGTTTGGTGTTGTTTTTAAATCCACTCAATGAAATGGGCACACGCCTAGAATGCTTTTTAACCACAACGGACATCAGTCCAAAACTCGCCACTTGCCGCTCCATTGCTAGAGAAAAAGACGGCTATCAAGGCGAGAAAGTGCCTACGGGGAAAGAATTAGCCCAACATATCGGGTTTGCTTTGGGGGCTTGCGAGCCTTTGGATTATGTGTTTGTGTTTGATCAATTAGGCATTAACCCCTTGCATGCCCACACTTTTAAAGGGCGAGCATTAGAAGAATGGCAAAAACGAGACACGGCGCAGTTGCTCCAAACCAAAGCTTTAAGTTTACGTGAAAAAGTGTTTGAAAGCATTAGTGAAAAATTTAGCGGACGATCAAAATAGTATTACTTATAGAGTTACATACACCACATTTATTCAAGCATATAAGGTAAGTAATGTATGCAAAAAGTTTAAAGAGAGTCGCAAAAACCGCCTTCTAAACTTGCCCCAAAATACAAAAAAGCTAGTAAAGCGATGATCAAAACCATGCTAAAATGTGCTCTCTACAAAAACCATAAAAGAGTAAAGTAATCTGCCCTGTGTTGCAGAATCGAGGAGTTTTTGATGCATAACACCCCCATTCTTTTAGTTAATGCCCCGCAAGTAGGCATCCAATGCGCTTAGATCAAATCCTTAAAACTTCTCAAATAAAGTATTTTTCTAGCCGAGCGATTCAAGCCCTCGAGGAGCGTCTTATTGCAACAACAGACAAAAATGGTAATACCTCTTACAAAGTGTCTTGCTTGGCACGCCATAAAGAGGTAGCACTCAAGCCTGAAGAGGTGATCCGCCAGCTTTTCATCGATCAATTGGTGCAAGAGTATGGCTACCCCATAGAACGCATTAAAGCAGAACATCTCATCAATTTTGGGCGATCTGCTAATAACCGCGCCGATGTAGTGGTGCTCGATGAAACCAAGCAGAGCGTGTATATTGTGATAGAACTCAAAAGCCCACAATTTCAAGAGGGGATCGCTCAGGTCAAAAGCTATGCCAATGCTACAGGTGCACCTTTGTGCGCGTGGTGCAATGGCAACAATTTGATGGTTTGGCAACGCAAAGAACCCAACACCTTTACAGAAATGCTGTATTTGCCTAGTGTCGATCAAGACATTAGAGACATTTTTAATGAGCATTTCACCTATATAGATTTGCAAAAACAAGACATTTTACAAAGCAATCGGGTGAGCTTGAAGGACAAGATTCTATTGATTGAAGACGATGTCCTTGCCAATAGCGGAGAAAATGCCTTTGAAGAAGTCTTCAAACTCATTTTTGCCAAACTTTACGATGAATTGCAAGCCTATCGCTACGACGAAGAAAAAATCAAAGAATACCATAAACTAGAGAAACAGGGGGCTGATCAAGGACAACTTTTAAAGCTGTATCAGAGCATGCGTTCCTTAGAGTTTGCCCTAAGAGATGAGGATAACGAGAGTCTGAACCAACGCCTACAAGATCTTTTCACAAAAGCCAAAGAAGAATGGCAAGGGATTTTTGCCAAAGAGAGCAAGATCGCCCTAACCCCCGATCACCTAGAAATCTGTGTGGGGAGCTTGCAAAAATGCAAGTTTTTCAACTCCAATCTAGAAGTGATAGACGATGCCTTTGAATATCTTGCCAACAAGGATTCTAAGGGCGAAAAGGGGCAGTTTTTCACCCCGCGCTATGTGATCGATATGTGCGTGAAAATGCTAAACCCCAAATCCAATGAGAGCATGATTGACCCTGCTAGTGGGAGCTGTGGCTTTCCTATCCACACTTGTTTTTATGTGTGGCGACAAATTTACCAAGCACTCAACTTACCCGAAAGTGAAATGTTCACGGCAGATAAGAAGCCCCTAGATGCGACAAAGTATGTCCAAAACTATATTTTTGCCATTGATTTCGACCCCCGCACCACGAGAATTTCTAAAATGCTTAATCTCATTGCCGGGGATGGGCATAGCAATGTCTTTAAGCTCAATTCCCTAGATTTTAGCAAGTGGCACGCCCAAAAGGACATTGACAAAGCCACCAAAACCTTTAATAAGAATTTTGAAAAGCTCGAAGATAAGTTGCCAGAGGAGGAGTTAAACAAGGGAGAGTATAAGCGTAGTTATAAATATTTTAAGTTTGACCTTGTGATGACTAATCCCCCCTTTGCGGGCAATATCAAAGAAAACGAGATTTTAAGAAACTACACTCTAAGACAGACAATCACCCTCAAGGACATCACGGCAACGCACGAGGATCGAGAAAAGCGAGAAGACCTTGTAGAAACGACAGCGGGCTACAAGAAACACCGAGTCAACCAAAATGTGTCCCCCACCAAAAAGGCGACAAAACAAGAAAAGATCGTTGAGGAAGCCATCGCTCAAGGGCATATCTTTGAAAAAACCCCCACATACCTAGAAATGCTAAACCATCCGGGCTATCTCATCAAAACCCCCAATGGGTATCAACAAATCGTTATTAATGAGTGTAAGCAAATCACCCGCGACATTCTCTTCATTGAAAGGACTCTAAACTTACTCGGACCCGGCGGGCGCATGGCAATCGTGTTGCCTCAAGGGCGTTTCAACAACGCCAGCGATCAGAATATCCGCACTTTCATTGCTGAGCACGCCCGCATTTTAGCCGTGGTAGGCTTGCACCCCAATGTCTTTAAACCCCACACAGGCACCAAAACCAGCGTGCTTTTCGTGCAAAAATGGGACGATGAACTCTGCCCTAAGCAAGAGGATTACAATATCTTCTTTGCGACCATGCAAGAGCCCAGCAAGGACAATTCAGGGGACAAAATCTATGTCAAACAAGAGCTTGTAAAAATTGAGCGCACCACAGGGGGGCACACCAGCACAGAAGAATTAAGCCTAAAAGACTTTAACGCCATCTATCCCAGCCTAGAGATGGCAAACTTTATAGAGTTTGAAGGACATAAGATCGGTCAAGAAGAATATAAAAAACTTAAAACTGAACAGCAGAAACAAGCCCTCATCCAAACAGCTATCTTGGAAACCCGCCCCCTCTTAGACAAACACGGGCATTTGATTGTCAAGCACGACCTATTTAACCACGAGGGGCTAACACAGGATGGCATCGCTGAAGCATTTATCGAGTTTGCTAAACTAGAGGGCTTGAGTTTTTGGAAATGAAAGAGTTTATCCCCAAAGAATTACCCCCAAACTTCACCCCTGATGCCCATATTTATAAACTCTTGATCCGAGCGCATGCCAAACTGGGCGAGCTCAAGGGCGTGGCTAAAATCATCCCCAACCAAAACATTTTAATCAATTCTCTAGTTTTGCAAGAGGCTAAAGAATCGAGCGCGATTGAAAACATCATCACAACCCATGATGAACTCTTTTTAGCCCAGATTGAGCCTAGCAAGATGACTAAAAATGCTAAAGAAGTGCAAAATTACGCCAAAGCTCTTAGAATAGGATTTGCGCTTATCCAAAAAGAAAAAATCTTACGCAATAAACACATTTTAGAAACCCATCGGGAATTAGAAGGCAATGATGCCGGCTTTAGAACCCAAAAAGGCACGAAGCTTAAAAATCCTCTTACAGGCCAGATCAAGCACATTCCGCCTCAAAATAACGCAGATATCAAAAGATTAATGGGCAATTTAGAGTGCTACATCAATGAGGACATGGACTCTTTAGACCCCCTCATTAAACTAGCCATCATCCATTACCAGTTTGAGGCAATCCACCCTTTTTACGATGGCAATGGGCGGTGTGGACGGATTTTAAATATCTTGTATCTCACACATCAGGGCTTATTAGATCTGCCTATTTTGTATTTGAGTGCCTATATTATCAAATACAAAGATCACTATTATGAACTCTTAGCACAGGTGGGTCAAAGCGGGGACTTTGGCGCATGGGTAGCTTACATCTTGGAGGGGGTGGCTAAAAGCGCAGAGGCAACGATTCATAGGGTTAAGAAAATCCAGCAAGCCATGCGGACATATCAGCAAATCTTACAAAAGCGCGCGCCTAAGATTTACAGTAAGGATTTAATTGAAATTCTATTTTCCCACCCTTACACCAAGATCGAATTCTTAGAAAGTCGCTTAAACATCCACAGACACACGGCATCAACTTATCTTAAAGAATGCGAAAATTTAAAAATGCTTCATAGTATCAAAAAAGGTAGAAATAAATACCTTGTCAATGTAGCATTATTTAGCATTTTATCCCAAGAACTCATTTGTTGAAATTTTTACATTTTTTTCGACATATTACCAGAATATGTCGAAATTTTGGACTTTTTTCGACATAACATGTAATCATGCAATTGTATACATAATATGTTGAAAGTACGTTGAAAAGGAAAACATGAACTCCCTAGCTCAAAACTACCCTCATTTAGAGATCAGCGTTTTAAAGTTAAGCGAAGTTTTACACGACAACCCCACCAAGCGCCTAGACGCTGAGTATTTTAAAAGAGAGTGGGTAGGGATTAAGAACGAGCTACTTTCTGTGCCAAACGAATATTTGCGTAATCTCATTTCATTTAATGCCCGCTATTCACAACCCACATACGACCAAAATAGCCAGCTAAAAATTATCAATAGCCAGCATGTTAGAAACGAATGTATTAACCATGAAAACGCAAGAACGGGTTATGGCGCAGTCGTGCCAAGAGAGGCTATACTCATAAACTCAACAGGTGTAGGCACTCTAGGTAGGGTTTTTATCAATCTCTTAGATTTTGACTTTAGCGTTGATAACCATATCAACATTTTAGTTGTCAAAGATTATAAAAAGTTATTGCCGGGCTTTTTAATGGTGTTTCTGCAAACAAAATTCGGGCAAGCTCAAATCAATCGTTATTACAGCGGTACTTCAGGGCAAATTGAAATTTACCCAAGAGATTTTAATAACTTTCTAATCCCCCTTCTCCCCCTAGACTTTCAAGAACGCATCGCCCACCTAGTGCAAACCGCCCACCACGCCCTAGAAAACAGCAAGCACCTTTATAAAGAGGCGCAAGTCTTGTTAGAGCAAGAGCTAGGCACACCCCCCAAAGCCCCAGCTAAAGAACATCAAATCAAACGCCTGAAAGAGAGCTTTTTAACCACAGGCAGGCTCGATGCCGAGTTTTATCAGCATAAATACACCAAAATAGAGGACTTGATTAAAAACTATAGGGGCGAGGTTTGCACCCTTGAAGAAGATGAAATTTACGATGCCCCCTTTGAGCCCCAGTCTAACACAACCTACCGCTATGTTGAGCTTGCCCATATTGGCAATTATGGCAATATTGCAGCCCACACAGAGGCACTGGGCGCACACTTACCCACCCGTGCAAGGCAACTAGCAAAAGAGGGTGATGTCTTGCTCTCTAGTGTGGCTGGGAGCTTGAGTCGTTGCGCCCTTGTTCCACCCCACTTAAGCCCTTGTGTGGTTTCTACGGGCTTTTTTATCCTGCGCTCGCCCCGCTTTAACCCTGAAACCCTTTTAACCCTTTTAAAATCCCCGCTTCTCCAAACCTACCTAGCCAAATTCCCCAGCGGGACAATTTTAAGCGCCATCTCTAAGAGTGCTCTGCAAAGCGTGTTGCTCCCAAAAATCCCCACCACCATTCAAGAACAAATCGCGCACTGCGTGCAAGAGAGCTTAAAGCACCGCCAAGAGGCTAAAGACCTATTAACCGCAGCCAAAGCTAGGGTCGAACACGCCCTAACAGGGGGGGGGGGGGGGTAACCCTTGATTTGACCCTCATTAAGGCTAGCTTAAAACGCGCCCGCCATTTAGAGCGTTTAGCCCAGTGGCTTTTGCTAGAAACCTTGCTTTTAAACCAAAGAACCCACAGCATTAAAACCTTAAAGCAAAGTCTAGGCACAAGCGGGCGTTTGGACGCGGAGTTTTATCAAGAGAAGTATGAACGCAATGAAGCCTTGATCCAAGCCCACCACCATGCCCACTTACACGAGTTAGTGAAGATTAAAAAGTCCATAGAGCCGGGAAGCGGGGCTTACAAAAGCACAGGCGTGCCCTTTGTGCGGGTTAGCAATCTTAGCCCTTTGGGGATCAGCCCCACTGAAGTGTTCTTAAGCCCTAGTCAAGAATTTGAACCCCTTTACCCCAAAGAGGGGGAAGTGTTGTTTAGCAAAGATGGAAGTGTGGGGATCGCCTATTGTGTCCCCCACAACCTAGAAGTGGTGTTAAGCGGAGCCATCTTGCGCCTTGTAATTGGGGATAAAACCAAAATCAACCCACACTATTTCGCCCTAGTCTTAAATAGCCAAATGACACAGCTACAAGCCCAAAGACACATTATAGGCTCGGTGATCGCCCACTTGAGTGTGGAAACAATCTCCCATTTTTTAATCCCCCTTCTGCCCCTAAACCTTCAAGAGCAAATTGCTAACAAGCTACAAGAGAGTTTTAATTACGGCCAACAAGCCAAACAACTTCTGACCCAAGCCAAGTTGGAAGTAGAAGAGGTGTTAAGAGGTGTTAAGAGGTGTTAAGAAATGCTAGAACAAACCCACCTTTTGCTCACTAAGCCATTAGTGTTAATGTTAAGGAAATACACAAAAACACTCTACAAGCCCCCACAACCGCTTCCACCCCCCAAACCATAGTTTGATATACTCCCTACCCCTAACTTTTCGCTCTACGACCTTTTAAAAGCGCTTTAAACACTATATTTTGTTTTATCACTTTGCGTTTTCTTACTTTTCAAAGACATGATTGCTCTGTTTGGTTGTTTTTTCAACTCTCTCCCAAAAAATACGAAAAACACGATTACCCAGTAGTCATAGATACTTCAAAACCAAAACTCCAATCCTCACTTCAAAACTCTCTCTTGGGGGTTTGGGGGCTTGCCCCCAAGAGCAATATAGATACCAAACGCAAGCTTGGCTTACCTTTTCATGCCTTGTACTTTGTTTTTGCAAACTTAGCTTAACCGAAATTTTCTCGTGCGTGCGTAAGAACTTTGTTAACCAATTTGTAGATCTTTTGTACGGCGGCCTTGTGGACTTTGTAAACTGCGTTGTCTACGGGGTTTCAAATGCTTTAATAAACCTTAATAAGGGGTAAATTCGGCAATTTAAGGGGTAAATTACATAAAATCCTTAATTTATGCTACAATCACATAATAAGCTCAGCAAAGATCAGCAAAGAAAGGTGTTGAAAAAAGGTGGTTCAGGATCAAAAACAAGTTTTGGGTAATGAGATCATGAAACTCCAAGCACTAATAGATGTTGAAACAAACCAAGCACTCAAAGACATTTTAAAGCAAGAAAAAGCTGAATGTGTAAAAAAACTTTTAGCCTTAACATCAACACAAAGCCCCCGACCACCCCAAGAAAACCAAGAACAAAAGCCAGTCAAAGAAAGTTCACCCCAAACATCCACAAACGCTTCGCAAACCCAAGCACAACAGACCATTAAGCAAGAGCAAGTTATCCCACAAGTTGAAAACTCACAGTCGACCCTAAACCAAGACACAGAGCAGAACCAACAAGAAAGCACAGCACAAGCTCTCCGAAATGTGTCTAAAAATACCGTGCTTGCTAAAGACTTACGCATAGCCGATTCAACTAGGGTAACCTTACACAACGATATTTACAAGGTTAATCTAGGCAAGTTAGGGGCATGGGAGAGCAACTTGCTCTTTGCTTTATTCAACCGCCTCAAAGATCAAGGCGACACTTGTATACGCTTTGAACCTCGTGAGGTCAAGGAAATGATCGGAGATGTCAAAATTAACAACAATGATTTATTAAGAGTCGTCGAAACTCTTTGGAAAAATGTACGCATGGCTAACTTTTGGGAGATCACACGCTTTGTAGATAAAGGTGAGAAACTTACAAAAAGAAAAAATTTCTTTTTATTTAGAGATTTTACGATTGTTTCCGATCAAACCCCCAAACTCCGTTACATAGAAGTCGGTATCAACACCCCCTACTTCACCCATTTACTCAATAACCTTAGTGCAAATTTTACTTCTTTGCAATTAAAAATTTTTATGTCTTTGCGGAGCAAATACGCCAAAGCTTTGTATAGGCTCTTGGTACGCTTTGAGGATGTAAAAAAGCACTGTATGTGTGAGGTGCTCACCTATAAAAGCGACTTTGAGGGGTTTAAAGAGTTTATGGGGATACCTAAGAGTTTGTCAATTAAGGATACCGATACGATACTAAAACCCGCCTGCAGAGAGCTAGGTGTCCCCATTGATGAAGGCTATAACCCTGAAAACCCCGATCGCTCTTTACCTTATGAAACCATCTTTTATATAAAAATCAAAAAAGGCAAGGGCAATAAAGTTGTGGGCATCACTTTTCACTTCATGCCTCATCCCCACCTTGATATGCAAAAAGCCATCATGAAACGCCACACACAAAACCGCTTTAAAGACACTATGGCACAAATCCAAAAGGAAGAGAAAGAGAAACAAGAAAAGAAAGCCAGAGAAGAGGTAAGAAGTAAGAGAGATCATTACAACAAACAAGAGTTAAAAACCCTTAATAGCTTTATAGGGCTTAGTGGTCCTTTGTTTGACAAAGACTTTGAATACCACTTTAAAAGTGTTAAGCTCTTGATGGTAGGCTCTTTTGGAGGTGATAACGCTAATCTCATGGGTGTCTTTTAAGATCAACACAACCGATCACACGGATCGTAGCCATGCCGAGCGTCTGCGCTCTTTAAACCAAGCCTATCTAAAATTTATCCCTAAAGGATTTCCTGATTGCTTTATATACTTCTTTGAAGACCATGAGAGCTTACTTAGGGAATTTGTGAAGGGGGCAAAGTGAAAACAAAGCAATGCCAGAATTAGATAAAAAGAAAGCAGAGCTTGATGATTTAAAAACTTGGCGTAGTTATGCCGTTACCTCTTTAATTGCCCTAATTGCTTTTGTTTTTACTAGATACAGCCAAAGTAATATAGTTATAGTCGCTATCAGCTGTCTAAGCATCATCCTACTTTAAATTGCAATCGTGGTCTTGCAATTTAAAATTAAAAAATTAATCAAAGAAATAGGAGAGCTGTGATGGGAACTCTAGTCATTTCTTCTGTAGTGTTTGGGCTTATTTGCTTTTTTTTGTGGCTTTCTATATTGCAATCAGCTAGTTTAGTGGCTTATATCATTGTGTTCTACAATTTCCTACAACTACGACTTAAACCAAATCTAACCATATAATGCCATAAGAATGATTGCGCTGTGCCAAACATGCTAAACTTGTAGTAATAGAAATTTAAGCCCCCACGGCGATTGGGTGGCAAATTACCCGAGCGAACTTGTGAGCGTCCCCCTTGTGGGATTGGATAATTTACTTACCCTACCCCCTTACGGGGGACACTTCGCAAGCTCGTTTAGGTAAGTTTGCCCCATTTGCGTCTAGCATTAGGTATACAGACATAAAACAATTAAAGGTGAACGATTTTCTTTACACCTCAACACTCAAGGAGTTTATCGCCAAATCTCTCTATGGGATAGGCATGATTTACAGAAAGAAAGGCAACGCTAAAGCTGAAAAATTCTTAGAAAAGGCGTTTGACTTTGGCTATGAAAAGACTAAAGAACAAATTAAATGGCTACCCATGTCTAAACCCCTTTTCATCTTGTTCTTAGGGGCAAGCGCTCTAATAGCCGCACCTCCCATTCTGCCACAAAAACTATTTGCCACATAATTAGCAGGTGAGGGCGCACAAGCAGTGGATCGCATTAACCAAAAAGTGCAAAGCTTCTGTTGATGGTGAAGAGAATCATGAGAAACTTTATTTTTTGGTCTTTGGTTGGTTTTTTAGTGCTATGGGTTGATTGGCACAGACACATCACTGATATTAGTGATTAGAGCAGTGTAAAGTGCGAGATCTTGAACTTGAATCAGAACAATATTTAATTGTATATATATTTAATATATATACAATAAATTAAAAAATATTTAAAATTTTGATTAATCAAATGAATAATGTTTATAATAATGTAAATTTTGATATTCTACAAGAGGATATTGTTCATGTCTTGCAACTTTTAGGGTATAGAGAACATGTCAAAAGCTGCTGTGGTTGATCGAACACTTTTTGCTAAACTTTGCTATACTATGAACACTGAGAGCTTCATGCTAGTATTGAATTGGAGGTTTTGGCGATGAAATTGGGTCGGGAGGAGATTTCAGAGATTGTTAAGTCCCACATGAAAAGTGTTGGGTATGATACTAGGGATTGGACTGTAGAAATAGTGTTGCAAAAGTTTAACAGAAAAGTAGAAGATGAGAATAGAACAGAGGTCAGTATCCCCTTTTACCAACGCGAGTTTGTTTGGAACGATGAACAAATTGCCCGTTTGGTGGAAACAATTTTGTTGGGTCTGCCCTTGCCTTTGATTTTTCTAGAGCAGACACAAACATGCATGTTTGAGATCATCGATGGTTCGCAACGCATTAGGGCTTTAGATAAGTTTTTCAGAAACGAAAAGAAACTTTGTAAACTGAAAATTTTAGAGAAACTCAATGGCTTAAAGTTTGGAGATCTTCCCTCAGCCGTGCAACGACAACTCAATAATTATTCCTTGCGCATCATTGTTCTTCAGCCTCGTGGAGAGGATGAGGCTGATATCGCAGCGAACTGTTTGACAGAATTAATACAGGCGGAACAAATACCACACGCATGGAGTTAATCAAAGGAAAAAACTACGATGGTAATGCTTTTCTGAAGTTAGTCTATAAAGATTTGTCTACACAAGAGAAGTTTAGAGAGATTGCCGCATTTGGTCCCCGTTATTCCTTGAGAGGCTATCAGCAGGAATTTATCGTGAAATTCTTTGCTTTTTACGATCTTTATAAACAAAATAAAAAAATTGCATTGAAAGTTTTGCTTATCGAGCACTTACAAGATGTGATAGAAAAGCAAGGAGAGTCTTGCAAGGACGTTAAGCATGTAGGTGTGTTGCGTCAGCGTTTTGAAAAAACTGTGGATTTTATCGTGGAGCATGATCTAATTGATCGGGAGCAATACAAACAAAAGAAAAAGGAAAAGTTATTGCCCATTATGCTAGCTGTGGCTTTGTATTTAGATGGCACACACCAAAGCGAGAGTTCCAACATCCAAGATTCGCAAATTTGGACTTCGGAATTTGAAAAGAGAGCCAATGAGGCGACTCTGAGCTCCTTGAGTGCAAATGTTGCGCATGTTCTAAGCCAATTATGTAGCAGTAAGTGCTCCTAATGGAACTACTTTCTAAAGAGCATTGGGTAAAACAAAGTGTTTTTTTAAAGGATTTTTTACGCGGTCTTAGTTTGCGCGATAGTTCCCAGGAACTAGTAGGTTTAAAAAGTAGCGATCGTTTTTATTCCAAGTATCGTTCCACCTTGCATGCACAGTTCATATTGATGCTTTACACCACCCTTGAAAGTGTAGTGATACAAAGTGTTCAAGATGTTTTTGATGTCATTAAGGATCAAAGAATTTGTTTCGAAAGACTTAATAAAGAAATCCAAAAGATCTACATAAAGATAAAATGTCCTATAGATGATAATAAGTCTAGAGAAGAGGTGTTCCTAAGCATACTAGGTATGTTGAAAAAAGAGAAAATTGTGGATGTGCAGTGCCAAAAACCATTCAAGAGAGGCAATCCTTTCAAGAGGGGCTCTTTACATGTCAAGCATATTAATGACCATATTCTTGAAAAAATAGGTATAAATAGGTTTGTATTTGAGATATATCATAAAAATCTCAGATGCAATATTGTAGAGAAAATTAGTGAGATTTCAGAGACATGCAACAAGCTTGCACATGGTGCAGAGAGTTTTCAAGAATACGGTAGTCGTCTTGGCATTCAGGATTTGAGGCAATACTTCTGTGCGCTGTGCTATTACATGCACGCTTACCTTAGATGTATTGCCAAATATATCCAACAAAAAGGTTATCTCAAAAACGAGTAAGTTTTTGCTATTTCCAACCCTCGGTCTGCCTCCTAGGGGGTCTTTCAGACTATGGAAACTATATCAGTATCCCATGCTTTCTATGTAGTCCGTGCGATCCTGATTTGACTTTATTGGGTTCCACAGCCACACAGGTCATAGATAAGTTGGATTAGAATTTAATGAGCCCAGACGATAAAAGAGCAAATTTAGAAAATCTTTACCTATAAAATGCTCATGTTTTTTCCAAAGCCTTAAAAAATCCCTAAGCTATGTGAGAGAACTAAACTCCATTCTTCCAATCCGTGATTTAGACAGAAATAATCAAGTGGAGCTAGCAGGGTGATAAACTAAACTATTTTTTGCACCAATAGTGTTGCTTAAAATGATATGACTATTTGTTGTAGTTTCTGTTATAACGTTAGTTCTTTCAGTAGACTGCTAGACATGTGACGTGTGATTGCCAGCAAGTTGCCTTTTCCTAGTTATAGGGGGTATCAACCAGTGGCTTTCAAGTTACTCCATTTCGCCTACAGCATTGGGCATGAACCTATGGTGGTAGTCACAAGACAACACTCAATTTATCACATTCTAAACTACAGATAACGCTTGTTAAGATATAAATTTTTCATTTAAGTGGCTACGTTTTACAATGTTTTAGCAAAAATTTTATGAAGAACATTAAATACATATAATCAATATTTCAAATATTATTAAATACATTAAACATTATTTAAAATTATATTTAATAATACCTAGAATTATCTAATACAACCACTACTTATGATAACCCACGCCATTTTCACCTCCGCTTTTCTCATGCCACTCTTTTAATATTTGCTTCGTTCTTTCTTTATACATGCGCACAGCACTATCTATGTCGTATAAGATTGTGCTCACTTCTTTAGGATCTATTTTGGTTAACTCAGCGAGGTTACAAAATGTGTGAAGTCAAAATGCAGATTTTTAAACCAGTCATCAAAGAACTCAACAAGCTCTCCCCACTTTGAGAATCTTTGCTATGAGAAACTAAAAACTAAGGGCAAAAGCAAGAAACCACGATTAGCGGGCTTAATGGGGACAAAGAGGCTTTGCAAACCACAAACGCCACACAAGCCGAGCAACTCAAAAAGATTGAAACCCTAGAAACCGCCTTGCAAGAGCTCAAAGACAAATGCGACACTCTAGCCGATGATCTCACTAAGAAAAGCGATGTCGTTACTCAAGCCATTGAGAGCGTGCAATCTTTGCAAAAGACAAATGCCGAGCAAGCAAGGCGGTTACAAGATCGCTTGTTAGGACTAAAAGAGAAATACGGGCTAAAGGCAAAGCGGATCAAAGGACTTAGGGCGGATTTGTCTAAAGCCACTAATGAAGTAGGTTTTTTAACACTTGTAAGCAACGGGCAAGAAATCCAAATCAAAACCCTTGAGGCAAAGCAAAATCAAACCTACAATGCCCTAAAGCGATCAAGGGACAGATATAAAGCGATGAGGGCGACTAACAAAGGGCTTATAACAGAGCTTGCAGAGGCACAGAAGCCTAAAGAGCCAAATAACGCCCCACAAACGCAAGATGTGCCAAAGCAAGAGGATATAGCCCCTAATCCTTTGCAAGCGGAATATGACGCTTTAAAAGGGCAATACAGGGTATTGGAACAAGAGAAAGCGGACATTGCCCTAAAACTAGACAACCTAGAAAAGAGTTTGCCCTTATTCAAAGACATAGATAAGGGCTTAGCTTACCTTTTGCAAGAGGTTACCAAATTAGTAGAGATAAACCCACAAGAGGCTAGCGAGGCTTTTGATGACATTCTAAAGTATGTTGATGAGCGCAAGCGATCCGCAGAAGAAATCTCTATGCAAGCCATGCAACAAAAAGACAGCGGAGGCTATCACATTTAGCCATTGCGTTTTGTAGCACATTAAAACGCTACCGCTCCCCCGCAAAACCCTTTATAGATGCCTTTTTGCAAAACGGGGAGCTCACAGACGGACTAAAGAACTTCTTATACCCCCCCCCCCCCCAATCAATCCAAAACCCATAAACCCCCGAACAAACCATTAGATGGACTTTTGACAACGCCAATGGAGCACAAGGCAAACACGATAATCTCTGTCTCCCTATTCTTTTTAGATTATCCCGTGCCCCCGATTTGGAAAGAGAAAAAGCCTATGACCCTTCTGTTTGGTCAAGATAAACCTATTTTGTAATAGGAGTTCCTCTGCTCCTTTTGCCGTATTTCTATTAGAGAGATGATCTAGTGCATCCGCTTCTAAGCTTTCTAGGTAAAGGCCGATCGCCTCTTTGATATTTGCCAAAACTTCTTCATAGCTATCATCTTGTGTCATGCAGCCTTGCAAAGAAGGGACAACAGCAAAATACCCATGTTCATCTTTCTCTATCACGGCGTTTAAAAGCATGTCGCTACCTTTGATTTAATTGTTTATGGCTTTATATATGCATGTGCTTTTAAATGAGATTAAATTAAAAATTGATTATAAAACCTACCTCTACACTCCCCGCACAAAGGAAGCTAAAAAGCAGTTGGAGTTAAATGATCTCCACAATTTGTAGAGATAAAGGGTTAGCTCAGTGGTATGGTGTGGAATATGGATTGTTTGGAGCTTTGGCGCTTGGTTGAGTCAACCACAACCTCAAGTAGTGTGTTTCTGCAAATCCAAGACTACATACATACAAAAAACCTAATTTTTAAAACTCTTGCAAACCCAAGCACATCCATCCTCTTGCGATGCGCTTATAGTCGCCAAAGTGTCCATTTTTCTTTCAAGTTATTAATGAATCATAGGATTGCTACATAGCCCTTATTATTCTTCATCCCATCCAGCTATTTCTCAAAATTCGTTTGATTTCTGTATCTCCATATGCATATTACATATTACAACACTAAACGTCTGTTTCTTCAAGCAGTGTTTCAAACAATAATTATTGAACTAAACACAATAATTAATGTTTCAAATAGTATTTAATCTATTACGAATTATTGCTCTATCACCGATTAAGCAATAGATAAGGCAATGTTTAAAGATTTGTATTTTGTTAGTATTCATTGCGTTATAGCGTGCGGTGTATCAGCACGGCTTCGTTGTCTGTGGCCTGCATTGTTTCCTCTGTGGTCGTGGGGTTGGTTTGGTATTAGGCGTAGGTGTGGGGGTAGATTTAGCCGTTTTAGGGGTGTTGTTTGTAGGTTTTGTGTCTAAAAGGCTAGGTTGCTTGCGGGGGTTGGATTTTTGTTTATCCTTGCTTCGTGCTATCTCTATCCGTGCCTCCATGCCTTTAATATACTCGGGGTCATTGAGAAGTTCTACAAAGTTGGGGATGAGCTCTAAAAGGTTTAGGATTTTGCCCTCAATGACAATGGGGGCTATATAATCACCCTCAGCTATCCCCTTTTTGATGTCGGCTTGTCTAATGTTGATGTCGGGTTTAAACTCAAGGTCGGGGGAGCGATTGAAGTGTTGGCTCGTTTTAAAACAAGCGGGGTCAAGGCAGTTGTCGGGGTCGGGTAGCCCTAATTTATCAGCGGCGGCAAGATACATAATCCCAAAGATGTTGTTGTCTAGGCGTTTGTAGGTGATTGACTTGTCTTTTCCTTTCTCTGTATAGGTGTAGGTGTCCTCAATGATGATTTTGGGGTTAATCTGTTGAAAAGCACTTGAGTTTGTTAGAGGGATGACAAGGCGGGTGCGTTCGGGCATACCTGGGTCATCGTCGTGTTTGCGTCTTTTGTAGTTTTTCGTGGGGTAAATAATGGCGCAAATGCCTAGTTTCTCTATGACTGCACGGATATCTTTGATATAAAGGCGAGGTTGCTTGTCATCGGGGAGCTTTTCAAGTAGAGGGCTACCTTTGCTATCGAGCAGTATTTGCCCGTTCTCATCTAACTTAGGCGTGGTGTTGGTGTAGTTGTTGTCAATGTCAAACTCAAGCACGGGGACATGTTTTACGGCGTTTTCTTGGGTGCGGATAGACTTTTTATTGGTGAGGGGTTTGAATTGCACATGCGCCGTGGGGTATTGGGTGAAAATCTTAACAAAGGTTTCAAAATCCACGGGCTCAGTTACCCATTTTGCATTTGCATAGGCTGTGGTCGTGTTTATGTTTTTGTCAAATAGGGCGTGGTATTGGCAGTTAGAGGCATAGGTGATGTAATGGAGTTCTTGCTTGCCTGTGCCTTGGGGGGCTGATGATGGGAGGGTTTGGGGATTATCTTGGTTTGCCTCAGCGTGTGTCTGATCTGTTGGAGGGGGGTTTTGGCAAAATCCTCGGCTAGGACAATGGAGGTTTCTGTGAGCTCGTTGGCAATCCATGGGTCATCATCGGGGATTTGTGTTTGTGGGACACTTGGGACACTTGGGACAGAGTTTGATTGAGAGGTGCTTGGATTAAAGTTAGTTTCAGTTTCGTTTGGGGGAGTTTGTGATATATTTCCCGTACTTTTGTCCTTGTCTTGTTGTTTGGATAGGATAAAGTGTTCGTTTTCGTTGGTATGTTGGAAAACTGGGGAGTTTAGCGAACACACTGACTTTTAAACTCATTTTTGTATCCATACCGACTATTCTACCAAAAAAATCCTTTCTTTAAACCGCTTTTGCACCATTAAACCGCTTTTTGCACCACTGCGCCCTTTTCACTTAGGCAGTCTTTACCAAAAATGCGCCTTTTCACTTAGGGCAGTCCTCATTATGCCTCTATTTCGCCCCCCTATTTGTTTCCTTAAAAAGCTCAGTGCCCTTGTTTGCGGGGTTTCATAGACTTTTTTGGGGGTTTGCCACTTTTGCCACTGCTTTACCACTGAGTGGCAACAATAAAAAAAACTCTAAACCCCCTTGTGTAGGGACTTCGTGGGAGTTTTTTTTCTTAATTGCCACTTTGCCACTTTTTCTTAATTTAGTCATGAGAGAAAAATATAGCGGAGTGGTAAGGTGGTGAAAACTCAGTCATGCCATGAGTGTTGTGTGTTACCTTATATATAGTGGTAAAAGAGTGGTAAAAGTGGTAAAGTGGTAAAAAAACTCACGAGCCCCGTGCCACACGGCTTTACCACTACTTACCACTTTTAGCGTTGAGTGGTAAAAAATGGCAAAAAGTGGTAAAAAAAGTGTGGATTTTTTAGTCGCCCCCCCTTTTTTTGTCATAAACCAAAGTGTTTATACCCTCTACTTTAGCCCCCGTGAGTTGCAGTATTTGACAAAGTTAGTGATGTGAGGTTTTCTAGGGCAGTCAATGAGTTTGTAGATACCAGCTAAACTCAGCCCTTTTTCTCTGTAAAGGCGGATTGTGTCTTTAAACGGGTCGAGAGGGTGGTGTTTGTTGAGTGTGCCCTTTTGTCGCCCTAAGTGTTTTCCCTCTGCTTTCTTGGCGGCTAGGGCAGATTTGGTGCGTTGGCTAATCATCTCTCGTTCTGCTTGGGCGATGTATCCATAGATTGCGATGAGTAACCCCCCTATGGCACTTTTATAGGTATTGAGCTCGGGTTGCCTTACAAAACACACAGAAACCTCGCTTTGGTTAAAATGCTCCACTAGGTTCATCACTTCGACCATGGAGCGTCCTAAACGGGTTAATTCGGCAACGAGCAGTAAGTCCCCTTTGCGTAACTCGGCTTTCAGTTCATCAATACGGCGGAGCTCTTGGGATTTCTTGCTACTCATCTCAACTTCAATCCATCGGTCAATCACTAGCCCCTCTTTCTTTGCATAGGTTTCGATGTCGTGGCGTTGTCCTAGTTGTTCTTGGGTGTCCTTTGAAACTCTGACATAGGCAAACACTTTGGAGGGAGTGATGGGCGCAGATCGTGTTGCCTTTTTTGCTCGGGTTTGGGGAGGACTTGGAGGCGGTGTGAGCTCGGTGTTGTTTTTACCTTTTCTTGGCATGTTTATCCTTTGCGTTTTGAGATACACTATTATACTACCATTTTATAGCGTAATACAATCCTTTAACAGCTATTCTAGTAAAGTTGTCAATCGGGCAATTAACGACATAGAAGTCGGCACGATTAAGGGACTACAAGATATACATAAAGCCTTGTTTCAAGGATTGTATGCCTTTGCAGAACAAATAAGAACCAAAAATATCGCCAAAGACTATTTTAAATTTTGTTCGGCTCTATATCTCAATGAAGCCCTTAAAAAAATTGAAGCGATGCCCCAAACAACCTTGAAGAAATCATAGAAAAATATGTTGAAATGAATGTAGTACACCCATTTATGGAAGGCAATGGGCTACCGTAAGACATGACGATTCAGGCATTTAAAGCCACTTCAATAGGGACTATTACAAAATTTGTATTGGAGAGATGAGCTAACTCATCTGCCTCTAAGGTTTCTAAGTAAAGCTCGATCGCCTCTTTGATATTTGCCAGAGCTTCTTCATAACTTTCGCCCTGAGACACACAACCTTGCAAAGAAGGGACAAAAGCAAAATACCCATGTTCATCCTTTTCTATCACGGCATTTAAAAGCATGTCGCTCCCTTTGATTAAATTGCTTATGGTTTGTATCTATAGCACGTGTTTTTAATAACATATATTTTTAAATAAGATTAAAGTGAAAATTGATCATGGCCTAACATCTGTTAGCAGCACTTATGCTAAAATGCGCAACGATGAGGGATTAGGTTTTTCTACCCTTTATTTTAGACAGAGCGAGAGTTATGGACGGCAATCAGTTTCAGCCCATGGTGAATTTCATTTGGGGCATTGCGAATTTACTCAGGGATCACTATAAAAGGGGCAAGTACCGCGATGTGATTTTGCCCATGACCTTGATTCGGCGGCTAGATGCCATGCTAGAACCTACCAAAGCCAAGGTTTTGGCGTGCAAAGAAAAACATAAGAATTTAAGCCCAGATGGTTTAGCCACCCCCTTGTGCCATGCCAGTGGGTTTAAGTTTTACAACGATTCTAACTTCACCCTTAAGGTACTTTTAGATGAGCCCTCAATCATTAAAGCTAATTTCTTAAACTACCTAGATGGCTTTAGCCCGAATATTAGGGACATTTTGGAGAAGTTTAAATTTAAAGATCAGCTAGACACCTTAGAAAAGAGCGGTATTTTATACCCCCTCGTGCAAGAGTTTTGCAGTCAAAAGGTGAATTTCTCCATCAACGACAAGAAAGACGAAAAAGGCAGGGTGATCCAAAAAGGCTTAAGCAATTTGGGGATGGGCTATGTCTTTGAAGAGTTGATCCGCAAATTCAATGAGGAGAACAACGAGGAGGCGGGTGAGCACTTCACCCCAAGGGAGGTGATACGCTTGATGGCAGAACTTGTCTTTAGACCCGTGCAAGAGCAAATCAAAAGCGGATTTTTCACCATTTACGACAACGCCTGCGGGAGCGGGGGGATGCTTACCGAGTCTAAAGCCTTCCTTCAAGAGGAGTTGCAATCTAAGGCAACCTTTGAATTGTGCGGGCAAGAGGTCAGCCCCGACACCTACGCCCTTTGCAAGGCAGATATGCTCATCAAGGGCGAGAACCCAGAGAATATTAAATTCGGCTCCACTCTCAAAGAGAACGAAGATGGATTTTTAAAGGGGGACATCACAAAATTTGATTTTATGCTTACCAATCCGCCCTTTGGCAAGGCGTGGAGGAGCGAGCAAGAGGATGCCAAGAAGGATGTGCGCTTTAGTGTGGGGGTTACGGGAGCAAGGGATGGGCAAATGATGTTTTTGCTCAACATGCTAAGCAAGATGAAGGACACCCCCCAAGGCTCGCGCATCGCCTCCGTGCATAACTCCAGCCCCCTTTTTAACAATGACAGCGGGCAAGTGGCGATTCGAAGCCATATTTTACAAAACGACTATTTAGAAGCCGTGATCGCCCTACCCACCGATTTGTTTTACAACACGGGCATCCCCACTTTTATATGGATCCTTAGCAACCGCAAACCCGAGCATAAAAAAGGCAAAGTCCAGCTCATCGATGCCACAAGCTTTTTTGAGCCCATGGCAAAATCTCTAGGCAAAAAGCGCAACCGCTTAAACCAGGAACACATCAACCAGATTGTAAGGCTTTTTTTAGAACAACCCCACGACCCGCACAGCGTGCTTTTAGACAATGCCGACTTGGGTTATCAAAAATTTAGAGTCTTTTCTTTAAAACCCAGCCAAGAACTCTTTAAAGAGGAGAGCTTTCAAGCGCTTGAGAACAAAGGGGAGATTTTAGAAAAACTGCAAGAATTAGAAGGCACCCCTAAAAATCTAGAGCCCATCTACAAAGGAGCTAAGGAGTTTTTAGAGGCTTTGGATATGCCCATGCCCAAGATTAAAGATGAAAAGGGCAAGCAAAAGCCCGCCCCAAATGTCCTTTTTGGCAAACAAGAGGAGAAAATCCCCCTTAAAGAAAACATCAAAGCCCATTTTCTTAGCAGCATCTGGCCTCGCACCCCTTTAAGCTTTATTGAAGAGGACAGCGTGAAAGTGGGTTATGAGATTTTATTCAACCAGTATTTTAAAACCACCACCAAAAGCCAAAACACCAAGGCACTGAAAACCCAAATCCGCGCCCTAGAAGTGGAGATCACCGCCCTTTTAGACGATATTTTTAAGGTGGGGTGATGGAGGGGCTAGAGAACTTACCAGCGGGGTGGGAGGTGGTCGAGCTTGGTAAGATTGGGACTTTTGCACGGGGCTCGGGACTAGTGAAGGCGGATTTACAGGCAGAGGGCGTGGGAGCGATTCATTACGGGCAAATTCACACTTATTACAACACCCACACCGCCCAAACTAAAAGCTTTGTCAGCTCTAAGCTAGCCAAGACGCTTAAAAGGGCAGGGCGAGGCGATTTAATCATTACGGGCGTGAGTGAGGACATTGAGGGGGTTTTAAAAGCGGTGGCTTACTTGGGTGAAGCGGATATTTGCATTAGTGGGGACATCTTCGCCTTTTCCCACAAGCAAGACCCGATTTTTATCGCCTATGTTTTCCAAAGTGCCTATTTCATGCGCCTTAAAGCAAAATATGCCAGTGGAGTTAAGGTTTTGCGTGTCAAGCTTGAAAACTTGCGTAATTTTCAAATCCCCCTCCCTCCACTAGCCGAGCAACACGCCATCGCAGCGTTTTTAGACGAGAAAATCTCTAAGCTCGATGCCTTGATTGCCAAGAAAACACAGCTCTTAGAGCACCTTAAAGACTATAAACACGCCCTCATTAGCGAGGTAGCGACTAAGGGGCTAGACCCCAATGCCCGCATGAAGCCTAGCGGTTTAGACTGGCTAGGGGAGGTGCCTGAGGGTTGGGAGGTGGTGCGGCTAGATAGCCTTTTTGGTACCCGAAACGAAACAAACAGGGATAAAGCCATTACCCAAATTTTGTCCCTAGTTAAAGATATGGGCGTTTTACCCTATGAACAAAAGGGCAACATTGGCAACAAGGCTAAAAAGGATATATCACAATACAGAATCGTAAGGCGTGGGGATTTAGTCTTTAACAAAATGAACGCCGTCATTGGCTCTTTGGGCTTTTCGCAATACGAGGGGCTAGTTAGCCCGATTTACCTAGTTTTATTCGCCAAAGATAAACGCCTAACCTTCATAAAGTATTATGCCTACTTGTTTGGGAACAAGGCATTACAAAGCAGTCTAAGCCAATATGCTACAGGCATTATGAAAATTAGAGAAAGCATAGACTATACAATCTTTAAAGGCATGCCTTTGCCCCTCCCCCCTCTAGCCGAGCAACACACCATCACCGCCTTTTTAGATAAAAAGACCAGGCAACTAGAGTGCCTCAGTGCCAAACTACAAACCCAAATCCAAGCCCTTAAAGACTATAAAAGTGCCCTCATCAGCGAAGCGGTGCTTGGACTTATCCCCCTAAAGGACACCCATGAAAAGATACACAGAAGAAGACCTTGAAACCCTCATAGAAGGACATTTGCTAAAGAGCGGTTATACCAAAGGCGACCCTAAAGCCTATGATAAAGAATTTTGTTTGGATGTGGGCTTGTTATGGGAGTTTTTAGAGCGAACGCAAAATAAAGCCCTAGAGGCGTTGCGCCAAAGGGACCAAGATTTTAAAAAAAACCTGCTACACCGCTTAAGACAGCAAATTGAAGAAAAAGGCATGCTAAAAGTGCTTAAGGATGGGGTGGAGCATTTGGGGATCAATTTTAAG
Organism: Helicobacter sp. NHP22-001; assembly: GCF_030270165.1. Lineage (NCBI taxonomy): Bacteria > Pseudomonadati > Campylobacterota > Epsilonproteobacteria > Campylobacterales > Helicobacteraceae > Helicobacter > Helicobacter sp. NHP22-001. Next base: position 6,059 of record NZ_BSWS01000010.1, on the reverse strand, counting down.
CTTGCCTACCCCAAACCCAAAACCCAAAAGAACCCAGACACTTTAAAAAACTACCAAAACAATGTTTTTTCTGTAGTGCGCCAGCTGCATTACAGCCAGCACAACCAAAACTCCATAGATTTGGTGATCTTTTTAAACGGCTTGCCCCTTTTCACCTTAGAACTCAAACACTCTTTAAACAGGCAAAATGCCCAACACGCCCTAAAACAATACCAACAAGACAGAAACCCCCAAGAACCCCTACTCAAACACGCCCTAGCCCACTTCGCCCTAGATGAAAGTTTCGTCTATCTCACCACAAAACTAGAGAAGACCGACACCCGTTTTATCTCCTTTAATAAGGGCTTAAACGATGGGAGTGGGATGGTGGGGCTAGAGTGCGGGGCGGGCAATCCCCCAAACCCACAGGGGCTCAAAAGCGCGTATTTGTGGGAGCAAATCCTGCAAAAAGACCAAGTTTTAAATCTCATTTTCAACTTCTTACAACTTGTGGATGAGGGTGTGATCTTCCCCCGTTACCACCAACTCAGTGCCGTGCAAAGGCTGTGCAAGGCTGTGCAAAATGAAGGCGTGGGGAAGCGTTACTTGATCCAGCACAGCGCAGGTAGCGGTAAGAGCAACACCATTACATGGCTGTCTTACGCGTTAATCGGGCTTAGTGTCAATGAAAAACCCTTGTTTGATAGCGTTTTGGTGATCACGGATCGGATCGTTTTAGACAAACAATTACAAAAGAACATCCAAAGCTTTTTCACCATCAGGGGGGTTGTAGAGACAATCACAGAGGGCAGCCGCCAGCTTAAGGATGCGTTGGCGGAGGGCAAGAAGGTGATCATCGCCACGATCCAAAAGTTCTCCCATATTTTAGAGGAATTGCCCAGCCTTGCCCATCAAAAATTTGCCATCATCATAGACGAGGCGCACTCCAGCCAAGGGGGGGCGTATGGCGATGCCGTCAAAAAAGCCACAGGTGCGCCCATACAAGAGGAGCAAGAGACGCTAGACCCCGATGAATATTTGTTACAAACCATTAAATCCAAACAATTTAATGAAAATGCCTCTTATTTCGCCTTCAGTGCCACGCCCAAACCAGAAACCCTAGAACTTTTTGGGACAAAAACAAGTGGGGAGCAGTTCATTCCTTTCCATTTGTATTCCATGAAACAAGCCATTGAAGAAGGCTTTATTTTGGATGTTTTAAAATCTTACACCACCTACACATTCTACGCCGATTTGGTGGCCAAAGTCCCAGATGATCCACTCTATAAAAGGGACCCCGCCTTTAAAAAACTTAAAACCTATGTCAAAGAGCACCCTAAGAGCATTGAGAAAAAAACAAAAGCGATGCTTGCCCATTTTTACACCACCACACACAGCAAAATTGGGGGCAAGGCTAAGGCGATGGTTGTTACGAGCTCACGCCGAGTCGCTGTGCGCTATTTTAAAGCCTTTCGGGCACAACTAGCCCAAGAAAAACGCCCCCATAAGGCCTTGGTTGCCTTCTCAGGAGAAGTTGAGGGCGAGAGTGAGACGAGTTTGAATGGCTTTAGCGAGAGCCAAACCCCTAAAACTTTTGAAAAGGATGCATACCGCTTTTTGATCGTGGCAGACAAATACCAAACAGGCTTTGACCAGCCTTTGTTACACACGATGTATGTAGATAAGGCTTTAAGTGGTGTGGCGTGCGTACAGACGCTTTCACGCTTGAATCGTATCCACAAAGATAAAAAAGACACCTATGTTTTAGACTTTGCCAACGACACTGAAAAAATCAAAAAAGCCTTTGAGCCTTATTACAAACAAACCTTGCTCGCCGAGCCAAGCGACCTCAATAAACTCCATGATCTCAAAAGCCATTTAGACAGCTATGGGGTGTATGTCAGAGAGGAGGTTGAAAACTTTTATCTGGCCATCTTTAACCAAGCCCCCTTGCCCCAAATCCACGCCATGCTAGATGTAATAGTCGCGCATTATAACACCTTAGACCCAAATAAACAACAGGAGTTTTACAGCAAGGCAAAAACTTACCTCAAAAACTACGCCTTTTTAGTGCAAATTTTACGCTATCAAGATGTGTCCTTAGAAAAACTTTTTAGGTTGCTCCAAGAACTCATTAAGAAACTAGCCCCATTTAGAGAGGATTTTGATGAGGACATCACTAGAGCCGTAGAGCTTGAGGATTACCGCTTGCAAATCGCGCAACAAGATGTGAGTATTGCCCTTAAGGGGCAGTCAGAGTTATACCCCTCAAAAGCCGATGGCTCTAGCCACACCCCACAAAGCGAGCTAGAAAAGCTTTCAGAGATTTTAGAGGAATTTAGTAAAGCGCACGGAATCCCCTTAGGCGAACAAGCTTCTAAAGCCCTAAAAGACACCCTAGATCGTATGCGTGCCGATTCCAATTTCATGGAAAATTTCAACAACTCTGATCAAGACAATCAATGGATGGGTTTTAACAAACGATTTAAGGATGAATCGCTTAACTTGCTTGAGAACAACGAACAACTTTATAACGAATTAACAAAAAATAAAGATTTTGAAGACCTGATTCGGCGCAAACTCTTTGAAATTTTAGCAAGAGGAGTACAGAATGGCTGAAAAAGGCTCTAAAGAGTGGATTGAACAATATAACAAAGAAGTAGATGCTTATAACGAATGCCATAAATCCAAATGGAGCAGAAAGCATAGACAAGAGTACTTGCGTATGCACTTTGGCATGCCTTATGGGCGTGTTGTCTATTGGTGGGACGGGGCTTATTGGTGCGATGGAGAGTATTTAGGTAGAGATTAGGGTGCCATTTACAAACCATTCACTTCCACTGCCTACAACCCCTCGCAGTTATCACCTCTAGTTGTAGAATACTCGTTGGTTATGTAAGTCCAGTTACCCTAGCTTACAAGCCCGCCCAAAGACCGCTAAAAAACCATCGTCATCTCTAAAAGGTGTGGCAATTTGGTGCGGTCTGTAACTTTGAGAACACGCATTAAACCCTCAAAGACACGACTAGCTAAGATGTGGTAACGCAAACCCCCTAAAACTGTGTTTGAATTCCAACCCCTAACTTTGCACTTTATGACCATTTTAAGCCATTTAAACGCTATATCTGCTCAGTGTTTCGCTTACTCTTTTTTTTCAACAACTTCAAAAATAAGTATCATTGTTCCCCCCAACTGCAAGTATTCTAATATTCTAAACAAGTAACCTCATTACTATATTCAAAGCCCTAAGTAGAAGCTGTAAGTGTCTGGTCTCCAAAGGCCATTTTGGGCTATGTTTAGGTGCAGATTGTCTTCTATAATCTTATCCATTTATTTAAATGTCCTTTCTACTCACCTAGAAGCCCCTACAATCAACACAACACACTTAACCCATAGTTCTAACTCTTTAACTACTCTCAATGCTCTAGGGGCGTTTAAACGCAAAAGACACACATTCTAAGATTTTCTTTGGTTTTTGAAACAAAAATTTGGGTTCATTTGGGGTTTTTCTGTAAGGCATAGTGTTTGGACTTTCTGTCTATTTGCACTAATAGCGTTTTTAGAGCCATAGAGGGGTCTACAATCAACACTTTACCTCTAACCCATACCAAACCACCCTTTAACCCAAGAAAGCGTTCTATGGGTTTTAAAACGCCAATTCTCGTTTTAGAACTCCCCAAGTCATCTTACTGCAGGGGTGTTTTTTGGTATTCAAAACCCAAAGCCCTCTTTACTGCAATGGCATCATAAAGCCAAGAAAACAAACTAATCCTCATTTCAAAGCCCTCTCTTGGGGGTTTGGGGGCTTGGGGGCTTGCCCCCAAGAGCAATATAGATGTCAAACGTCAGCTTGGCTTATCTTAAATCCACTCAACCAATTTTTCAACAAATTTAAAAAAATTTTTTTACAAGAGAAATATGTATCACGGGCAAGCGCACCCGCATGCGATTTTTAAAAAATTAGTTTTTCAAATCTTTTTCAATATATATAATGTATGGCGAGGGGGGTTTTGGATATAAATTGCGCTTTTTTAGGATATAAATTGCGCCAAATAGTGGATTTTTAGGATATAAATTGCGTATTAATCGTTATTTTTCAAAAAACACGCTACAATCCCCCAAAATTTAGCATAAAAACTTAAAGAAAAAATGGATAAGAGAAGTCCCTTGTATAGGCACATAAAAAGCTTGATATGCGACATTGATGCGCTTACAATTTTAGAATGTGAATCGGACAAAAACCCAAAGGTACATGAATTTATCCTAGCCCAAAAGACAGAGAAGCTAAAAGAGATTGTGAGCTTTATTTTGGAGCATGAAAACGAGTGGGGTCAAGATGATATAGGGGGACTAAACACTTCCAAAGAAGCCATCGCAAATATCAAACACTATATGGGTATCATTGAGAGTATGGAGAAACTCAAAAGCACAAATACCCACCCCGACATCCAAAAAACCTGTGATGATGGCATTAAAGACTGCATCAATAACATGTTTATCGCCGTAACCACATGGTGCGAGTGGGTAAAAAAAGAAAACATTCCATCTTATAGCCCCCCAACCACGCAAACAACCCCTACACCGCCTACAGAAGTTGCCCAAATTACCACAACTGAAGTGGGTAGCTCCCAAAACACCCCCAAAACTCCACCATTGCAAGCGCACACTTTCCAAGAAGTGGTTAAAGAAACTCCGCAACAAGAGCTACAATTAAGCCTAGTAGCTCAAAAAAATCCTAAAGAACCCACAAACACAGAAAACCTAACAGGCGAAGTTATAGAATACACACCTATTTTAGCCAAAAGGACAAAAATAGCTAACCCTAAGCAAGTTGTGATGCATAACAATATTTACAAAGTCAATCTAGGCATGCTAAGTGAGCTAGAAAACAATTTATTCTTTAGCCTATTTAACCGCCTAAAAGACAAAAAAGACACTGTGATCCGTTTCACCCAACAAGAGCTAAAAGCTCTAGCAGGCGACCCGCACATGCCCAATACAAGACTTTATAAAGTAACCCTTGATCTTTTTAACAATATAGCGGGGGCTAATTTTGATTTAATCAAACATCTGCCCAATGAGCACATACGTAGAAGCAAAGTGATGCTTTTTAGGGTGTTTGCCCTTGAATACGACAAACAAAAAAATGTTAAACATTTAGACATACAAGTCAATGACCCCTACTTTACCTACTTGCTAAACGACCTAGAAGCAAATTTTACCACAATGCAACTCCAAACATTTGTAGACCTAAGCGGTAAATACACCAAGAATCTATTTAGGCTCTTAGAGCGGTTTAAGCACGCCACAGACAAGAATGGGGTTTTTAAAGTCTGTGTCTATGAGAGCAATTTACAAGGCTTCCGTGATTTTATGGGTATCCCCGAATCTTTAAGGATGGGTGATATTGATAGACAGGTATTGAACCCCACTTGCAAACAACTCACCCAAAAAACCAAAAAACTAAGCCACTTTGAACCCCCCTACAAATCAGTCAAGGTGATCAAAAACAAAGCCAAAGCTCGGGGACAAAAAGTGTTAGGTTACACCTTTGAAGTCATGCCAAACCCAGCCCTAGCTGAGCTAGAAAAAGCTCTAGAAAATGCCAAAGCCCCTAGACTCAAATACTTCAGTAAAAAAGACATTAAAATTCTTAATGACTGTTTGCACAAATGTGTAGATGTAGTTTTAAAGGATAAAGAGAACAATCCCTTTAGCATCCCCCTTGCCACCATAGAGCAGATCATCCCCACTCAAGACAGCAAAGCCCTTATTGTGCAATTTAGAGCTCCACCCCTCATTGATGGGCAATTAGAAGTGATGCAACTTTACCAAGACTACACAAAATATTGCCAAGTTTGTGGGCATGACTACTTCACTCTAGCCTTTGCTCACATGCAAGACTTGCTTGCCTTGATTGAGAGAACACAGGAACGCTTTAACACAGATAAAACATATGAAACACAAACACCCCCCACCATCAATGCCACACAAAAAGCCCAAATCCAAAGTGCCCATGGCATGCTCGCTCCATTTTTTGAGAACAAGACACCACAGCACAACTTTACAGAAGTCAAGTT
>NZ_BSWS01000009.1:0-62597 GCF_030270165.1 Helicobacter sp. NHP22-001 | reverse complement strand
CCTAGAAGAGAGGAAATACCCAGCCCCATCCCGAACCTGGAAGTCAAGCTCTCTTACGCCGATGATACTGCATTTTTCAAGTGTGGGAAAGTAGGGTGATGCGGGGGGTTTAAACTCCGTTTTTTTCAAACAATCTTAAAGTCGTTTTTGTGTTGTAGAGCGTTGCAACAACCCTAGTAGACGTTGTGATTCTCCTAAAAACAAATATAGTCCCCCTTTTGAGCAGTAAGGGTTCTTTTCTTTGGTTTAAGGTTACATATCCAGAAAAAAATTTAAGCCCTACCCTAAAAACTAACACACCCCCAACGCCCCCTGCACTGTGGCTAGGTCCTTATCCCCCCGACCGCTTAAGTTGACAAGAATTAAGCTCTCTGTCTTGCACTCTTTGGCAAGTTTATAGGCATAAGCTAGGGCGTGTGCGCTCTCTAGGGCGGGGATGATACCCTCGCTTTGGCTTAAACGCACAAACGCCTCTAAAGCCTCTTCATCACTCACCGCCACATACTGCGCCCGCCCGCTTGTTTTTAAATAGCTATGCTCTGGCCCCACACCGGGGTAATCTAGCCCAGCCGAAATGCTATGGCTCTCTTGGATCTGCCCCTGCTCATCTTGCAAAATATAAGTCTTGCACCCGTGCAAAATCCCCACACTCCCCTTGCATAAAGTCGCCCCATGTTTGTTGGTGTCTAGCCCAAGCCCTCCGGGTTCAACCCCAACCAAGCCCACAGCTGTATCTTCTAAAAAGCCGGCAAAAATGCCAATCGCATTAGAGCCCCCGCCCACGCAAGCGATGACAGAGTCGGGCAGTTTGCCCTCCTTTTCTAAAATCTGCGCTCTAGCCTCTATGCCGATCACGCTTTGGAAATGTTTAACCATCTGTGGGTAGGGGTGCGGGCCAGCAGCGGTGCCTAGAAGGTAGTGGGTGGTGGCATAAGAGCTTGCCCAATCTCTAAGGGCTTCATTGATCGCGTCCTTTAAACTTGCCGATCCGCTCTCCACAGATTGCACCTGTGCGCCAAGTAAGCGCATCCTAAAGACATTTTGCTTTTGCCGCTCGATGTCCTTAGCCCCCATATACACCACACACTCTAGCCCCAAGAGCGCGCAGGCAATGGCGGTTGCCACGCCGTGTTGTCCCGCCCCCGTTTCGGCAATCACACGCTTTTTACCTATTTTTTGCGCTAAGAGGGCTTGCCCTAAAGCCTGATTAGTCTTGTGCGCCCCCCCATGGATCAAGTCCTCTCGTTTTAAATACATTTTCACTTTAGGGTTGGGGCAAAAGTTCTTCACCAAAGTTAAAGGGCTTGGCCGACCTACAAAGTCCTTTAAAAGCTCACTTAATGCGGCTTGAAACCCGCTGTCTTTTAAACAAGCCTCAAACGCCTGCTCTAATTGTGTGAGGGCGGGGACCAACAGCTCGGGCACAAAGCCCCCCCCAAATTCTCCAAAATACCGCTGCATTTCAATACTCCCGTAACATTTTCGCCACTTGGGCGATTTTTTGCCCGCTCTTTTTGCCCGGCGCGCTCTCTAGTCCTGAGTTTAAATCAAGCCCTAGAGCCCCTATGGCCACTGCCTTTTCTAAATTGCTCGCATTAAGCCCACCGGCAAGCATAAAGGGGCGTTTAAAGCCCTCTAAAAGCTCCCAAGAAAACGCCACGCCATTGCCCCCCGCCCTCGCCCCCTTACTATCAAACAACACTAAAGGAGTACTTGGGATTTGGGGCAATTTTTTAGCATGCGGGTCAATGCTTGCCACCGCCCACACGGGGCAATCTAGGGCATTTTGTAGTAGGCTTAAATCCTCTGCACTATAACGGCCGTGCAATTGCACCGCCTTAAGCCCTAGCTGGTAGACTCTTTTAATGATCGTCTTGGGCTTGGCTTGCACGAACACGCCCACAAAGTCCAACTTAGGCACTTTTTCAATGAGCTTTTTGGCCTTCTTGGGCGCAATGTAGCGTGGGCTTTGGGGGTCAAAAATGAGCCCGCCGTAAATGAAGCCATGTTTATACACCGCCCTAGCATCCTTTGCCCGCCTGAGCCCACAGACTTTATTTTCCCCTAAAATGAGCTTTTTACACGCTTTTTCTAGGTTTTTTTGTGCCATAAGATGGCTGCCCACCAAGAAGCCCTGCACCTTGTGGCATAGCTGTTTCACCACTGCGTGTGAGTTGATCCCCGACTCGCTAATGAGGATTTTATCCTCAGGGATCAAAGGGGCGAGCTCTAGGGTGGTGTGAATATCCACTTTGAGGGTTTTTAAATCTCGATTGTTGATACCCACAATGGGGGCATTTAAGGTAAGTGCACGTTGCAACTCTGCTTGATTACTCACTTCAGTTAAAACCGCCATGTTTAAAGACTTGGCGAGGGCGGCTAATTCTGTATAACTCTCATCATTAAGCACGCTAAGCATCAATAAAATCGCATCCGCACCCATAAGCCGCGCTAGGCGCACCTGGAAGGGGTCCAGGATAAAGTCTTTGCATAAAAGGGGCTTGGTGGAGTGCTGGGCCACGATACGCAGGTTCTCAAACGCCCCCTTAAAATACTTCTCATCAGTCAGCACCGAAATGCAAGTGGCGTACTTTTCATACACCTTAGCGATTTTGGCTAAATCAAAGGGGCTTCTAATCAAGCCCTTAGAGGGGGAGGCTTGTTTGCACTCTAAAATAAAACTCGTGCGCCGCTCTTGCAAAGCCTCCTTAAAATTTCTTTGGCTGGCTTTAAGCTCAGCGGGTAGGCTATAGCGCTCTTTCAAGGCTTGCACCTCTTTTCTCTTGTGCTCTAACATGGTTTTTAGCAAGTCATGCATGGCTTAATTGCACCATCCTTTGTAAGTGGGTGTAGGCTTGTTTGCTCTCTAAACACTCTCTAGCAAGCTTGGCCCCTTCTTTAAAATCTTTAACCCGTCCAGCCACAAACAACACCCCCGCACTGTTGGCAATCACACTCGCTTTTTGCGCCTCGCTGCCACCTCCCTGCAGTAAGTCTAAACAAATGCGCCCACTCTCTTGCACGCTTTGCACCTTCAACGCCTCTAGGGGATGGCTCTTAAGCCCAAAGTCTTTAGGCTCTAGCGTGTATTGTTTGATTTGCCCTTCCCTTAGCTCGCAGACTAAAGTTTCCCCGTGCACGGCGATTTCATCACAGCCTGAGCCGTGCACCACTAACGCACGCTCTAGGCCCAAATTTTGCAGGGTGCAAGCAAGGGGGTAACACAATTTGGGGGCGGCCACGCCTAAAAGCTGGGCTTTGGGGCGTAGGGGGTTTAAGAGCGGCCCTAATAAATTAAAGAGCGTGCGGGTTTTTAGGGCTTTTCTTAAGGGGGCGACCTTGGCAAAGCTGGGGTAGAAAATGGGGGCAAAAAGGAAGGCGAAGTTAGCTAAATCCAGGCTTTGCGTAACCTGTTTGGGGCTTAGGTGGATGTTGAAACCCAAGTGCTCTAAAAATTCGGCACTCCCGCTCCCGCTTGAGCTGTAATTGCCCGCTTTAGCCATTTTCACGCCTAGCGTGGCGCACACAAAGGCACTGATCGTGCTGATATTAAAGCTTTTGCTGCCATCTCCACCCGTGCCACAATTATCCACAACCGCAAAGGGGATATTTAGGGCTTGGCTCTCTTGCAAACATGCCTGCACGCTGCTTGTGATCTCTTGCGGGCTTTCGCCCTTGCACTTTAGGGCGATGAGCAAAGCCCCTAACTCAATGTCGCTAAACTGCCCGCTTAAAACGCCTGTCCAAAATGCCCACACCTGATCCTCCCTTAAATCCTCTTTGGCGCAAAGCTGGCTTAGTAAATCTGTGTAAAGGGGCATGGCGGTCTTTACTTTGGCGTTTTCATAAAGGGGGATTATAGCACACGCAATCTAAAGCTTATAGGTGGTGGGGCTTTTGTGTGGCGGCGGTTAAACGATAACAAACAACACACACTTGAGCCGATGATTGTATTTGTGTGGATAACCACAAAGATTCCTCTAGTTATACATGCTTAGAAGAGTTGGCATGGCTACAAGCCAAAATTACATTTCCCATAGGAATTGACTAGGCTAATGGGTAACCCACAGATGAACGCTAAGGCTTTGGGCTCTTATAATTAATAAAAATATGGGTGGGTTTGGCATTTTTGTGCTAGGATCGCCACTAATTTTAATCCTTTGGTGTTTATGTTTGAGTCTTATTTTATCATCCCAGAGTCTTTTGTAGACCTTAGCTTAAAAGACTTCAAAGAGTGTTTGACTCAGGTCTTTAAAACCCACACCCCTAGCCGCGCATGTTTAAGGCAGACAAACTTGAGCTCACCCACTAACCCGGCAATTAGTTTCTCCCTTTGTGCTTCCTTTGTACACCTTTGTGCCGCTTTTAAGGTTGTGGCTTATGTTAATTTAAAAACCCCACAAGACAGCCTAGATTGCGCCCTCAAACACGGCTTTCACGGCGTGCATTTAAAGAGTAATGCTTTAGACTTTGCGCCTAAAATCCCTAAGAATTTACAGAGTTTTTACAGCGCACACAGCGTTGAACAAGTGCAAAAAGCCCTGGATTTAGGCATTGACTTTTGCACCCTAAGTCCCCTTTTTGCCACACCAAACAAGCCTCCCCCCTTAGGTTTGGATTATTTCAAGGCCCTAAGTTCCATACTCAAAGCCCGTATTTTTGCTTTGGGTGGGATCATCTCCACTAACGAAGTAGATCTTGTGAAAACTCTACAAATGAAAGGCTTTGCAAGCATCCGCTATTTTCTAAATCCCTAAAAACCATCAACTATTGACAAACAAAAAGAAGAGAGCAAGATTGAAACCAACACAAACACACTTTTTAAACTTGTGAAGAGCGACACAGACGCATGGACACTGCTGCGGATTCTTTAAGTTTCAATTAGAATCTATTGGGCACTACACCACGGGTTTGGAGTGGGACTAAATCCCCCTAGCCTTAACAGCCACCTCAAAGCCCAAAGGAGCTAGGAGCTTTTAGACCTTGGCCACAAGTGCCATGTGTTGGTCTTTGTGAATTATGTTTACAACTTCTAGGGAGTTGTCGGTGTAGTTGGTAGGTTAGCTCCCACTCCCACTAAGCTTATGCTATACTCAAGCTTTAGTTCATAGGAGTTTGTATGTGGCATCAGGTCTACGCCCCCCTGGGGGGCAATATTTGGCTAAGCGCGCTTGTGGCGGTCTTACCCATTGTGCTCTTTTTTGCGTCCTTGATTGTGTTTAAGCTCAAAGGACACACCGCAGCGTTTTTAAGCGTGGCGTTGTCTGTGCTGATCGCCCTTTTTGTCTACAAAATGCCCGCTGTGATGGTGGGGGCGAGCTTTATTTACGGCTTTCTCTATGGGCTTTGGCCCATTTCGTGGATCATCATTGCGGCGATTTTCTTGTATAAACTCAGCGTCAAGTCGGGCTATTTTGAGATTTTAAAAGAGAGCGTGCAGGCCATCACCCCCGATCACCGCATTTTGGTGATCTTGATCGGGTTTTGTTTTGGCTCATTCCTAGAGGGGGCGATCGGCTTTGGCGGACCTGTGGCGATCACGGCGGCGATTTTAGTCGGTCTTGGGCTAAACCCCTTGTATGCGGCGGGGCTGTGCCTCATTGCCAACACTGCGCCCGTGGCTTTTGGGGCAGTGGGCATCCCCATCACCGCCATGGCGGGGGCGGTGGGCGTGAGCGCGCTTTCTATCAGTGCTATGGCGGGCAAGATTTTATTTTTCATCAGTTTATTAGTACCCTTTTTCATTGTGTTTTTAATGGACGGATTTAGGGGAGTGAGAGAAACCTTTCCTGCTGTGTTCGTAGCCGCCTTTAGTTTTGCACTCGCACAGTATCTAAGCTCTAACCATCTAGGGCCAGAGTTGCCCGGGATTTTATCGGCGATCGTTTCGCTCATTGCAACCGCTGTATTTTTGCGCTTTTGGCAACCCAAGCACATTTTTAGAAGCGATGGCAAGGAAGTTTCCACCAGCCAACAACAACACCATATCTGTAAGGTCTTGGTGGCGTGGGCCCCCTTCATTATCTTGATCGCGACCATTGTGATTTGGACCCAGCCATGGTTTAAGACGCTCTTTGCTAAAGGGGGGGCGTTGGCGTTCTCTAGTTTTTATTTTGAGTTTAGCAGCATCAGCCAAAAGATTTTAAAGAGCGCACCCTTTGTAGTTGAGGGCAAGAGTGCAGCTAGCCCTGTGGTCTTTAAACTGCCCTTGATCAACACCGTGGGCACTTCTATTTTAGTGGCCGCACTCATTAGCATTTTTGTGCTCCGCGTGAAGGCACACGATGCGATAGAAGTCTTTGGCGACACCTTAAAGGAAATGCGCTACCCCATTTTAACGATCGGGCTTGTTTTAAGCTTTGCCTTTGTGTCTAATTACAGCGGCATCTCAGCGACCATGGCACTTGCGCTCACCCACACGGGCAAAGCCTTTACTTTCTTCTCGCCCATCATTGGGTGGGTGGGTGTTTTCTTAACGGGCAGCGACACCAGCTCGAATTTGCTCTTTGGCTCCTTGCAACAGCTCACCGCCAATAACCTTAAAATCCCAGAAATCTTAACACTCACCGCCAACACCGTGGGGGGGACTTTAGGCAAAATGATTAGCCCACAGAGCATCGCCATCGCTTGCGCGGCGGTGGGGCTGGCGGGCAAAGAATCCGATCTGTTTAAATTCACGGTCAAATACTCGATCGCCTTTGTGATCTTGATCGGGATTGTGGTGAGCGTGATCGCCTACGCTTTCCCCCAAGTGGTGCCCACTACTTAGGCAAACTCACATGCTTTGGTTTAGAAGTGAAAACCTTTTCATATAGGCGCAAAAACACGATGAAAAAGGCGGTGATGGTGGGGCCCACGGCGATCCCCCAAAAGCCAAACTTGCTAATGCCCGCCAAGATTGAAAAGAAGATCAAAATCTCGTTGATCTTAAGCGAAATTTTCAGCACTTGGCGTTTAATGAAACCAATGAGCCATGGTTTGATCAGGCTGTCGATCGCCCCACCGATGAAGATCACCGAATAAAGGGCGATGATGATGGCTGTGCTTGTGTTGTGGCGATAAAGCTCATAAACCACCACGGGACCCCACACCAAAGCCCCCCCCACAATGGGGATTAAAGAAGACAGCCCATATAAAATCCCAAGCGAGAGCCAATCTAGCCCAAAGCCCGCCACCAACGCCCCAAAGGCCATGCCCTGCAAAACGACATTGATGATAGAGGTCAACAAGACCACGCGCAAAATCCCCGCCACTTCTCTAAAAATGCCCCGGCTTTGGATCTTCTCAAAGGGCAGAATCTCCAAAATATAATCGTAAAAGCGTTCCCCGTAAAAGAAACACAGAAACAAAAAGACCAAGACCATCGCCGTGTCGCTCGCAAATTTGAGGCTGTACTTGCCAATCCCGCTACTAAGGTGCAAGGCGTAGGACATTAAAGTATGCGCTGAAAAATTAGACAAGATTTTATGGGCGTAGGCACTTAAGACGGGGAAGTGCTCCAAATAGAGCAGGAGATCGCTTTTGGACTTGTTGAAGTAGAAGGCAAATTTTTCTAGATTTAAGTGGGTGATGAAATCCGTGCTCTTGTAAATGAGAAAATACATGGGCACCACTAAAAAGCTTAAGAGCACCACCACACACAAAAGGGAGCTGCAAATGTTGCTCATATAGTGGTCAAAAAACTCTTTGAGCCAAAAGATCGTGACACAGAGCAGCCCGGCGATGAGCAAATCCATTAAAAAATCTTCATAAAGGTAGAGCATCCAATAAAAGGACACCGCAAACAAAAACCAAAAGAAATACACAGGACGCATGCAACTCGCTTTTTTACTTTATAATACCCAAAAAGGCAAAACATGCACCTAGAGAAATATTGCGCCAGTGGGAACGATTTTTTAATCACCCACCATTTAAAACCTGCTAACCGCCAAGCCCTAGCCAAAGAGCTTTGTAACCGCCATTATGGCTTTGGGGCGGATGGCTTGGTTATCTTGCTACCCCACCCCAAACACGCCTATACATGGGAGTTTTACAACGCTGATGGGAGTTTGGCGAACATGTGCGGGAATGCGAGTCGGTGCGTGGGGCTTTACGCCTACTTGCAAGGGCTCGCCCCTAAAAAGCATTGTTTTTTAAGCAAGGCGGGGGTGATTAGCCTAGAAGTGCTGGAAATCACAGAAACGGGCGGAGTGGTGCAAAGCAATTTAGGCACGCCCAAATGGCTAGAGAGCTTAGAGATTGAGGGGCAAGAGTGGGCGTTGATTAATAGCGGCGTGCCCCACTTAGTGCATTTTGTGGATAGCTTAAACGAGATACCTCAAACCAAAACCCCCACGATGCAAACTCTACGCCAACGCTTTAATGCCAATGTCAACTACGCTTACCTAGAAAGCCTAGAAAAAATCCACCTAGCCACTTATGAGCGGGGCGTGGAGGACATCACGCTGGCTTGTGGCACGGGCATGGCAGCGGTGTTTTTTGTGGCACAACAAAAGGGAGCAAAACCTAAAGCGCAATGTATCCCCCTTAGTGGAGAGATTTTAACTTTGGGGCTAGAAAATAACGAAGTGTTGTTTAGCGGAGCGGTAAAGAGAGTGGGGGCAGTCATTGACTATTGCAATGCCCTTTGCTAGAATTTAGGTTTTTAAAAGGATTAAAAAATGGTGATTACACGCTTTGCACCCTCGCCTACGGGGCATTTACACATAGGCGGCTTGAGAACCGCCCTTTTCAATTACCTTTACGCCCGCTCTTGTGGGGGGAAGTTTTATTTACGCATTGAGGACACAGACCTTGATCGCAATGTGCAGGAAGCTACAGAGGCGATTTTAAAAGCCTTTGAGTGGGTGGGGCTAGAGGTGGATGGCGAAATTTGGTATCAGTCCCAAAGGCTAGACATTTACAAGGGCTACATACAGCAGCTACTTGATGAAGGCAAGGCGTATTATTGTTATATGTCTAAAGAGGAATTAGAAGCTTTAAGAGAAACGCAGAGGGCGCAGGGGCTCACCCCAAGATACGATCGCCGTTACCGCGACTTTAAAGGCACGCCCCCCAGTGGCATAGAGCCCGTGGTGCGTATCAAAGCCCCTTTAAGTGGGGAAGTGCACTTTAAAGATGGGGTTAAGGGGGAGGTGTGCGTGCAAGCCGAGGAGCTAGACGACTTTGTGATCGCACGCTCCAATGGTGTACCCACTTATAATTTTGTGGTTACCATTGATGACGCTTTAATGGAGATTAGCGATGTCATTAGAGGGGACGACCATTTAAGCAACACACCTAAACAAATCATTTTATACCAAGCCCTAGGCTTTAAAATCCCTAACTTCTACCATGTGCCTATGATTTTAAACGAACAAGGGCACAAACTCAGTAAAAGAGATGGGGCGATGGGGGTGATGGATTATAAGGCGTTGGGCTATCTTAGGGATGCACTTTTAAATTTCTTGGTGCGTTTGGGTTGGAGTCACAAAGACCAAGAGATTTTTAGCCTGCAAGAGATGAAGGCGTTTTTTAACCCCAAAGATTTAAACAGCGCACCCAGTTGCTTTAGCCCGCATAAGCTAGAGTGGTTAAACAGCCACTACCTTAAAGAAAGCCCCCTAGACACGCTCAAGGCCTTGTTGAAAGATTTTAGCTTGCCAAATGGCTTTCATGCCCTAAGCCCGGCGCAACAAGATATTTTGCTAGAAGCCCTAAAAAGTCGGGTGGTAACCCTCAAAGACATGGCGCACGAGGTGGCTAAAGTTTTAACCCCGCCCACACACTACGCCCTAGACAAGCTTAAAAACAAAGAGCAAGCCCTAGAGGTGTTAAATGCCCTTGTGGCTAGCCTAAAAGCGCAAGATTTTAGTAGCCCAGAAACTTTAGACAAAACCCTACACACCTTTATGCAAACTCAGGGGCTTAAAGCGGGGGCGGTGATGTTACCCCTAAGGATCGCCCTGCTTGGAGAAGCGGGGGGGATCGGGGTGAAAGAGGCTTTATTTATTCTAGGCTATCAAGCGAGCCTAGAGAGATTAAAGGTGTTTTTAACCCTTTAGATTTTGTGGCTGTGGCCACGGATGAAATCCACAAGTTGGCGGGTGTCGATCGCCACGGTCACGAATTGTTGGAAGGTGGTGTACCAATGACCGCCATGCCCATTGAGGCTATGCCCATTGCCCCCACCCATGAAGTTAAAGAAGGCATCCGCGCGCACGCTGAGGTACTTGTTTTTGTAAACATAGTAAAGCGCGATGCGCTCGAAGTTAGGCGCGTGGTACCATGGCAAGCCTGTGTAGAGCGCGCGCCCATAAGTCCCATAAAATTTCATTTGGGGCTTGTCGGAGAAGTAGTATTTGTCGTAAAAGCCAAAGCCCTTGTATTGTATGTCAAAGTCAAACTGCCCACCAAAGCTGTTATACCACTGGCTAGGTCCGCAACTATTGCCTTTGCGCACGCAGTAATGCTCTTGCTCGCTCATGGTGCCAAAGGCGACAGAGAGTTTGTCCAAGAAGGGGGCTAAGCGTTTAAGGTTGCTTTTGATGTAGCCATAGTAGTAAATGCGATCGAGCACGGTGGGGTTGGCATATTGCCCGGGCACACCGCCTAGAGGCTCGCCGCTGGCATAGGGGTAGCCCCCGGGCCATAGAGGAGTTTGTCCACGCATAGCCGGGTCAGAGTGCCCGTCAAAGGGGTAAGGATCGCCCATGCTATAAGAGCTGGTGTTGTGGAAGGCGACCACGCGCCCGCCAAAGCCCAAATACCCTTTTAAAAACGACCACTCACTCCCCCCAAAGTAGAGCATTTGGTTCATGTTGTAGTGGTTGGCGGCGTATTTCTTACCCCAAACATTGTTCCAGTTGCGCCCGCCATACCAGTCGACAATGAACTCCGCCCAGCCATTCCACCAGCGGTTAGGGTTATAGGTGGGTTTGTATTGGAACATCGCGCCTCTAACGGTGGGGTCTTTGAACCAAAAGAGTTTTTTAAAGGCGGCTAGGGGGTAGTTTGCCATGGTGTAGGTTCTGGGGATGATGCCAATGTAGGTCCTAAAATCCTTGCCCACCGCGCTGTAATACATCGTAACGCCCCAAGAGTAGGGGAAGTAACTAATGTGGGTGTGGAGGTTTTGGATAAACCACGCCCCAAACATGATAGACTGATGCTTGTCAAACTGAATCCCGATCTCGGGCATGATTCTATTTTTCATATTGACCAAGCTATTCCAATAAGGGTTATTCTTGCCCGCCAAGTTATAAGTAAAGCTCATGAACTTTAAATCATAGGCGAAAGCGACCGCACTTGCTTGTGTCGGTAAGAAAGCAACTGCAGCTGCAGCACACAGACCAAGCTTTAACGCTTTTTTTATGGTTTTCATTGTAATCCTTGTAAAAAATGAAAGACGAATGACTTTTAACATAAAGTAAATAAGATAAACCTTAAAACCCCTTTATCACATTGATAATATAAATTTAGTAACCAATAAGTCTATCTTAAAGCCCTAATTGTCCCTAATAAACTTTAAACCCACTCCTATCTAGATCATTTTATAAGACATTTTTGCATTCTTTTTGCCCATTGAAACACAAGGTATAACGGGTGATGTCCTCTGTAGATGTGATGTTAAAAGCACGCTTAACTTGGAGGCAACTTTGACGCCTTTTGGTTTTAACTAAAGGGGCTGTTATAGCAGATTTTGGAGGCTTCATTTAGGGTTTAATGTGGGTCATGGTAGAGTGGGGCATGTCTTTATTTCTTGCTAATTTTTTAGCGGATTTTAGTTGCCCTATGCTAGAACGGGCGGACAATTCGAGGAGCGGACTTTCGCTCACTTACAATTAGCATATTCTAACAATTCCTCACCAAAAAGCCCATAATAAGTCATCTAAGAATTTTTTTATCTTGCTTGGATGTATACCTATGAAGTTGTCTAGGTTTTTTGTAGTGAGTCTAATGCTACAACCAAATATAGAAATGCGAGAGATTTATGAATATGCAAGGTCCCTAGGCAAGAAAGTTTTGATTGTAAGCGACATGTATCTCCCCAAGGATTTTTTATGTTAACTTTTGCAAGAAAAGAGTTTTACAGGGTTTAATGCGCTCTATGTATCTAGTCATTCTAAAGTGAGTAAGGCAAGTGGGAATCTCTATAAGCAGGTTTTACAAGATTTACAAATCCAAGCCAGTCAAATTCTACATATAGGTGATAACGCACACTCTGATCACAATAAAGCTCAAGAGAGTGGGCTACAAATATTTTTTATCCAATATGCCGGTTTCCTTGGTGTAGGCTTGCCCAGTATATCAAGGAATATGCCCTGCAAAATTCCATTACGGATATCCTTTTTATTGCACGAGACGGGTATCTTTTCAAAACTTATATTTGATAAATGGGTTGGCAAAGTCTTCCAACTACGCAACTGGTTAGATTGTTTTAACGAACTTGATTTTTCTATACTTCAAGAAATATTTTGCACAGATCTATAAAGCTCCACAATTGCGTTCTGCAAGGGACTTTAAGAACATGTGAAAAACTGTGTACTCTAGAAAGATTTACCCATGTATTCCAACTAGTACATCTGCGCTATACAACTTGTGGACCCTGCCTTTTGTTTATAATAATTTATTCTATGGTCCTTGCTTTTATATCAAGGATCGATTCTTCAGCTATATCTTTGAGGTCAGTTATGCTAGAAACTATTGCCTAAAAATTTTGTGCTACGGGAAACTTGTGATAACATAGAGGGCTTAGATTATCCAAACTCCCCCTAGACTTCCTAGTCTCCTATCGAATTTTGCAACACACTCCACAGCTAGGGGCTTATATCCTGCTTTAATCGCTAAAATCTATAATGGAAGTGCATCCCATAGCGGGTATAGCCCTTTTCATTTACAGAAATTTCCGGATATAACTCCCAGTTACGGCGGTATTTTGAGGTGAAAAGGTAAGCAAAACCCCAGCCAATGAGCGAGCCCACCACTACTTGCAAAATGGAATGTTCGCGTGCCACCACCCGACTCGCATCGGTTAAGATCGCTAGGGCAATCACGGGCAGGGCGGGCTTCCAGCCATAGCGGTAGTAGACAAACCCCGCCGCGCTCCACGCCCCCCCGGCATGCCCGCTTGGCATCCCCCGCCAGCTATCACAACAAGGGCGTTTGGCAAAGGGCACATACGCCCCCCTTTTGTGGGCATCTGAAAAGATATTTTTAACTTCATAGATCACCCCTTGGGTGACCAAAGAGCCGATGGCTAGCTCGCCCATTCCCCGATAATCACGCATGCCAAGACTCACCACACCCACAAATATGGGCATTAGGCGCAAGACATCGCCAATGTCCTCTAAGATCACGGCGTCGCGAGAGATCTCAGCGCGCCCCAAATTGCTAAACAATAAAAACACGACAAACAAACGGGATAACTTTTTTAGCATAGGGTGCATTATAGCATTTTGTTAGGGTATAATGCCCTTTATGTTTGCTTACTTTTTACTAAGTTTTGCTTGTGCCTTGGGCGTGATCCTTTACGCCAAAAACACAGAAATTTTCACCGACAACGCCAACAAGCCACAAGGCTTTCACACCAAAAAAACCCCTAGAGCGGGGGGGCTTGGGATCTTTGCGGTGTTTGTTTTTTGTGGGGGGGGTTTGGGCGTATGGGGTTTTTTGGGGGGGGTGCTTATTTTTATCAGTGGCTTTTTAGAGGATTTAAACTTCTCTTTAAGCCCCAAGTTGCGTCTGATCTTACAGAGTCTAGGCGCGCTGCTTGTAGTGCTGCTTGCCCCCCTAGTGCTTAAAGACTTCTCCCCCCTCTTTAGCTTGCCTTGGATCATAGCCCTGCCCCTTAGCGTGTTCATGCTCGTGGGTGTGGTAAATGCCATGAACATCATTGATGGCTTTCACGGGCTAGCGGGGGGCTTTAGTTGCTTGGCACTGGGTTTTATTTATTTGGCTACCCCAAACCCCTTCATTTTGGCGTTGTTTTGGGCGGTGCTGGGTTTCTTGGTGCTCAATTTCCCTAAAGGGCGTATTTTCTTAGGCGATGGGGGGGCTTACCTTTTGGGCTTTATTTTAGGGGCAAGTCTCATGGACTTGTCGCTTAAAGGGGTGGTGAGCGCGTGGTTTGGGCTGGCTTTAATGGTTTATCCTGTAACCGAAGTGCTGTTTTCTATCACACGCCGCAAGTTGCAAAAACAAAAGGCGACCTTGCCCGATGCTTTGCACCTACACACCTTGCTGTTTAAGACCCTGCAAAAGAAGCCCCGCTTTTTAAACCCCAATGCCCTAACGGGTCTTACCATCGTTTTAGCCAACACCCCTTTTATGTGGATAAGCTACATTGCCCGCCACCACCCCTACGCCCTGCTGCTCCTCATCGCCCTATTTGTACTAGGGTATCTCAAGCTTTACTTTAAACTGAAAGAAGGACAAACATGCGTCTAGGTTTAAACATCGATCACATCGCCACGCTTAGAGAGGCTCGAAAAATCCACGAACCCGACCCCCTAGAGGCGATCTTCATCGCCAAAAATGCGGGCGTGGATTTGATCACCTTGCATTTACGAGAAGACCGCCGCCACATCCACGAGGATGATGTCATAAGCATCCTCAAGCACGCTCCGCTGCCCATCAACGCCGAGTGTGCCATCGACCCTGAAATCACCAAAATCCTATGCGCCCTAAAGCCCTTTAAAGTTACCCTAGTGCCTGAGAGGCGCGCAGAGATCACCACAGAGGGGGGACTAAACCTAAAACACCCCAAATTGCAAGACACAATTAAGGCGTATGCCGATTGCGGGATTGAAGTTGCCCTTTTTATTGATCCGAGCCTTGAAAATTTGCAAAGGGCTTTGGAATTAGGTGTGGGGGTTGTGGAGCTGCACACGGGCAAATTCAGCAACCTTTTCAACACCCTTTACACAAGCTTTAAACGCCATAAAAACCGCCTAGATTTGCCAGAGGACAACATTGCCTTAAAAAATATGCTTGAACTAAGCTTACAAGAGCTCGCCCAAAGTGCCCTAAAAGGGCAAGGAATGGGGCTAGAGGTGTGCGCCGGGCATGGCTTGAATTATGCGAGCGTGGGGCTCGTGGCAAAGTTAGAGGGTATTAGCGAACTTAACATCGGACATGCCATCATCGCGCGGGCAGTGATTATGGGGTTAGAAAAAGCCATTCAATCCATGCAAGAGGCGATTTGTGCGCCTTAAAATCGCCATCTCTATCGGGGACATCCAAGGCGTGGGGCTAGAGATCGCCCTAAAGGCACACGCACAAATTAGTCAAATTTGCCAGCCCCTTTATTGCGTCCATTTAGAACTTTTAACACAAGCCAACACCCTTTTAAACCACGCTTACACCAAAGCCCTAGAGAGCATGCAGTGTGCCGCCCCCAACGCTCTAACGCCTGCCATCAAGCCCGCCCAAATAGACAAGATAAGCGGATTTTACAGCCATGCGAGTTTTTTAAAGGCTTTGGACTTGGCAGACAATGGAGAGGTTAGCGGGGTTTGCACCTTGCCGATTCACAAGCACGCTTGGCAACTGGCCGGCATTAACACCCCCGGGCACACTGCTTTACTAAGAGAAAGATACCAACAAGAGGCGATCATGGTGCTTGGTTGCCCTAGTCTGTGGGTTGCGCTCTTTAGCGAACACATCCCTTTAAGTGTGGTGAGTGCTAGGGTGCGCCTAGAGCCTTTAAAAGAGTTTTTACACAGCTTAGCGTGGGTTTTAAATACGGATGAACAGATTGTGGTTTTGGGGATCGATCCGCATTGTGGGGACAATGGGGCGATCGGCATGCAGGATAGAGAGGTTAAAGAGGCGATTGAGCAAGTCAACACGCTTTTAAGAATGTCTAAATTCTTAGGACCTGTGCCGGCAGACAGCGCCTTTACGCCTCACTTTAGAGCCAAGCACCGCTATTTTGTGGCCCTCTACCACGATGTCGGCCTGGCCCCCCTAAAAGCCCTTTATTTTGAAGAAAGCATCAATGTATCTTTAAATTTACCCATCAAACGGGCATCGGTTGATCACGGCGTGGCGTTTGACATCGCTTACCAAAACAAAGCCAGCACCAAGAGCTATGAAAACGCCCTTAGATGGCTCTCACAGCCCTAAAATCAATACCCCTCTTTTAAATACAAGCTGTGCAGGATTTTCACCTCTTCAAGCTCCTTATCGCCATCGATCATGGACTGCAAAGAGCCTTTAATGGCAAACAAAGACATGTACAAATGCACGATGAAAAAGCCCACTAGCATGAGCCCAAAGAAGTTATGCACCAAGGCGCTTAAACGCAAGAGCGAGATTTGATAGAGTCCCAAAAAGTCGGCAATTTGGCTTAAATCATTGGTGTTGAAATAAAGAACTGCGCCACTGGCGATCATCACAAACCCGCCCAAAGTCGCCACCCAAAACCAAGTCTTTTGCCCCGCATTGAACTTATGCGCCGGCACGGGTTTATGTTCTTTGCTAAGATATCCGCCCATGATAAAGAGCCATTTAAAATCTGCGAGGCTCAAAATCATGGGTTTAAACCACATGAGTAGCATAGGGATCACGGCGATGATGAAGATCACACAGCCTATGCTGTGCGTGATCCGACAAAGGCGCACAAACGCGCCTCCCCCAAAGAACGCACCAAAGACCATGACAAGTCCCGTAGGCACAAGCAGAATAAAAGACACCCCCGCAATCCAATGGACGATCCGATTAAACAAGCTAAAAAAGGGGACTTTTTGACCGCTGTGCGCAAACTGCTTAGGTCCGATGACAAGGTAGTGTAAGAGAAAGGCTGAGGCGACCCCCACTACCATGGCTAAAAAGAGCCATAAAAAATAATGCCCTTGCCACAAGGTCCAAATCGCCCCTAACTTGCCCGTGTGGGTTTGTCCATAGGGCAAAATGCCTAAAATGCGCTCTTGATCTAGGGGTGTGGTTTGGGCGTTTAAACCCATCGCAAGCCCCACAAAAGCCACAAGTTTTTTCATAAGCCCCCCTTAAGGCGTGGCACCCTCTAGTTGGTGCGCTGCTTTGGTTTTGAAGTCTTGGGCGTTGGCGTATTTTGCCATGACCCTTTTTCTATAAATGTCAGCGATACTCAAGGCATCGCCCACCAAAAGGGCGTTAGTCGAGCAGGTCGCCGCACACATAGGCACTTGCCCGCTGGCAATACGGTTAACCCCATAAAGCTCCATTTCTTTTTTAGAGTGGGTGGGGGCGGGTCCGCCGGCACACATGGTGCACTTATCCATCACCCCACGCACGCCAAATGCCCCATCTCTGGGAAACTGGGGCGCACCAAAGGGGCAAGCGTAAAGGCAATACCCACACCCAATGCAAGTTTCTTTGTTGTGTAAAACAATGCCATCTTCTCTAATGTAGAAACAATCCACGGGGCACACCTGCGCGCAGGGTGCGTCTGTGCAGTGCTGGCAAGCAATGGAGATAGATTTTTCTTTGCCCTCCACGCCCTCATATAGCGTGATGACTTTACGCCGGTTCAAGCCCACTTCTAGCTCGTTAGAGTGCGAGCACGCCACAGAGCAAGCAAAACAGCTGATACAGCGGTTATCATCGCAATAAAATTTCATGCGATTGGCATTGGGGATTTGTTTGCTAGCTTCTAAGTTTTTTGCCATGTTAAGCCTTTTCAATGCGGCACAAGCCGGCATTAAATTCAGGGATTTGGGTTACCGGGTCAAAGCCGTAGTTGGTGATTGTGTTTGAGCTCTCGCCGATAGTGTAGGGCTTGGTGCCCTCGGGGTAGCGATGGCTTAAATCCACGCCTTGCAAAATCCCCGCAAAACTATAAGGCATACAAATGCGATCGGGGGTGACAGCGTGGCTAAAGATCGCTTTGACTTTAATTTTAGTCCCCTCGGGTGAATGCACCCACATCATTTCGCCATCTTTAATCCCGTGGTTTAAAGCCAAATCGGGGTGTATGTGGCAAAACATCTCCGGCGTGATGTGGGAGAGATATTTACTCGTGCGCTCAAGCATGCCCGCTCCGCTCAAATTCACCAAGCGCATGGAGGCGATCACAATGGGGAATTCTTTCGCCCACACTTCTTTATTTTGCTCGCTGATGTAGCGCACATCGACTCTAAAATTATTCACTTGGTCTTTAATGGCGGGGTATTTTTTCACCAAATCGGGGCGTGGGGAGTGCAAAGGCTCTCTGTGTTTGGGGATTTGATCGATGAAGTTCCACACAATGGCGCGCGCGCGGGCATTGCCATAGACACACACGCCCTTTTCATCGCATTTTTTTTGGATGAGCCCGCTAGTATCGACTTTCCAATTATCCCCCATAATAGCCTTTTCATGCTCGGTGAGCTTGATTCCTAACACCTTTTCAATGTTGGCTTTAGTGATTTCAGGATAACCGCCCTTAATGGCTGAGCCTTTAATGGTAACGCTCTTATCGGCCAACAAGCTTTGCCCATCGCGCTCTTCGCCAAAGCGCGCCCTAAAGCCCATGCCGCCCTCTTTGGTGGGTACACTTGTGTCGTATAAAATGGGCGTGCCGGGGTGCTCTGGAGTCCAGGCCGGCCAGGGCAAGCCGTAATACTGCCCTTTCATCGGTCCATAGCCCTCTTGGCTGATGTAATCAAACATGTGCCAATTTTCTTGTTGGGCTTTGAGTCGCTCGGGAGTCCAACCTCCAAGCCCGATCACTTTCACCGTGCGCGCAATCTCACGGGTGGCATCTTCGGGCCAGCTAAAGCTCTTTCTCACCTGCACCAAATCCCCGTTTTTATCAAAGTCACAGAGCAGGGCTTTGGTGTATTCCTCATAAAAGCCAAACTTCTTAGCCATTTCAAACATCAATTCGTGGTCTTGCTTGGCTTCATACAAAGGTTTAACCACCTGGGATCGCCACTGGGCAGCCCGATTCGTGGCGACCACAGTCCCCTCGCATTCAAATTGCGTGGCGATGGGTAGGACATACACGCCGTCTGGTTTGTCGGTCAAAATCGCCGCCTCGTTCAAGAAAGGTTCGGCGATCACCATTAAATCCAATTTCTCAATAGCTTGTGCCATTTTGATGTTGTGCGCCAAAGAGCTCACCCCATTGCCCTGCACCCACAAGCCTTTAATGGGTGCGCTGGAGTGGGTCTTGCTCTCTTGCAACACGCCCTCATACCAAAGCGACACGCTAAAGCCCTTTTTAAACATCCACTCAGGGCTAAAGAAGCGTTTTTGTAAATAGGCATAATCCACGCCCCAGCATTTGGCGTAATACTTCCAGCTAGCCTCACCTAAGCCATAATAACCGGGCAAATTATCCGCGACACAGCACATATCCGTGGCCCCCTGTACATTGTCATGCCCACGCACAATATTACAGCCCCCACCCTTTTTACCCATATTGCCTAAAACTAACTGCAAGATAGACAAAATGCGCGTGTTGCTACTACCCACTGTGTGCTGCGTGATTCCAAGAGACCACGCCAAAGTGGCGGGTTTAGCGTGCGCAAACACCCTTGTGGTTTGGATGAGCAGTTCTTTAGGCACGCCCGTGATGTCCTCGACCACTTCGGGTGTGTAGTGCAACGCCTCTTTTTTGATCGCATCGATCCCATAGGCTTGGTTTTTAATGACCTCTTTATCCTCCCAGCCATGCTTAAAGATCAAATGCAACATGCCATACACAAAGGCAATATCCGTGCCTGAGCGAATCCGCACATAAATGTCTGCCTTGGCCGCACTTTTTGTAAAGACCGGATCGACCACAATTAATTTGGCGTTGTTGCGATCTTTTGCTTGCAAAAAGTGCTTAAAGCCGATCGGGTTGCTCACGGCGGTGTTTAGCCCGATCATCAAAATCGCTTTAGAATGCCCGACAATGTCCCCGAAGTGGTTTGTCATCGCACCATACCCCCATGTATTCGCCACACCGGCGACTGTGGTGCTGTGTCAAATGCGGGCTATATGGTCTATATTGTTTGTCCCATAAAAGGCGGCAAACTTACGCCAGTAGTAGGCTTGTTGCGAGTTCATTTTCGCACTGCCTAGAAACATCATGCTATCGGGGCCATACTTTTCGCGCATGGCGATCATCTTCTTGCTGATCTCATCAATGGCCTGCTCGTAGCTGATGCGCTTCCATTGCCCGCCCTCTCTTTTTAAGGGGTATTTTAGGCGCATTTTGGATTTGACCAAGTCGATTTGATCCACGCCCTTACAGCAATGGCTGCCCGCACTGATGGGGTGATCTTGCGCCACATCTTGGCGGATCCACACCCCGTCTTTGACCTCAGCGATGATCCCACACCCTGCCGAGCAAATGCTGCAAATTGTTTTCACCCGTTTGACCCCCTCGTTGGGGTCAATGGTGGCTTCTTTCTTAGTGGCTTTTGTGTTGGCAAAGGCAAGACTTGCGCCTGCCCCCGCCCCGATTGCGCCCATTTTTAAGAACGAGCGCCGACTTAAATTACCCATGTTGTCTCCTTAAAACTACCATGCACTTTTATAAAAAATCTCCCAAGCGGGGGTTTTGTGGTAAAGAATTTCTTTTTTATTGCTCTTGCCCACCACCACGCCATTGCTATTAGCATCCGTGTCCGGAAAACGCCTTTCAGGCATGGTCGCTAGCAGGCTTTGGCTAGAGAGGGCCCCCACACCCAAGATCCCTAATTTCTTTAAAGCCCCACGTCTTGTTGGAGTTCCGTTTTCTGCCCGCGTCCCACTTTCGTTCATTAAACCTCCTAGACCAGATTAAAAAATAATCTTTCGTGTTGGATAAATGCGCTGAGGATTATAGCACAATTTTTGTAACACACGCTTCTTTGGTGTGTAGAAATGGCGTTGATGAAGGCATCGCCGCATAAATGGAAGAAGTCTTTAAAGAGCGTGGCGTGCAGCGCAAAGAAGTGTGGGTTAGCCAACATCTCCTTTAAAAAAGCGTTCATCATCAAGGTCAAAAATGCCAAATCGTCCTCAGCTATGGGGGCGCTCAGCGTGTGGCTTTCGATCTGCAGCTCCGATTTTTTTAAAAGCGCAATCGCCTCTAGGCGTTTCTTGCCATTGTCCTGCCCCTCTAAATAATAAGATGCACTCAAGGGCACAAACTGCTCACCGGGGGCAAACAACACGGAGTTTTGCTCGGCTTTAAACGATTCTAAACCCTGCCCCAAAAAGCTCTCAATTTCCTGCCACGCCTGCGCAGTTTGGGTGTTGAAAGGATAGTCTTTTAAATGCGCTACTAAATTCTGCAACTCTTTAAACAGCTCTTCATTGTGCACGAACACCACAAGATAGTGCCACAGGCGGTAGTAAAGTGCCCGAGCGTGGATTAAGTCAACTTCCATGTGGACTCTCTAAGTGGTCGTAAATGGGGTTAATTTGCCGGCGCACCCGAATAAAAATCGCTCTCTTGGGTAGTTCCTCTAAGTTGGTTGCCCCCACATAGGCGCAAGTGGAGCGCAGTCCGCCTAAAATCTCTTGTAAACGCGCCGCCACAGCCCCCCGAAAGGGCAAATAGACTTCTTTGCCCTCGCTGGCCCGATAAGAGCGCACCCCCCCGTGGTGTTCTTGGGCGGTGTATGAACTCATGCCATAAAATAAAGCATAGGGCTTGCCCTCTTTGTCTACAATCTTGGCCTCGGATTCGGCATGGCCGGCAAACATCCCCCCTAGCATCACAAAATCCGCCCCCCCGGCTAGGGCTTTAGCGATGTCGCCCACACAAACACAGCCCCCATCCCCACACACCAGCGCGCCTAAGGCGTGCGCCGCCTGCGCGCACTCCACAATCGCCGAAAATTGCGGCACGCCCACACCTGTCATTTTGCGGGTGGTGCACACACTGCCCGGGCCAATGCCCACCTTGACAATGTCTGCCCCCGCTTGCACGAGTGCCTCGCTCATCTCTGCCCCCACCACATTGCCCGCCATCAGTACTTTATTAGGAAACTTCTCGCGCACCTTAGCCACATGGGGCAAGAAGTGCGCGCTATAGCCATTGGCGACATCCACACAAATGTTGGTCAAAATGGGGATCGCCTCTAAAATGCGCCCAAGATTTTCTAACTCTGCCTCACTTGTGCCTATGGTGATGAACACATAGGGCAAGATGGCGGCGTTGTCCTTGGCAAACTCCACCCACTGCTCTAGGGTGTAGAATTTATGCAAGGCGGTAAACATCTTTTCCTGGGCTAGGGCTTTAGCCATGCTAAAAGTCCCCACGCCGTCCATGTTTGCCGCCACCACTCCGACCCCATTTAACACAAACCCGCTCCTGGTCTTAAAGTTGCGGGTTAAATCCACTTCTTGGCGGGAGTTGATGGGGCTGCGCCTAGGCTTGATCAACACATCCTCAAAATCCAAATATTCATGTGCATCCATGTGCATGGCAAATCCTTAATACTCCAAAAAATACCGCTGGAGGGTTTTTAAGTCATGGGTCTTTGTGAGCCCCACCATTAAAAGGATGCGGGCTTTGGCAGGGTTTAAATTGTCGCTGGTCAAAAATTTATACTTGGCATCGTTGATTTCGCCCGGCTGGGTGATCTCCCCACTGCCCACCCGACTAGAGCGCACCACCACCACGCCATTTTCTGTAGCAGTGGCCAAGGCATTTAACACAGAGGGAAAGAGATTGCCATTGCCCATGCCAGCACTGATAAGCCCCTCAGCTCCCTTAGCCAACGCCGCTTGCACAAATTCGGGGCTGTCGTTTTCATGCGCATAGAGGATGTCCACTCTAGGTAGGCTTTTGATGTTGGCGATGTTAAATGCGCTGTTAAAAGTGTGCTTTCTTAAGGGCTGCATGTAAAAGTGCACTTGCCCGTAAATCACAGAGCCGATAGGACCCGTGTTTAAAGATTTAAAGGTATCCGTGTGCGTGGTGTTGGTTTTGCTAACCTCCCTAGCAGCGTGGATCGCATCGTCCATCACCACTAAAACCCCCTTATCCTGCGCCTCTTTGTTCACCGCCACCGCCACGGCATTGTAAAGATTGAGCGGTCCGTCCGCACTAAGAGAACTGGCATTACGCATTGCCCCCACAAACACAATGGGCTTTTTGCTGTGCACCACAAGGTCTAAGAAATACGCGCTCTCTTCCATTGTGTCGGTGCCGTGTGTGATCACCACGCCCTGCACTTCGGGCTTGTCTAGCAGGGCTTGGGTGCGTCTGGCCAGTTTCAACAAAGTGACGTTGTCCATCTCTTGCGAGCCGATGTTGCTGATTTGTTCGCCCTTCAAAGTGGCGAGCTCTTGCAACTGGGGCACCGCCTTTAAAAGCACATCCACGCCCACCACCCCCGCTTTGTAAGCACTGCTTAAATGGCTGTTAGAGTTGCCCGCAATCGTCCCGCCTGTGGCAAGCACATAGATCAAAGGTTTTGCCCAACACACCCCCACAAACAACAAAGACCAAAGCAAACGCATAAAAATCCTTCAAAAACACTAAATGGCCCGACTCTAGCGTGGTTTTCTACACACTGGGTAAATGTGCCTAGATTAAGCTAAAAACACGGCTTATTTTGCTAGAATGGGCGGTTTAGACTTCAAGTAAGGACGCGCATGCAAACCCTATCTATCATCAAGCCCGATGGCGTGAAAAAACGCATCATCGGCAAAATCATCACCCGCTTTGAAGAGGCGGGGCTAGAGGTGGTGAAAATCAAACGCCTGCACCTAAGCCAAGCGCAGGCTGAAGAGTTTTACGCCATCCACCAAGATCGCCCCTTTTTCAACGATCTCATCGCTTTTATGACCAGCGGTGAGGTGGTGGTGATGGTGCTAGAAGGGCCTAACGCTGTAGAGAAAAACCGCGAGTTGATGGGCGCAACTGATCCCAAAGCCGCTAAAACGGGCACCATTCGGGCGGATTTTGCCGAAAACATTGATGCCAATGTTGTGCATGGCAGCGACAGCGAAGAAAACGCCCACAGAGAAATTGCCTTTTTCTTCAGCAAATAGTGCGCCTAGAAATGCAAAAAATCGGGCATTCTGCGAAATCCGTGGCGTGCGCCTTTGAGGGTGTGCGCTTAGACGGGCAGGTGCGCCGAGTCGCCCCGAAACTCTTTGTGCTCGAGGGGCGTTTGCACGGAGAGGTGGAAGTTGTGTGCGCTAGAAGCGCCGAAGTCTTTAACAAAACCTTGTCTCAAGATTTAAAACTCCTGCTGTGCGACGGGGTGTTTGACCCTAAACAGAGTTTGGAGGGCTGGGGCGTGGATGCCCTAGATGCCGTTGAGTGTTTCGGCGGTGTCATTGATTTAGAGGATATTTTGCGCTCGGAGGTGCAGAGTATCCAAGCCGATTATCACTATTTAGACCAAGCATAAAGGATGAAAAATGGCAGTACCTGATAGACGCGTGAGTAAAACAAGGGCGCGAAAACGCCGCACCCATTACACAGCTAAATTAGCCATGCCCGTGAAAGGCAAGGACGGTAGCTGGAAATTGCCCCATTTTGTCAATCGATTCACAGGCAATTATAAATAGGTAGCGATGAAAATCGTTGTTGATATGATGGGGGCAGACCTTGGGGTCTTACCCATTATTGAGGGCGTTTCTAAGGCGTTAGCGAGCAGGGCGTTTGAGCCCATTTTAGTGGGCGATGCCAAGAAGGCAAAGGCGTTCATTTCTAAGGATTTGGCTTCTAAAGTGGAGGTTATTGACTGCCCCGACTTTATCCGCATGGAGGAGCAGGCCACCGAGGCGCTCAAGCGCAAAGAGGCTTCGATCTTCGTGGGGATGGATATTTTAAAAAACGGGGCAGATGCCTTAGTCTCGGCCGGGCATAGCGGGGCGACAATGGGGCTTGCCACGCTCAAGCTCGGGCGCATTAAGGGCGTGAGCCGCCCCGCTTTATGCACGCTCATGCCCTCTGTGGGCAAGAGGGCGAGCTTGTGCCTAGACGTGGGTGCGAACACCGATTGCAAGGCGGAGTATCTGCTGGACTTTGCCATTTTGGGCTATGAGTACGCTAAAAGCGTGTTGGGCTACGACAACCCCACGGTGGGGATTTTAGCCAATGGTGAGGAGGACAGCAAGGGCGATAGCCTCACCAAAGAGGCGTTTAAGCTCATCCACGACTACCCCCTATTTGCCGAAAATACATCCATTTTCAAGGGCAATGTGGAGGGCAACGACATTTTCGTTAATAGCGTGGATGTCGTGGTGTGCGATGGCTTTGTGGGCAACATTGTGCTCAAAACCACCGAGGGGGTCGCCAGCGCGATCGGCAGCATTTTTAAAACCGTGATCAAAGAGCATTTCAGTGCCAAAATCGGGGCGTTTCTCTTAAAAGAAGCCTTTGGCACACTCAAGCAAAAGACCGACTACGCCGAGTATGGCGGCGCACCGCTACTGGGGGTGAATAAAGCCGTGATCATCAGCCACGGTAAGAGCAATGCGCGGGCGATTGAATGCGCCATTTATCAGGCGATTCGGGCGAAGGAAAGCGGCGTGGCACAGAAAATGGCGCAAGCCTTCAGCCATAAAAATGTGGGCACGCAAAGCCCCCCTGTCTCTTAAAGGAAATTTATGCCCTATGCGATGTTGCGCTCTGTAGCGGCTTATGTCCCCCAAAATTGTGTCCCCAACAGCGCCTTTGAGGGGCTTTTAGACACCACGGACGAGTGGATACAAAAGCGCACGGGGATCAAGACCCGCTATTTTGCGTCCCCAGAGGAAAAGAGCAGCGATTTAGGCGTGCAGGCGGCCAAGCTTGCCATTGAGCGGGCAGGCTTAAAAAAAGAGGACATTGATTTGGTTTTGGTGGGCACCTTGAGCCCGGATTATGTCGCCATGCCCTCTACCGCCTGCGGTCTTAGCGCGAAATTAGGCCTAGAGAACACGCCCAGCATGGACCTCATTGCCGCTTGTAGTGGGTTTATTTACTTGCTCGCCACCGCTAAGGCGTTTGTGGAGAGTGGGATGTATCAAAATGTGCTGATTGTGGGGGCGGAGAAGTGCAGCAGCATTTTAGACTTTAGCGACCGCTCCACTTGTGTGCTCTTTGGGGATGGGGCAGGTGCATGCGTGATCTCACCCACAAAGGACTTGAAAAAGAGCATTTTAGATGTCAAAATCGCAGCCAATGGCAACTTTGGCGACTACCTTTACACCCCAAGAAACATTAAAGCCAGTGCCTTTTGCCCCGGGTATGAGGACAGCCAAGCGTTGCACATGAAGGGCAATGAAATTTTTAAGCTTGCGATTAAAACCTTGCTTAAAGATGTGGAGGAAATCCTTCAGGCCAACACCATCACCCCCGAGCAGGTCGCTTACTTTATCCCCCACCAAGCGAATTTGCGCATCATCCAAGCGGTGCAAAACCAGCTCGCCTTCAAAGAGGAACAAGTGGTCTTGACCGTGCAAAAATACGGCAACACTTCAGCCGCGAGCATCCCTATGGCGATGAACGAAATTTACGAGCAGGGCAAGCTCAAAACGGGCGATTTAATGCTCTTGGATGCCTTTGGTGGCGGCCTCACTTGGGGCTCTGCGCTAGTGTATTTTGGAGAAAAGGCGTAGCCTTTCTCTAGCCAGCCTAGCTAGCCCTTGAAAGTGCAGACTCTTCTTGAGAGACTGCCTTTTTCTTAAGAGGTGTATTCTGCCCCATTGCGTGGTGAGCTCTAATTTCTCCATGTCTTATGGCTTTTTGTAGATACCCAAGACCTCTTGCAATGTTTTGCTTCACTCCCCTGCCACGCACATACAAGGCTGCCAGTTGATAGTATCCCCTAGCATCCCCAGCCTTTAAGGTTTAAGCATTGTGGCGGTTTCTATATAAATTTATTACTCTTACAAAAAATTAAGATTCTTATGCGCTTTTTGTGTTTTGTGTGTATAAAAAATACCCCGCTTAACCTAGCTTCATACTAATCACTTCCTCCGTTGTTTTAGGTTTTTATCTTAGGTTTTTTAGCTTTTTCTTGATGTAGCTACTCCATAACCCATATTCTAAAAACTAATAACATAATCGATAAAAGCAGCTATATCACGCCTGAAAGTCAGGGAATCATTAAGCTCGACTTTAACAATGTTGTGTTCCAAAAAGGCACCTTTACTGACATAACCAGGAGTGTTGATGGTAGGGATACGCACCCCCACTTCAAGACCTTGGTGTTTAGTAAAATTAAACCTAAACCCAAGATTCACGACAGCTTGCACAAAAGCAAATGACGAAGAGGTTTTAAATTCAGGGTAGTATTCGCTATCGGTGTGCAACAGCTGTTGGAAAAATTTATTGGTCGACACGCAACCCCCATCAAATCCACCAGGGCTATAGATAGCAGTCCCCGCACATTGCTTGCTCTCACCCATGGACCAAGAGCTCCACCCAACCATCAAACCTGCAAAGACTCCAAAAGAGCGATTATTCTTATCATAAAAGTTATAAAGTGCATCTACACCCCCAGCGTAGAAAAAATTAGAAGTGGGTTGGTCTTTTATGACAAAGTTAGAATCTGGATCTTTGCTGTGGATAGAATTAGCATTGCCTGCTTGCCCACTAAAGAACCCATAGAAACGCAATCCAAAGCGTCTTGTTTGGCCAAAGAATAGCTTAAAACCTGCTTGGATATTCCCTCCAAAAAGATTGCCCTTATAGAAGTTTGTGGATTGAACTACTAGACTAGGCACCCCTGGTATTGTGAATTGATCTGCTGCATATTGTTAAAAACCCCCGAACCATGCGAATACTCAAATCCACCCTCTATAAACACTCCACTCTTTTCTGCCTTCAAAGGGAGTAAAGAGAAAAACTCTAGGGTGCCAAATAAAAGCGCACTAGCTAGTTTTCGCTTAACAGCCATATCCACCTCCTTGCGAAGATTCGGTATGTGTCTGCCTAGTTTTACGACTCTCTAAACCTCTTTATGAACAACAGAGGAATCTAAGTCCCTCATGTTGCCGTTGCTATTTCTCAGCTAACAGATTGCCTAGGAATTATACACAAAATAATCCACATACAGCGCTATATTGCTTTTGTAAGTGGTCTCTAGGCTAGGACCACCTAATCCCCTTTGGAATAGCAATTCATGGCTAGAGGAATATGCAAGCCCACTTCAAATCCATTGTGTTTACTCACATTGGTTCTAAACTCAATCCCAATTTGAGAGGGATTGAGAGAAAAGTAGAGTGTATTTACTTTTTATAAGATTATCAAATTGATTCATTTGTGTCTTTGCCTACGATGTAGTTGTTCTTAGTTGCTCTTGCGATCCCCTACAACCGCTTTTAACTCTCAAACCACAGCTCAAACCTTTGATACTCCTAACCCCTAAACTTTCGCTCTATGACCACTCAAAAGCTCTTTAAACGCTATCTTTGTTTTATGGCTTCTCTCTATTTTGTTATCCAAAGATATAATTGTCCTAATTGACCAGTTTTTCACCCTCTCCCCAAGAGACATGGTTATACATTCATAGATACTTCAAGACCAAAAATCTAATCCTCACTTCAAAACCCTCTCTTGGGGGTTTGGTGGGCTTAAGCCGTGTTATGCTTTTGCATCTCATCCAAAGACTGCAACCCAAAACCCAATTTCTTTAAGACTCTTGCAAACTTAGGGGCATCCCCCTCAAAAGGGGGCAAGTTGATGTTTTTAGACTCAACAATGACTGCTAAAGTATCTTTAAGTTCTGCCATGTCGCCATCCTCTAAAACGGCACTAAGATGACTTAAACGCACTTGATCGGAGTCTAAGAGCTCGGCTGCATTAAAGGGTTTAAAGGTTACGGACATGGATAATCTTTTAAGATTTTTGTGCCTTGATTATATCTTTTTGCTGTGTGCTTTTGTCGCCTTAAGCGCGCCACTGTACGGTGCGCCACAGCAAGATCACCAACACATCGCCCCATTTATCCATATACAAGCGGTAACTTGCACCCGTGTGGATACGCATTTCAAAGATTTAACCCGTAATGTATTTATGATCACCAAAGTGTCCGCTCTTTTTTAAGCTCTGTATGCGGCGTGTAAGTACACCTTTTCCGTTTAAATCTTTGAGGTTTTTAGCCACTTTTTAAATTCGCTCGATGTTTGTATTTTCATACCCTATTTTAACGCAAAAACACCTACTACGGGGTGCTAAGGGGGTATAAAAGTAAATTCAAATATTTAAGCGACTGAATGGATAAACTAAAAGAGTTTAATGCACCTGAACTTGCAACAAATACTCTAAGTTTCCAGTCTGTCATCTCTTGCGCAAAGGAGGTTATCAAATTGTGGATTTACAAGCACAACAGACACAACAAACCAACCAAGCACCACAACCCACAGAAGTCAAGGTAGAGATGTAAAAAGGCAAGAATGGTTTCAAAACTTTTCTAGGCAGAGACATCTATATGGGCAATAATGGTGCGCCTGCTGTTCCCAAGATTCAAGACATCTATTTTACTGAGGATGGAAAGATTAGGGTAGATATTCAAGACATAGATAAGATCTACAAGATTCTAACTCTTTCATCTTGGATAATGCCAAGCACTTTAAAAGTTGGTTTAAGAAGCATATGGAGCGAGCCAAGGGTGTAGAAACACCTCGCAACACGCTAACCAAAGCACCACTAGCGATAAAAAGACGCTACATAGACTGCACAAAACAATGCAAGAGTGAATAAATTTTCACCACCCAAATAACCAAATATACCTAAACCTTCCTTTACAGAAAACCCTACAATCGCTTTGTGATCTAAAACATATACATTTATGTACACTGTCTCAAAAATCTTAGAATATTTTAAATTTAAATAATACATTTAGCCCCCGTGGCGTTTGAGTGGCAAATTCTCCAAGTGAATTATCCAAGTGAACTTGTGAGCGTCCTATCATAGACAGGTGGCTAAATTTCTTACCACCTACCACTACTATATGGTAGGACACAGCGCAAGTTTATTGAGCATGTTTGTGTCATTAATTTTACATTTAAAAATTGAGAAAACATGTCCTCAATGATACACTTTAGAGTTTTTATGATGAAGAGGTGATGATGTATTGATAGGTTGTTCATATGGAGAGTAAAATGGTTGCAGGATAGTATAGTGATTTAATGCAGAATAAAAGCATTGGTTAGTTTGTTTTACAAGGAACAAATACACAAAAAAGCCCATTCTATGTATGAGTCTTTTGTATATATTTATTTTTTATGCTACTCGCACTCCCTTATAATCCATACACAACTCCATGTCGCTGTTGATTTTGGTAATTGTCTGTGCACACAACTAAAGCAACACTCGTAGCTGTTACGAACTGGTTTGACACAGAAGCTTAAATTTTCTGCTATAATCGCACTTTATCTTTGACCTGTTTTTGCCTAGGGCTATGTTATGCAAGATGTTTCTTATTTTTTACGCCATAAAAAACGCCTCAAAAGAGAGTTATTAACTGGGGGGGGGGGGGGGGGAACTCCTAAGAAAATAGCCCTCCTGGGGGGCTCAAGCACCGCTGAACTTAAAGACCTTTTAGAGGTCTGCCTTTTAAAGGCGGGGATTGTGCCTAGCTTTTATGAGAGCGATTACAACCGCTACTACGAGGAAAGTGCGTTTGAAAACCCCGCTTTAAGGGACTTTGCTCCCGATCTCATCTACCTACACACTTCCAGCCTCAACATTGAGCGTTTTCCTGAGCTCAACGCCTCAGCAGAAGAGATCGCCAAACTTGTCCAACAAGAAATGGGCAAATTAGAGATCATGCTCATCTCTTTAAAAACCCGCTATTCTTGCGCGGTCATTGTCAATAATTTTGACTTGCCCCAGCACCGTTCATTGGGTAATTTAGATGCCTTGAGTGGTAAAACCCACTTCATCAACACCTTAAATACTGCCCTTGTAGCTCTTGTCAAAGAACACCCCTCTGTGTATATACAAGATTTGCTGTATCTGTCCGCTCAAGCGGGGCTGTCTAAGTGGTTTGATTCTAACTTATACTACCGCGCCAAATACGCCATGAGTTATGAAGGCCTGGCTTGTGTGGCTTTTAATCTCTCTAAAATTCTTTGCGCCCTCTTTGGGCTTTCTAAAAAAGTTTTGATCCTAGACATGGACAACACCTTATACGGCGGGGTGATCGCCGATGATGGCTTGGCCGGCTTGGTGATTGGGAGTGAGAGCGCTCTAGCAGAGAGTTACACCACTTTTCAGCGCTACATTTTAGAACTCAAAGAGCGGGGGGTGTTGCTCGCCATTTGTTCTAAGAACACGCATGAAAACGCGCTTTTAGCTTTATCCCATGAAAACATGCTTTTAAAGCCTGCGGATTTTGCGTGCATTAAGGCCAATTTTGAGCCCAAAGATCGCAACATTGTAGAGATCGCTAAAGAATTGAATTTGGGCTTGGATAGTTTCGTCTTTGTGGATGACAACCCGGCAGAGCGGGCTTTAGTTTCTGCACAATTACCTAGCGTGGCTGTGCCAGATATAGGGCAACCCGAGGAATACATTACGAGGCTAGATAAAGCGGGGTATTTTGAGCCCATTTCTTTAAGCCAAGAGGATTTAGCCCGCGCTGCCCAATACCAAGCTAATGCCCAGCGCCAAAGTGCACAGCAACAATTTGGATCTTATGCCGAGTTTTTACAAAGCTTAGAAATGCGCGCCCTGATCGCCCCCTTCCACCCCAATGCCTTTGAACGCTTAACCCAACTCATCAACAAGACCAACCAATTTAACTGCACCACAAAGAGATGTACCCTAGCGCAAGTGCAAGAGTGGGCGCAAAGTCCGGCTTATATCACGCTTTATGGACAGCTTGTGGATAAATTCGGGGACAATGGCATCGTGGCGATCAGCGTGGGGCGCATTGAGGGGGAGATTTGCCATTTAGAAATTTGGCTGATGAGTTGTCGGGTTCTTAAGCGCGATCTAGAATTTGCCATGCTCAATGCCTTAGTCAAAAAGGCTGGAAAGCTAGGCGTGCAAACCCTCAAGGGTTACTACCACCCCACGCCTAAAAATGCGATGGTCGCCCAGCTTTATGCCAGCTTTGGTTTCGCTTTAGAGAGCCAAAGCGAGGGCGGGAGCGTTTTTAGTTTGGATTTAGAGAAACACACAGACAAACCCCACTATATAAAGGTAAATGATGGAAACAACACAGATTTTTAGCCAATTACAAGAGGTTTTTAGAGATATTTTTGACGATTCGAGTTTAGTCATCAATGAGAGCACCAACGCTAACGACATTGAGGATTGGGATAGCCTAAATCATATTAGTTTGATCAGTGCCATTGAGAAACATTTTAAAATCAAGTTCCACTTAAGCGAATTGCAAGGGCTTAAAAATGTGGGCGAAATGGTTGCCTTGATTGAACGCAAACTTGAGCATGCTTAAAACCTACTGCTTTGCCGACCTCTTTGAGGGCTTGGAAGAAAGTTTTAACCTCACCTTAAACCCACAAAACCTGCAAGAGTTTAGCGCACTGAGTGGCGATCACAATCCCCTACACACAGACCCTACTTATGCCAAAGAAAAAGGCTTTAAAGATTGCGTGGTGCATGGGATGTTACACAGCGCATATTACTCGGCTTTGGTGGGGATGCATTTGCCCGGTAAATACGCCCTCTTTCAGGGGATCAAAGTGGCGTTTAAAAACCCTCTTTACGCCCCTGCAGATTTGCGCGTTTGGGGCAAGATCACCCATTGCAATGCAAGCTTTAAAACGATCGAGATCAGCGCAGGCATTGATGCCCTCATCGGGGGGGGGGGGGGGAGCTATGTGTGAGCCGCGCCAAATTACAGGTGGGGCTGTTGGTCTAAAGCATGCGTATAAGTTTCAAGAATTGCGTGTGGGCATGTGTGGCGGGTTTAGCGTTGTGGTGACTGCAGAAATGTTGGAAAAATTCAGGGTCCTAAGCGGCGATGATAGCCATTTGCACGCCAACACGGATTACATGCTTTCAAAGGGTTTTAAGGGGGTGCTCTTGCACGGGGCGGCACTGGGCATGTTTTATTCTAGGCTAGTGGGTAAGCACTTGCCCGGGGAATATGCCATGTCTTTAAGTTATGACCTACGCTTTAAAAACCCGTGTATGTGGGGGATTGCTTGCAGGTGAGCGGGCGCATTGTGCATTTGAATGAGGCTTTCCAAGTGGCAAGTTTAAAAGCGCGCATTGAGAATATCAATGATGAACCCTTTTTAGTGAGCACTGCAGACATTTTAGCCAAGGTCTTAGAATGAAAGATACCTATTTAATCTTAGGGGCTTCCTCGGATTTGGGGCTAGCCCTTTTGGAGGCATTGCCAAGAGAAGCCATTATTTTAGCCCACAGCCACAAAAGCCCCCTGCCCAACAAGCCTAATTTACACCCCCTCAAGGCGGATTTAAGCTCTTTGCAAGAAGTGCAAGCCTTGATTGAAAACATTAAGGCTAACCACCCCACGCCTAATAAGATCGTGCATCTAGCCCACCCCAAGTATGCCTACACCCGTCTTAAAGACATCTCCCCCCAAGCCTTGCAACACGACTTTAGCGCCAGTGTGCAAAGCTTCTTTTTGATGTTGCAGGCCTTTTTACCCCCCCTTGCGCGCCAAAAACAGGGGGGTAAGGTGGTGGCAATGCTCTCAAGTTTTGTGTGCAACATCCCCCCCAAACACACCAGCGTTTATACCACGATGAAATATGCCTTGTTAGGGCTCATGCGTTCTATGGCAAGCGATTACAAGGAGCACAATATCCAAATCAACTGCCTTTCTCCCTCCATGATCGAAACCAAGTTTTTAGAAAGCATCGACCCTAAAATCGTGCAGGTGGCAGCTGAAAACCACCCTCTAAAGCGCAACGCCACTCCCAAGGACATTGTGCCCATGTTGCTCTTTTTGCTCTCTAGTGGGAGCGATTACATGACAGGGCTAAACATCCCCATCACGGGCGGGTTGGGATTTTAACAGAAAGGTTTTTATGCTTTTTAATTCTGTAGAGTTTATTTTTATGTTTTTGCCTTTGAGCTTTTTAGGCTATTTTGTTTTAAGCCGTTGGAGTGCTTTGGGGGCGAAGGCGTTTTTAGTGGGGGCGAGCTTGTTTTTTTACGCCTATTGGAATGTCAAATACCTCCCCCTCATTTTAATTTCCATTATTTTTAACTACGCCATTGTGCAAGCGATGTGGGTGCGCCCTAAGCAGGCTAAAGCGTGGCTTGTTTGTGGGATCATCGCCAATGTGGCTTTGCTGGGCTATTTCAAATACGCCGACTTCTTTCTTAGCAACTTCAACGCGCTCTTTAGCACCTCTGTAAATCTCTTGCATTTAGCGTTGCCTTTAGCCATTAGCTTTTTCACCTTGCAACAACTCACCTTTTTGCTCGACAGTTATGCCAAAATCGAAACAGAGAAAAAACCCCAAGCTGGCTTTTCTAATTTCTTAGACTATACCTTGTTCGTAACCTTCTTCCCTCAGCTCATCGCGGGTCCCATCGTCCACCACCAAGAGATGATGCCCCAATTTGCTAAAGATGGCAATAAGCGCATCTCTTTAGACAACATTGCTAGCGGGATTTTTATCTTTGCCATCGGGCTTTTTAAAAAGGTGGTGATCGCTGACAGCTTGGCGAAAATCGCCACAATGGGTTTTGACACCTCTAAGGTGCTCTCTGCTTTAGAGGGGTGGATGACTTCTTTAGCCTACACTTTCCAACTCTACTTTGACTTTAGCGGGTATACAGACATGGCAATCGGGGCAGCTTTACTCTTTAATATCCGCCTGCCTCAAAACTTCAATAGCCCTTATAAAGCCACGAGCATGGTAGAATATTGGCAACGCTGGCACATGACCTTAAGCCGTTTCATTTTTGATTATTTATATGTGTCTGTGGCGCGCATGTTTTCTCAAATCACTTTCCACACCTCAATGCTAGCTATTTTCATCGCTTTTTTGATCGCCGGGCTTTGGCATGGGGCGAGCTGGATGTTTGTTTTCTTTGGATTTTTGCATGGGCTAGGCGTGGTGGTCAATCACTACTGGTCTAAGAAAGTGCGCAAAAAATACAAGCTTAAACCCCTCCCCGTGTGGTTAGGGTGGTTTATCACTTTTAACTATGTGAACATTACAGAAGTGTTTTTTAGAGCAAAAGACTGGGGGGACGCGCTTAAAGTGCTTAAGGCGATGTTTTGCATGAGTGGATTTAAAAATTATTTCTTTAGCGGAGAGCTAGATCACACTAGCAAGCTTTTTATTGGAACTGCAGCTGTTTTAGCTCTTGTGATCACCTTTTGTTTTAAAAATAGTTGCCAAGTTTTAGAAAGTTTTAAGCCCTCTTTATGGCGTTTAGGCTGGACCTATGCCACAATTTCTTTTATTGGGTATTATGTGCTGGTTTATGTCAACCGCGTGTCTGAATTCATTTACTTTAACTTTTAGGATAAATCGTGTCGGCTAAAACATATCTTTGGGCAGTGTTTGGGTTTATGTTGCTTGGTTTTGGGTCTGTTATGCTCTTTAACTATATTATGGATCCTTTTCAGCAATTTAGGAAAGCGACCATGTATGGAGTGGATTTCACAGGAGGCGATGAGCGCATGCTCATTGCAGGTATGGCTAGGACTTATGATTATGACAGCATCTTAACTGGATCGAGCACAGAAGAGAAGTTTAGTATAGATTTGCTTTCTTCAATTTTGCATCTAAAGAAACCACTTAAATTTGTCATGGCAGGAGAGACAAGTTATGATCTTTACCGCGCTTTGCGCCTGGCCTTTGCCGTACACAAGAACATTAAAACGGTTGTCTATGCGATTAATCCTCTAGCTTTAATGCCTAATTACAACCAAGCTGATCTTGAGATGGTAGGTAACATTTCCTTTTCTTTCCCTGATTATCTCTACAGAACCGACAATCGATCTACCCAACTCCTTACTTATCTTTTTAGTTCCAGAGTCTCAGAAAAATCCCTTTTTTATTGGCATTCCATAAGGGATCACAAGGATCGTCGTGGTCCTTGTAGCCACTACAATACGATGTTTGCTCCTTATTGCAAACCTGGAAAAGCTGATCTGAAGAATGTGATCTCTGATTACCTTAACTTTTCTAAACCTTCTTCATGGACACAACAAATTCTATTCTCCAGGCAAGTTGTGCTTCAAGAAACCCAAAAACATCTAGAAAGCCTTATTAAAAGCCACCCTAAAACCCATTTTATTTTTTACTATGTGCCCCATAGTGTCTTGTATTACTATGTCTACAAGGCTAAGAATACACCCTTTAAAGATTCCTTAGAAGAGATGTTCTTACAAACCCCCCAAGCTGTTAGTTTGCGGCTTTTGAATTACCCTAATGTCGAACTCCATGATTTAAGGACAATGCCTATGGTAAGTAATCTCAATGCCTATAACGATCCTACACATTTTGATTTTGGTTATAGCGATGTTGTCCTAGAGGCCATAGCTAGTAAAAAATACCAACTCAACCCCTCTAATGTGTCAACTTATACGGATGCTCTCAGAAAGCTTATTTTGGATTATCACATTCCTAAGGCACTTTCTAATCAGCTTTTAGAGAGAAAGAAATCGTTTTGAGTTTATTGTGTGGTGGAATTTATAAAAAATATACTTATTATGCTTGCTAGCTTCATTCACCTAATCTTTTTTCCACTCTTGGCTTCTTGGGTTTGGCTTATTGCACGGACAACGCTATCCATGTCGTATAAGATTGTGCTAGCTTGATTGGGATCTATCCTATTTATTTTAGTAATGAAGTCTAAAGTTTATTTCTCCAATTCTGGCTCTAACACTATTGGTGCCATAAATTGCTCTCATTTAATTTCAAGAGCTCTAGGGGTAAGTGTGTTATACAAGCAAAAAACAAACTCTGTGGATTTGAGTAAACTCGAACGGGGCAAACGAGCCATAGACTGCACGGAGCACCCAAAGTTATGCAACAAGCTATTAAAATTGTCATTTACTTTTTCTAAATTGTCAAAGGACTAATGGGTGTCTTTGCGTTAAAATACACGCATGGAAATACAGAATACAAACATTTTTGAAAAATGGCTAAAAACCTCGTGTTTGCCATAAAACCCAAAAAATCATATCGCCACAATCTTGTTTTTAGCCATTTCAACCTAAGATTTTTAAAAGCTGTTTTGGCATGTTCAAAAGTAATGGATGTAGTTAGCAAAGCATGAAGGATCTTTATAGCTGTTTGTGATCATCACATCATCTGTAAGGTGTAGGATGCGATCAAAGACAGGGACACGAACACCGATTTGAAATCCATCGCTATTAAAACGAAATTCTATCCCACCCACAGCATTGAGGTTAAAGTCGTGGGCAAAGAGTTGCCCTTGTATGT
Organism: Helicobacter sp. NHP22-001; assembly: GCF_030270165.1. Taxonomy (NCBI): domain Bacteria; kingdom Pseudomonadati; phylum Campylobacterota; class Epsilonproteobacteria; order Campylobacterales; family Helicobacteraceae; genus Helicobacter; species Helicobacter sp. NHP22-001. The sequence continues at coordinate 25,367 of NZ_BSWS01000009.1, read as the reverse complement.
AATTATTCTCCATTCCAGCAGCTCCAGCAAATACCCCAAAACCAAAGAGATGACCGGGTGTGGTGTTGCTAATGAAATTGAGGGTAACATTTGCCCCTAAACCTACGGAAGCTCTAGAAAATAGTTCTTGCTGTGGCACGCTGTTTCTTACATTGTAAGCGTTGCTGACCATTCCATAAACACGAAAGCCTAGAATATTGTTTTGGGTGTGAACGGCATAGCCTACAACCAAATCAAAGCCTAAGTTTGTGGCGTGCCTTAATTCTCGCTCCTGAGAAGTTAGCATGGTGTGGATAGTTGTGTCTTTGGGCAGAGCAATGAGAGATTTTTCAAGAGCGGAGCGGTCTTTGTTATAGGCAGCTTGCAGCTGGGCTTGGGTTTGACTAGTGGCGTTTTTTATCTGTGCTTGGGCTTGCTGGGTGTCCCTGATGAGTTGATGGATACTAGAGGCATTGGGGAGGGTGGAGGGGTTAGGAGAAAATGTGGGGGGACTGATTTTGGGTGAAGGTATATTAGGCTGCGGGAAAGTGCCAGTCGTCACTACATTTGGCTCTAGCGTGCCATTGTAGCTTACCTTGATAGGAACAATAGTGCCATTGTTGCGAGAAACTTGCACCAATGCCGAGATTGTGCCATAGGGTGTTTTGGTTTGGAGGTGAAAATCAATAATCCCATTGCTAGAGACACTGTCTGTTTTATTTGTTTCAAAATCAGGCAACAAACACTTTATAAGAGTAGAAATTTCATTTTGTGGGAAGAAAAAGTGCAAAGCCATTTCTAGTTCCTGCTTTACCAAGGGTATAGGGTAACCACCAACAACCTTAGAGTAGTAGACATTGCCTAAAAAGGATCCTAAATCATCTAGTTCCTTTTGTCTATATTCCTTATCGTAGTTTTCCCATTGTGCCTTAGCATTGTTCCAATAACGCGTGATTTGGTCATTGTAGTTTTTTGCCACATCATTGTAGTTTTTGAGTTGTTGCTTGTAATTCTTAAGGATCTGTTGGGCTTTTTGGAGTTCTTGAGCTAGAGGGCTATCAGTATTGGCCCCGCTCTCTTTTTGTTGAGATAAGAGTTGGTTGATGGTGTTTTGGAAGTTTGATAATAGTTGTTGGTCGTTCTCTTGGTAGTTGGCAGGGATTGCAATTGCAGTGATGATGTTGGGGTTTATTTTACCTATAATTGGATTATCAGGTTTACTCTTACTATCAATTCTTAGTGGCTGACCAACGTTGGCTAAGTCCTGCAAGAGTTGTCTCTCTTGTGTGATTTGTTCTTTTAGCTGAGAGAGCATTTGCTGTTCTTGTGTAAGTGCATTGGCTCGAGCTTGTTGATAGTCGCCCTCGAGTTGCTGGATAATGGCTAGCTGTTGCTTATCATAGGCGGTAACCGCTTTAAGATTGGGACTAACGATAGTTTGGGCTGTGGGGGTTTGCTTTTGCGTGGTTACTGAACTAGATTGCGCACCTAAGACCAAGCCGCCTCCAAAAAACCACTCACCAGCTTGGGCTGTCGCAACAAAGGCACTAACTGAGAACAAAGCGAGCAAGAATCTAGGATGATATTTGTGTCGCTTATCTTGTCTTTGCATCTCAACCCTATCCATTGGGACAAACCACACCCTAAACTCTAATGGTTAGGTAGACTAATACCCGAAAATCTCCCCTGGATTGTGGCACAAACATGGTAAATAAAAAGTAAAATATTGCCCTAGTCATAGTTATCACGCACACTAAAAGTAGATACAATAGGGCACGAGAGCTAAGCTTGTTAGAGCACTACCTTGACTTTCAAAGTTAGAGAATCCATAGCAGAAGCTAAAAGTTAGTTCTTTGAGATAGCAAAATAACTTACTGGCCATTCAAAACATTTGATCACAAACCTTCTCTTCTACTCAACAAGCGTTAGTGCTTATTTTGGAAATTATGCTCTTACCCCCAAACCGCTTTTAACTCCCAAACATAGTTCCTCCTGACCCCTAACTTTTCGCTCTATGACCCTTTAAAAACGCTTTAAACACCATGTGTGGTTGATCACCTCTCTTTGCTTACTCTCCAAAGACAAATTGTTCTATTTAATCAGTTTCTTTACTCTCCCAAAAGGCTAATCATCCCATGGTAATAGATACTCTCAACTAAACATCAAATTCTCACTACATGGAGCTCTTTCTTGGGGATTTGAGGGCTTTTTGGTATTACACCCACTCAACACCCCGCGCAATCTTTCGTTATTATAGGGTTTAAGTTTTATAGGGTTTGAGCGGTTTGGCATTTTGGCATCTCTAAAGACTGCAAACCCAATTTCTTTTAAACTCTTGCAAACTTAGGGGTATCCCCCTCAAAAGGGGGCAAGTCGATGCCCTTAGACTTAGCAATGACTGCTAAAGCATCTTTGAGTTCTGCCATGTCGCCATCCTCTAAAACGGCACCAAGATACGCCAAACGCCGTCCTTCTGTGTTTGAAGTTTTGTATTTGTCTTTTAAAGTATTGAGAGCTCGGAAGTTGTCTGCCTTGATAAATTCGTTATTCAGCACCGATTCTAAATCACCAAAGGAGTTTAAAAGTTTGTATTTAGTTTCTAAACTAAAGTGTTGTGTATCAAAGGGCAAAAATCGATACTTTTGCTCGGTTAAAAGGGTATCCAAACTGAAACTTTGATCGATGAGCTGTAGATCTTGCCACTCTTGAATTTGTGCGTTGATGCCCTTGTCTTGTAGCAAGGATTCTAAAATACGGGTGTTCTTGATGCAGTCTTAAGGTAAAGACATATGCGTATTCTTGGCAAATTTTGGCTCGAGTCAAAGAGCTTTAAGCTCATTTTCAAACCCCCATTAGATCAATCATGCCAAATGCAATGTTTTTGATTTTTTGCAAACACTTTGATGGTACATATGTCCCATTCTTGCAAATCATTGCCTTTATAGAGATTAGCAAGCATATTATAAATCAAAAGGCTTTTAAAAGCTCTTCGCTAAACTCATTGGAAGCTTGTTTCAAAACATTTTTGAGATCACCAAATAGGTCTTTGCCCTTACTTACTTTGACATTGATCTTTGGTGTGGTTCTTGTCGTGTCTATAAAATCAAGTTTAAAAAACACATTAGTTTTTGCATTTTCTCTACTTGGCAGCACATCAAAAAAGGCGCTCCTGTTTCATTTAAGATAGCTGTCAAAAATGTAAAGAGCTTGTTGTAAATATCTTTTTCTTCCCACTCAGCATCTTTTGTGGATTCGATTTGTTTGTGCAGATAATTTTTAATTGACAAGTTAACATCTTTTAGCAGAAATCCCACTCGTCTTTAGCGGGTAGGATGAATGCCACTCATCCTTGATTTTCTATAATATCTTTTGATGGTTTCTTTTTAATGGTTTCTGGGTTAGCCTCTCCTATGGAACAGGCAAAAAATCCATCTGTCCAAAACTTTTGTTCTTTCCAAAAATGCTTGCGCAAGAACGGGATAAATCTTGGTTCTCTCCAAACCCTATAAGTGGTAATCTGCTTGATGCGCAAGATGATGGAACTGATAGACACTCTAGGGGTATGTCTCAGTCATCAGGTGTAGATAATCTTTATCTGCTTCCATTGCTATGATGGCAAAATCTGAACTTTCCTCTATCTCATCAAACACAGACTTTATAAAAATAGCCACATCGCCTACGAGTAACTTTTTTCTGTATCTACGTCAGCTAAAATCAAATGGGCTTTTAGATTGTGTTTGCTCCTGTTGGTGGATAAATAGCCTTATAATTAAGGTGTAGCCGATTGCTTCGAACAATGAAGTTTAGAATTTATCCTACCACTGCACAAAAAACCTTGATACACAAGTACTTTGGCTGTGCTAGGGTGGTCTATAACTACTTTTTAGAATACCGCCAAAAGCAATACGCACAAGTCACTAGAGAAAATTACTTTAGCATGCAAAAGGTGCTCATCACCCTTAAAAAGCAAGAGCCTTACGCCTATCTAGGCGAATGCAACTCTCAAAGCTTGCAAATGGTATTAAGACAACTGACAACAGCCTTTGATCGATTTTTCTCTAAGTTGGCCAAAAACCACAAACTAGCTAAGAGTATTGTCAATGCAAGTTGGTCTAGGCTCATTAGTCTGCTAACCTATAAGGCTAATTGGAAAGGCAAAACTTTGCTAAAGATAGACCAATACTTCCGTTCAAATCCTTGATTTTGACAAATCCATCTCTAATCTTAGACCCACGCCCTGTTGAGGGTTCAGGTTTCTCTGTGTCCGTTGTCTTTGGATGATCTAGGATAGGTGTAGCTTGGGACTCTATGCCTTGTTGCTGTAAAACTTCTAATGTGTTTTGTGTGGATTTTAATTCTCTCTTTGTGCCCTCAAGATCTACCTTTGTGGTCTTTAAATCTTTCTATGTGGTCTGTAGTGTGGCTTTTATGGTTTGCAACTCTGTTTTGGCTGTATTTAAGTCGCTTTTAAGACTTTGATTTTCGATGCCTTGTTGTTTAAAAGCTTCATTATTAGCCTTATTATCAGCCTTGCCCTTTCTACCTCTTGTTGATTGGTTTCTTGCTCTTGTTTCAGTTTAGCGACTTCATCTTGCAAACGCTCTTTATTTTTTTCTAAGTTTTCTATCTGTCTTTTAGCCTGATTGAGTTCTTCCCCATACTCTGCACTGCTCTTAAACTCTGTGGCAAGATTGGTAATCTCATTCTTAATACTTTCTACAGCCCCTAAGATAATGGTGCAAGCTTGATTGCTGATAGATTGCACTGCTTGGCTGTGCTTATTAAGGATATTCTCTAAATCTTTTTTTATGGCTTGCTCTCTTCTATTGAGCTCTCTGTAATAGGTTCTGCCCCCACACACAAAACAAGCGGGGATACGATGTAAAAAGACCTTTTCAAAAGATAAGAATTATTTTAAAAGTTAGAATAAACGCTGAGCTGACTCAAAAATACACGATTTTTAGCTTTAATGGCTAAAGCAAATGTCCCCCTTTAAGTTGCATCACTCTTTCACAATATTCCTTAGCTAAAGCTTGGTCGTGGGTGATGAAAAGAATCGTGGTTTGCTTCTCTTGTTGGTAGGTGCGTGCCACTTGCATGACTTCATGTTTGAGTTTTTTATCTAGCGCACTTGTGGTTTCATCTAATAATAAAATCTCAGGGCAAACCAGCATCGCCCGCGCAATGCCAAGTCTTTGTCTCTCCCCTCCGCTAAGCTCCCTTGGATAACGCCCTAAAAGCTTGGGGCTGAGTTTCGCAAACTCCAAAGCCTCGTTTAACAAGGCGTGGGTTTGAAAACGCCGACACACGCTGCCTAATAAATCCCGCACCTTTTTAGCGGGGTTTAGGGCATTTAATTGGTCTTGAAAAACATATTGCAACGCCTGCCTAAAGGGTTTTTGCTCCATTTGTAAAATGTCTTGCTGCTCGTATAAGACCTGCCCACCGCTAAAAGGCTCTAGGCGGGCAATGCACTTAGCCAGCGTGCTTTTACCACATCCACTAGGCCCCATCAACGCCACCAATTCCCCCCTCTTTAAGCCAAAGCTCACCCTCTCTAGCACCTTTTGCGTCCCATAGGACTTAGACAACTCCAGCACCTCTAAGAGCATAAATACCCCCCCATTTCTCCAAAATACATCCCCCGCCCGCCATCAAGCACCAGCACCTCATCGCAGAGCTTCAGTGCCACTTCCTCATCATGTGTGATGACGACCCTTTGCACGGGCAGACTCAAAAGCAAATCCACCACGCCTTGCGTGTTTTCTCTATCTAAAGAGCTCGTAACCTCATCTAAAAATAAAATCTCTTTCTTTAGGGCTAAATTCAGCGCGATTTGCACCCGACTTGCCATCCCACGGCTAAGCTCATAGGGGTAAGAGCTCCACGCCTTTAAGGGGACATTTAAACTTGTCAACAAATCCTTGGCTTGGTTTGCGCGTTCTTTTAACACCATGGCAAAGGTGTCCTTGATTTTAAGGTAGGGGTAAAAGCAGGCAATGCAGTCTTGAAACACATAGCCCGCCTGTGCGCTTAAAGTGAGTGCGCCATAATGCATCTTAAAAGTAGGCGGCAACAACCCACAAAACGCCTTAGCCAGCGTGCTCTTCCCGCTCCCGCTCACGCCCAAAATGGCTAAATGCCTTGTGGTGCTAAAGCTGATATTTTGTAAAACCGCCCCACTAGGGCTAAGCACGCCCAAATCCTGCACGCTAAGCACGCGAGCGCTCCCCTGCCCACGCCAAAGCAAAGACCACCACAAACACCGCCACCCCGGGTATGAGCACCAGCCACCACACCCCCGTAAAAATCGCCTGCGTTGCCTCGTTTAGCATGTTGCCAAGGCTTGCCTCGCCCACTTTAAGCCCTAGCCCAAAGAAGCTAAGCAGGGCTTCAGCGCTGATGGCATGCGCGCAAGTGTTGGCCAAGAGCACAAACACGCTGTTTTTAGCTAGAGGCAAGATCTCATAAAAGGCGATTTCTAAATTGCTCGCCCCAAGTGCGCGCTCATTGGCGACAAACTCCCTTGTGGCAATTTCTCTAAAGCGATCGGCGAACACCTTTGCCATTTGTGGCCATAAAAACAGCGATAGTAGCCCGCCTAGTCCCAAAAGCCCCAACCCCCGTTGGCTAAACGCACTAAAAAGCAAAATCAACAATAAATTGGGCAGGGCTAAAAAGCCATCTAAAAAGCCTAGCAAGCTAGAGCGTCCCCACTTGGGCGCAAACAACACCCCAAAGGCAAAAGCTAAACTTATGGCAAGTGCTAACAGCCCACTCACAAGCCCCACAAAGACCGAGTTTCTTAAGCCCACCAAGAGCCTTGAAAACTCATCCCTGCCTAAAAAATCTGTGCCTAGCCAATGCATGGCACTTGGGGGCAGTTTGAGGGCCTCTAAATGCACTTCATTAGGTGCAAAGGGGGCAAAAAGGGGCAGGCAAAAGATCAAGAAAAAGCCCCCCAACACCAGCGCAAACTTCACCATTTGGGATTAAGCCACCTAGCTAAAAGCTCTACAACCACATTCAGCCCCACCACAAAAAAGGCGCTGAGCATAATGATACTCAAGGCTAGGGGGTAGTCTTTATGCAGCAGGGCGTTGATAGTGCTTTGGCCGATCCCGCCGATAGAAAACACGCTCTCCACGACATAAGTCCCCCCCACAATCGCCCCCGCATTAGAGGCAAAATACCCCACAATGGGTAGAAAGCAAAAACGCAACACCAAGTAAAAGCGTTTAAGAGCACTCACACCCCACGCTTGATAGCTCAACACAAAGGGCTCTTGCAAGGTGTCTAGTACCACGGAGCGCACAAGGCGGGTGTAAATGGCTAAATGCGACAAGGTTAGTACACACACGGGCAAGAGCATGTGGCGGGCTAAATCGCTAAAGTTTGGCGTTGCGCCAATCTCGCCCACCCCTGAACTAGGCAGCCAGCCTAGTAGCACGCTAAAAAGCATGATCGCCACCAGTCCCAGCCAAAAACTCGGCACACTAAAAAAGCCCAGAGTGGTGTAAATGATGGTCTTATCCAGCCACGAGTCCTTAAAATACGCCCCTATTGTGCCTAGTACCAACGCAAAAATAAAGCTAAGAGCAAAGCTTGTTAAACCCAGCACCAGTGTATAAGGCAAGCCTTCTTTTAAAATATCTATGACGCGCTCCCCACTTGCTAAACTCACCCCCAAATCCCCCCTTAAAATGCGCCCCAGCCACTCCAAATAGCGCACCAAAAGCGGGCGATCTAAGCCCAAATTCTCTAGCAAACGGGCTTTAAGAAGGGGGTTTGCACTCTGCACGCTGTCCCCATAAATGCCTGAAAGCACGCTCCCACTTGATAAATCCAAAGCCACAAAGACCACAAAGCTAAAGACCAGCAAGAGCAAGAGTGCCCCCAAAATCTTTTTAAGCGCAAAAGGCACTAATCTTTGCTCCACTCAGCGACATCATAAGTAAAACGCGCCCCGTGGTGGCCTAGAATCGTAGGCTTGATGCCGTGGATATTGGAGCGGTAGGCTAGGGGGTAGCGCAGATACACCAAGAAAGCAAAGGGCGGGTTGTTGTGTAGTTCTTGTATGAATTTGGCGTACCATAATTTACGCATATCCTTATTTTTAGCGGTGCGGGCTTTTTGAAGGGCACTATCCACCGTCTTGTCGCTGTAGTGGTTGTAATTCCACTCCATATTTGAGCCAAAAATGCGGTAGGTTTGTAGATCCGGATCTAAGGGCGAACCCCAGCCGATGATAAAACTATCCACCTTGCTGATCTCAAACGCCCCATGGTTTTTAGCGATCGCGCTCGCTTTGATCCCCACTTGCGCCAGCTCGCTTTGTAAAATATTAGCCAGCGTAACCCTTAGCGGATCGGTGTTGAAGGCGTAAATGTCAAAGGCTAAAGGCTTGCCGTTTTTGTAAAAAACCTTGTCTTTGAGCACCCAGCCGTCTTTTTCTAAAACTTCTTTCGCCTTGGCGGGGTCGTAGGGGTAGCCTTGTGCGTGCGGATCGTTCGCCCAGCTTGCTTGTATGGGGTTGTTGGCGACAAAGCCATAGCCGTGTAGGATTTTTTGGGCGATGAGAGGGCGGTCAATGGCGTAGTTGATCGCCTCTCTCACGGCTAGGGATTTTAAAAGGGGGTTGTTGAAGTTAAACATCAATGCCCGATAGTCTGCGCTCTTGCAGTCTAAAATCTTAATGTGCAGGTCGCGCTCTAGGCTCTTGCTTAAATTGGGCTCAACTAGGGCGACATCGATCGCCCCGCTTTTGATCTCATAGGTGCGGACATTGAAATCGGGGACAATCTTTAACACCGCCTTTTTAGACTTGGGCGCGCCTCTATAAAATTTGTCATTCGCCACAAAGCTGATATACGCCCCCCTTTGCCAGCGCACGAATTTAAAGGGCCCCGTGCCGATGGGGTGTTGGTTGAAGCGATCCGTGTTCAAATCCTTACCCACTAATAGATGCTTAGGCAAAATGCCCACACTCAGCACATCTAAGATGGGGGGGAAGGGGGCTTTTAGGGTGATTTTTAAGGTGTAGGGATCTAGCACCTGCACGCTTTTAATCTCGCTAAAGTTCGCACGAGCGGGGGCGTTGAGCTTGGGGTTTTGCGCCTGCTCTAGGGTGAATTTCACATCCTCAGCACTAAAGGGCTTGCCATCGTGCCATAAAACCCCTTTTCTTAAATGAAACACCCAGCTTAAGCCATCGGGGCTCACCTCCCAACTTGTGGCTAGGTCGGGCTGTATTTGCATGTCAGGGCTAAAACGGGTCAGCCCGCTAAAGACAAAATCTAGCGCGCTGTCGTGGTCCTCGTCAAAAAGGGGATTGATGCGGGCGGTTTCGTTCTCCACGCCGATAACTAAAGTGTCCTTAGGTGTAGCGGCAAAAAGGGGGAGTGCTAACAAACAAGCAAGGAGAAATCTTAACATAGTATTCCTTTAGTGCTATGTTTGTATTATTAGTATGATTTTCTTAAAAAATGGTTAATAGGAAGTGTTTTTTGTTATCAAAGCGTGCGCCAAGCACGCAACCTTTTAAGCCGGCTGTGCCGGTGCTGCACCCCTAAAGTTTAGAACACTTCTTTTTTAGGGCTACGCTGTGTGTTGGGGGGGGGGGGGGGGGGGAGTTTGCGCCTTTTGGGCGTATTGTGCCCTAAGGGCGTTTAGGTGTGCCTTAGTGGCCTCGCATTCGGTTTGCAAGTGACCCAACTGCTTTTGCAAAGCGTCTAGTAGCAAGACAAGTTCAGCACTTCGCTGTGCGTCCATTTTCAATCCTTTCTTGGAAAAATCCATGCCTCAGACTAACACTTTTATTTAAATATTTACTTAATGTGTGCGTTCTCTCACGGAGTAGAAATAAACTGCAAAGATCAAGATATAGACATAGCACGCCATAGGCACCATGTAAGAGATCAAAATCCCCAGGTTATGTATGTCGGCGATGTAGCCTTGAATGAGCGGCACAACCGCTCCGCCCACAATCGCCATACAAATGATCCCAGAGGCTTGGCTGGTGAATCTGCCAAGCCCCTTTGTGGCTAGAGAGAAGATTGTAGGGAACATGATCGAGTTAAACAACCCAATGGCGAGCAAAAGGTAAATGCTTATAGGGCTATGCAAGGCTAGAGCAATGGCGAGCAAGAGGATATTCACGCTGGCGTTGAAAGCTAGGCATGTATTGGGGGCAATTTTTTGTATGACTAAGCTGCCGATGAAGCGGCCCACCATCGCCCCACCCCAATAGTAGATGAGGTTGTGCGAGGCAAGCTTTTCAGGGATATGGGCGATTTCCTCCATTGTGAGGACCAAAAACGAGCTAATAGACACTTCCCCACCCACATAAAAGAAAATTGCCCCCGCCCCAAAGACAAAATGGCGGTATTCTAAGGCACTTTTCTTGCCATCGTGGTTATGTTCGCTGATTTTCTCGGCTCTCGCGCGCACATCGGGCAGTTTCAACAAATACACCACAATGGCTAAAACAATGAGCACGCCGGCGATCATTAAATAGGGGATTTGCACCGACTGCGCCTCTTTAACCCTGTCAATGACCTTCTTAGTGTTGGAAGCAATCAAGTATGCCCCAAAGAGCGGGCCTAAAGTGGCACCTAGTGAGTTAAAAGCTTGCACGAAAGTTAAGGCACTCGCCTCTTTACCCGGGGCTAAAAGTGTAACAAAAGGATTGCCCGCTGCTTGGAGCAACACGATCCCGCTTGCCAAAATAAAGAGCGCACCTAAAAAAATGGGGTAAGACGCCGTGGAGGCGGCGGGGTAAAAGAGGATACAGCCCACGGCACTAAGCAAAAAGCCCCCCACCACGCCGGCGGGATAGCCAATTTTCTCTAGTAACTTGCCAAAAAGCCCGCCCGTGATGAAGTAAGCCCCAAAGAAACAAAATTGCACTAAAACAGCTTCTGTGTGGCTGAGCTCAAAAATCTTCTTTAGATGTGGGATCAGCACATCGTTTAAAACAGCGATAAAACCCATCGCAAAAAACAAAGCGGCGAGAGCTGCGAGCGCAAAAGTGTTGCTCTTGGTTTGCATTAAACTCCTTCATTAAATGCGGTGTAGACCTCTACCAAGTGCTTGGTAGAAGAGTCTAGGGGCTTTGTGGGCGTGGCACCCCTTAAGCGTGCCAAAACACCCACCGCCAACTCTTTGCCCAGCTCCACCCCCCATTGGTCAAAACTATTGATGTTCCAAATCACTCCTTGTACAAAGATTTTATGCTCATAAAGCGCGATGAGCGCGCCTACACTCTTGGGGCAAATGGTGTCTAGCAAGATCACATTACTGGGTCGGTTGCCTGAAAACACCCGGTGGTGCGCGAGACTCTTGGCTTTTTCTGCGCTTTTGCCCATGTCTATGAGCTCTTGGTAGGCTTGGTTATAGTCCTTGCCCTCCATGAAGGCTTGGGCTTGGGCGAACATGTTGCTCACTAAGATGTCGTGATGTTCGGGTAAATGCCCCTCCTTGCTTAAGGACACAATGAAGTCGATTGGGCTGATGTGTGTGCCCTGATGTAAGAGCTGGAAGAAGGCATGTTGGGCGTTGATGCCTAAATCCCCCCAAATGATGGGCCCCGTGTCATAATCCACAGCCTGCCCCTCTAAAGTGGTGCTCTTGCCATTGCTTTCCATGTCTAATTGCTGGATAAAACGGGGGAAGTAGCGTAGGTATTGGTCATAGGGGGCGATGAGGTGGCTGCCCGCATCAAAGAGATTGATATACCAAATGCCAAGCAAGGCTAAAATCACGGGCATGTTGCGCTCAAAAGGGGCGTTTTTAAAGTGCTCATCCATTTCATACGCCCCGCACAATAAATCTTTAAAATTTTCTTTGCCTAAATAAATCATGATCGAGAGCCCAATTGCCGACCACAAGCTATAACGCCCCCCCACCCAGTTCCAAAAGCTAAACATATTTTCGGTGTCGATCCCAAAGGCTTGCACAGCCTCTTTATTCGTGGAGACCGCCACAAAGTGTTTAGCGATGTGGGCTTCATTGAGCGCGTGGGCGAGAAACCATTGGCGGGCGCTTAAAGCGTTTGTGAGGGTTTCTTGCGTGGAGAAAGTTTTAGAAGCCACGATAAAGAGCGTGGTTTCGGGGTGGATTTTATCCAACACGCCTTGTATCTGTGTCCCATCCACATTCGACACGAAGTATGTATTTAAACGTGGGCTGGCAAAATGGCGCAGTGCCTTACACACCATCAGCGCCCCCAAGTCCGACCCACCGATCCCGATATTCACCACATCGGTGATGACTTGATTCGTGTAGCCCAACCACTCCCCGCAGCGCACCATGTCGCTAAATTTTTCCATGCGCTCTAAGGCTTGGCGCACTTGGGGCAAAACATCCACACCATCGACCTTAATGGGCTCTTGACCTTGGTAGCGCAAGGCGGTGTGCAAGGCGGCGCGCTCTTCGGTGCTGTTGATCTTCTTCCCGCTAAACATGGCGTTTATTTTTTCAGCCAGCCCACACTCTGTAGCCAAATCCCTTAAGAGCTTTAAAGTCGTGTCGTCTATGCGGTTTTTGGAGTAGTCTAGGCTAATGGGGCCATTTTTTAAAAAGTAGCGTGTGGCGCGCTTGGGATCGGCTTGAAACATGTCTTTCATGTGCTGCCCCTTTAAGATTTTAAAATGTTCTTGCAGGGCTTGAAAGGCACTCAGTTGTGTCAAGGTTTTCATGCGCTCTCTTTGCGTAAGTGGTTTTCTAGGGCGATGCCCACCCCATAGATGCCCGGATATTTTGCCAACACCACATACACGGGGATGGTGGCTAAATACGAATCAAAGCGCCCCTTGTCTTCAAAGCGCACGCGAAAAGGGGAGGTTTTGAAGTAGTCGATGAAGCGCGGGATGATCCCCCCACACAAATACACCCCACTGCGCGCGCCAAGCACCAGCGCCATGTTAGAAGCCACCGTGCCTAAAATAGTGCAAAAAATATCCAAGGTCAGGCGGCACAGCGCCGACTTGCCGCTTAAAGCCTGCTCCCCGATGAGTTCAGGTGTCATTTGCGAGGCCTTGATCCCCTCTCTGCTGGCTAAAGCCTCATGGATGAGCACCAGCCCCGCCCCGCTTAAAAAGCGCTCGGCGGACACATGCCCGTATTTTTTTTTAGCGTATTTCCACAGCATGATCTCGGTGTCGTCAAAGGGCGCAAAGCTCACATGCCCACCCTCACCCGCCAACGCCACATACGAGCCGTCATGGCAGGGGATGAGCGCGCTCACGCCTAGCCCCGTGCCAGGCCCTATCACTAATTTAGGTGCGTCAATGGCGCACATTGTCCCCCCCACCTGCACCAATTCCTCATCTTGCAGTTGGGAGATGCCATAGGCTTGGGCGGTGAAGTCGTTGATGGCTAAAAGCGTGGTGAGCTTAAGTGCTTGGCGGGTGGTTTCCACAGAAAAGGCCCAATGGTGGTTGGTCATCTGTATCCAATCGCCCACTACGGGATTTGCCAGCGCAAAGGCGGCATGCGCCACGCTGGGATCACCTATGTCCTTTAAATAGCGCTTTGTAGCATCCACGATCGTGTTAAAATCGTGGCAAGCCAAGACCTCCACGGATTCTAATTGCCCGGGGGCGACCTCCAGCCCAAAGCGGGCGTTTGTCCCCCCGATGTCGGCTAAAAGGCGCGGGTAATCACTAGGCGCAGTAGACATGGCAAACCACCTTTTGAGAATGCAAAATGTAAGAAATGGGCAAGCTTGGCTCTAGGGCAAAGCACGCCCTTTCAAATACCGCCCTTTTTTGATCCCCGCTGATGAGTAAATACAGCATTTGGCAACTCTCTAGCGCATTTAAGGACATGCTAAGGCGCTTAAAGGGTGCGCTGGTAGGGGTTGTGGCGACAATGGGCTCTGGGCTCTTTAAGGCGTTTTCATACTCGGGCGCACAGGCAAAGAGCGAAGCCGTGTGCCCATCCTCTCCCATGCCAAGCACGGCTAAATCCGGCTGGGTGTAGCTCGCCCTCGCGTGTTTTAAGAGCTCCTCAGTGCCTACGCTCGCATCCAAAACTAGGGGCGCAAAGGGGGCGGCTTGGGCTTTGTTTTGTAAAAAATGCGTGTGGAGCAGTAGGGCGTTGTTCTCGGGGTCGGTTAGGGGCAACACCCGCTCATCCACCAGACTAATGCGGCACTTACCCCACTCTAGGGGCATTTGGCTCAGCTCTTGCAAAAACAAAATGGGCGACTTGCCCCCTGAAAAGGCAAGCCCTGCGTGCGCCTTCACGCTTAAAATCCGTCTTATCTGCGCGGCGATCTCAATGGCCAGAGCTTGCGCGCTCTCTTTGGGGCTGTTGAATGAATCAATTTTAAACATGGACAAACCACTCCCGGTTGTCTTGTTTTAAGAGATCAAAGGCGGCCTTGGGCCCGAAGCTACCAGCCGCATAGGGCAGTAGGGGGGTTAAATTTTCTTGCCAGCTCTGTAAAATGGGATCGACAAAGCGCCAAGCCGCCTCTAGCTCGTCTTGGTGGTTAAAGGGGGATTGGTTGCCCGCCACCACCTCTAAAATCAGCCGCTCGTAAGCGTCCATCCCAGAGTCTAGAGTGCTTTTTAACGCCCCCATGCCTTGCAACTGCAACTCTAAAGAACATTGCGGTTGGATCGTATAAACCAGCGCCTGCGGGGGACCCTTAAACACAAAGACCACCTGCACCAAAGACGCACCCATGCGCTTTCCCGTGCGCAAATAAAAAGGCACGCCCTGCCAGTTTTGGTGCTCTAACTCTAATTTGAGAGCCACAAAGGTTTCGGTTTGGCTGTGGGGGTTTACCTGCTCTTCCTCTGTATACCCCTTAAACCCCCCACCTGCCGTGTATTGCCCCCGCACGACTTGGCTTTTTAGAGATTCTTGGTTTAAGGGTTTTAGACTTCTTAGCATTTCTAATTTGGCTTGGCGGGTGTGCTCTGTGGGAGTGTTGGCAGGAATGGTGCTTAAAGCGAGCATGGCGAGCATGTGGTTTTGCAGCATATCACGCAGCGCACCCATCGGGTCGTAAAAGCCCCCACGGCTCTCCACCCCTAAAGTCTCTAGCACGCTAATTTGCACATGGTCTAAGTAGTGTGCGCTAAGCAGACCGGCTAAGAAGGGGTTGTTGTGGCGCAAGTAAAAGAGATTTTGCACGCTTTGTTTACCCAAATAGTGGTCGATGCGGTAAATCTGCTCTTCTTTAAAATGTTTGCCAATTTGGGCGCAAATGTCCTTGCAAGATTGTAAGTTAGTGCCTAAAGGCTTTTCTAGCACGATTTTGATATTAGGGGCGTTTAAACCCACAGCGGCTAATTTTTGGCAAGCTTTGGCAAAAAACGCAGGGGCGATGGAAAAGTAAATGATGGTGTTTGGGTGGGTGGATTTGAGTGCCTTAAAGTCCTCTGGCTTGTTAAAGTCTAGGGGGGTGTAGCTGATATTAGCGGCAAAATCTGCCCACGCTTTGGGGTCTAGGTCTTTGATGTATTCTTTAGCCTTGGTGCTCAGTTTGTCTAAAAACTCCGGTGTACTTAAGGGGCTTCTGGCGCAAGCGGTGATGTTGGGTTTTAAGCCCGACAAGCTCGCTCTGTAGAGGGCGGGGAAGATCTTGCGCAAGGCCAAATCGCCCGTGGCCCCTAGTAAAATAAAGCGACACTCTTGCATGTCTGTCCTTTAGAGATTTTGAAAATTGTAGTATAATTGCGCCCATGAAAGGACTACACGGAGGTACACATGGCTAAAAAAGCCCTAGAGGACATTACCAAAGGTATCATTGAACGCTCTCAAGGCAGTAGAGAAGCCTACTTAGAGCGCACCGCCAAAGCGCAGCGCAAAATCCAACGCCAAGATTTAAGTTGTGCGAATCTCGCCCACACCTACGCCGGCCTGCCCGAACACATCAAGGCCAAAATCAAAAACAACGACAGACCCAACTTTGCGATCATCTCCGCCTACAACGACATGCTCTCCGCACATAAACCTCTCAAAGATTACCCTGATTGGATCAAAGAAACTTTATTGCAACACGGGGCGTTTGCCCAGTTTGCCGGTGGGGTGCCCGCGATGTGCGATGGGATCACCCAAGGCTATGCGGGCATGGAGCTTAGTTTGTTCTCCCGCGATGTGATCGCCATGAGCACGGCGATCGCGCTCTCGCACAATGTCTTTGACGGGGCATTTTACCTAGGCGTGTGCGATAAAATCGTGCCCGGGCTTTTAATCGGGGCGCTTAGTTTCGGGCATTTGCCCGCGATTTTTATCCCCGCCGGGCCTATGACAAGTGGGCTAGCCAACGCCCAAAAATCCAAGGTGCGCGAACTCTTTGCGCAGGGCAAGGTGTCTAGGCAAGAGCTTTTAGAGAGCGAAATGCAGTCTTACCACGCAGAGGGCACTTGTACTTTTTATGGCACCGCCAACTCCAACCAAATGATGGTGGAGCTGATGGGCTTGCACCTACCAAACTCCGCCTTTATCAACCCCAACACCCCCCTAAGAAAAGCCCTCGTGCACAAGGCCGCCGCCTTAATGGCAACCAAGACACCTAAACCCATTGGGGAAATGATCAGTGAAAAAAACATTGTCAACGCAATGGTGGGGCTTATGGCGACCGGGGGCTCTACCAACCACACCATCCACCTAGTCGCCATCGCCAAGGCCGCCGGGATCATCATCAACTGGGACGACTTTGCCGCCATTTCTAAAATCACCCCCCTGCTTGCCAAGATTTACCCCAATGGGCAGGCCGATGTGAACCAATTTGAGGCGGCGGGGGGGTTGGCCTTCGTGGTGCGCGAACTTTTAAACGCCGGCTTGTTGCACGCAGATTGCGACACGATCATAGGGCAGGGCTTAGAGGCTTACAGCCAAAACCCCTATTTGGAGGGGGATCAAGTGGTCTACAAAGAGGGCGCAAAAGAGAGCCAAAACACCGACATTTTAAGGGGTGTGCAAGAGCCCTTTTCGCTAAATGGAGGGCTGGAGATCCTTAAGGGCAATGTGGGACGGGCGGTGATTAAAGTGTCTGCCGTTGATGCCAAGCACCACACCATCAAAGCTCCCGCCATCGTCTTTGAATCCCAACAAGACTTGATCGAGCGTTTCAACCGCCAAGAACTGCAAAGGGACTTCATCGCCATTTTGCCCTATCAGGGGCCACGCGCCAATGGTATGCCCGAATTGCACAAACTCACCCCCATTTTAGGCTCTTTGCAAAATCAGGGCTTTCAGGTCGCCTTGGTGACAGACGGACGCATGAGCGGGGCATCGGGCAAAGTGCCCGCGGCTATACAAGTGAGCCCAGAGGCTCTTTTAGGCGGAGGGATTGCCAAAATTAAAGACGGGGACATGCTGCTTTTAGACGCAAGAGAGGGCGTGTTGCAAGTGTTAATAGAAGATCAAGAGTGGGAGGCGCGTCTACCCTCTGTGCCCTTCATGCGCGATCCCTTTGGAAGCGGGCGCGAACTCTTTGCCGGGCTACGCCTGTTGACTGGGAGCACGGAAACGGGTGCGGTGAGCTTTGGAGAGTAGTCGTGCAGGCTTTTGACATCTTAAACGCCGGGCGCATCATCCCCGTGATGGTCATTGAAGAGGCCAAAGATGCCGTGCCTTTAGCTGGGGCTTTGGTGCAGGGCGGACTTAAGGTGCTCGAGATCACTTTGCGCACCAAAGAAGCCCTAGAGGCGATTAACAACATTGCCCAAGAAGTGCCCGAGGCGATTGTGGGGGCGGGCACGGTGTTAAACCCCACGGACTTGAAGCGCGCAGAGCAAGCGGGAGCCAAGTTTGCCATAAGCCCCGGGCTCACCTTAGCCCTAGCCAACGCCTCTAAAGAGAGTCCAATCCCACTTGTCCCTGGGGTGGCCAGCGGCAGCGAGGTGATGTTGGCTTTAGAGCATGGCTTGAAACATTTAAAGTTTTTCCCCGCACAAGTGGCTGGAGGGGTGGCGATGTTAAAATCCTTTGCGGGCCCCTTTTTAGAGGCATTTTTCTGTCCCACGGGGGGGATTTCTTTAGAGAACATGGGCGATTACCTCAAGTTGCCTAATGTGCTCTGTGTGGGGGGTTCGTGGCTCGCCCCTAAAGAGTTGGTGCAGGCCAAAGAGTGGGCGAAAATCACGCAAATTGCGCAAAAAAGCGTGGCGGCGGCTAGGGGTATTTAGGGCTCTTTAACTTTTTGGGTTTATAATGAGCGTTTAAATTCTTTGAAAGGATTGCGGATGCGCGCATTGCTTTTGGTGGGGATTTTAGCTTTCTTATACACTGCTTGCAGCGAAACCAAACAACAAATCTTAGAGGATGAAAAAGATTACACCCCCTCAGAAAAAACCATTTGGCAACCCGAACAAAAATAACCCCCTAGAGCCATGCCTTCTTTAAAGCCATGCTTTAATGTGGTGGGCTAAGATGTAAATGACAAAGACGCCGAAGAACAAGGTACAGAGGTGATCGGCGGTCTTGTAGTGCTTGGCATAGAAAATGCTGCAAAAGTAGAGCATGGCTTTAGGGTTTAGGACATTGGTGAGAAACCCGCTTAAAAAGGTCTACCTGGTGCTCGCGGACTTGAACTTGATGGGCGAGGCTTTAGGCACAAAAAGCCAAGTAGAGCAGATAACACGCCCCCGAGAGGACTAAAAGCGTTTGCAGCAGTGGGAAAGCGGCAAACAAACCTTTTAAGCCGAATAAAGATAGCACAATCCACACAAAATTGTCCGGCACCACGCCCAAGACCGCCTTAAAAGCGTGTGCGGAGCGGGTTTTTAGGGCGTAGGAACTGATAAGCAAAAAGTCCGGACCCGGGGTGAGCAGTGCTAAAAGGTGGACACCTAAAACCAACCACGAACCCACATAGACCTTTATTTTTTACTAAATCATAGCATTTTGTGCACTTGTAAAACCTTTATGCTTTAGCAATGCATTTAAATGTTTTCTCAATACAGGGCATAGGTAGAACATTGTAAGCTGACTAAAAGTTCTAAATAAGTTTCTAACTCTCAAAAAGCATATTCAGCAATTTTTGGTTGATAAAGAGTCTGTGTTTTTCTAGGGACTTAACAAAGGTTTCAAGTTATGCAGATGAGACAAAGCTCCCCAAGAATCCCACAAGCCTAGACAAGCACGCCAAACTTTACAATCTACACCTCAACCTGCTCCCCAACAACAACCATCGCAACAATACCCAACAACCCCAAAACCCAAACCCAAATCAGTAAAAAGCAACTCACACACACCCCTACTTATTTTTTCAACTCTAAAACATAGGAGGCATTTATGCGGGACATATCAGGTATCACAATCCTACCAAGAGAAAACCCCGTCCAAGAACACCACAACAACAGCTCCATTGCCCCATTTATCTTTTATCTAAATAACACCGCATGGGTAGAGGCGTAGAGATTGATAAAAATGCCAAGAGGCGGTAGCTTTACGAGAACAATGGACGAGCGAGACAATTGAGAATCACGACAAACACACGGGACAAAAGTTTCAATCAAAAAGTTTTCTCAAAAGCGCAGTCATTAATCTCAAACCCACGCACACTATGTAAGACTTAGAACGGGTAACCAAACACCTTGAGACAGATACGGGTTACGGTACT
This sequence comes from Helicobacter sp. NHP22-001, assembly GCF_030270165.1. NCBI lineage: Bacteria > Pseudomonadati > Campylobacterota > Epsilonproteobacteria > Campylobacterales > Helicobacteraceae > Helicobacter > Helicobacter sp. NHP22-001. The sequence goes on along the minus strand of NZ_BSWS01000009.1, from coordinate 5,803 downwards.
ATCAAATCAATCCATAGAGATGAGGGGTTTGTTGATGAAAATGGAATTGCCCGTATCAATCACTACGCCCACTTAAAGCTTTTTACCTTGTATAAAACAACTGACAGAAACAACGGGCGCAAAATCAATTACGGTAAATTCATCATTATGCAAACCGAAATAGCCAACATCTCGCAAATGCAATGGGGCAGACCTACCAAAGAAACCGGACCCAAACACATCACCCATAAACAGTACCGGGCCATCGCCAAAGAGACTAGATAAAAAGTGATGACGGACGCATAAGAACAGCAGCACAACATCTTAAAGACCTAAACCAAACCCACGCCCAAGAGGTGCAGAACTTAAAAAAGATAACAAACAAAAATTACAGAACGAGCGTGAGCGAACAGAGAAAGCAACCGAAACTATCGGCAATTTTGAGAGGCATAGATACGAACTTATAGATATGGATATGAGCTTATTAAAGAGTAGGGGGATAAATTTGCGGCACAAGATGAGGAAATGCAACAATTTCATAGCATTGTCAAAAGTGGTGTTTATGAAAGTGATATTGTGGGATTGAGTAATCAAGACCAATATGAACACCACTAAGTAAGTTGGCATCTTATCCTCTTGTTTAAATATATTAATACTTTGATAGTAAAACTATCAAAACACAATCCTTTTAATAAAACTTATTAACCCATATCAAACGGGCAATGAAATATTAATTATTATGTTTAATACAATATTTATTGTTTAAAAACACAGCTTGATAAACGGGCTTTCATCTTACATGTAAAAATTCCTACCTCCGTTTTCTCTTGTTGGGGTGTTTTTATGAGAAAAAAGTAACTATATTGTGTTTGTTAGAGGTAATAACGGCAAAAATGGAGCTTGATTTTTTATGAATTAATCTGCTTAAAAGCTAGGGATGATGAAATAAAACACATTAATAAAATCTTACTAGACCAAAGAAAGCCTTTAAGCCTAGCACTATAAAAAGTAAGAACCTACTCGAACGCTGCAAACTAGTCAGTCTCAAAAAATACAGTCAGATTCAAAGACAATAAAAGACAAGAAGTAGAAAGCCTAAGCAAGGCACAAAAGATACACTGTAGCAAAACAAATGGCAAACCAATCCCAAGAGGCTAAGGATGTAGACAAAGATGAAACAGAATGAAAGATAGGAGGAGACACGCGATGGATGAAGTATTCGACAAGCGGAACACGCAAAAGAAAAAACTTGATAAAAACCCACCGCACAAGGTGGTGGCTGGTAATATCTACTGGCTATGCATCGGGCAAAATATCGGACATGAGGTCTATGGCAAGTCTGCAAACTTCACACGCCCCGTGTTGGTCATTAAACTTTTATCTAACAAGCTATTTCTAGGCGTGCCTCTTATACACTTTTAAAGACAACAACACAGAGCAGGTTGCTCTATTGCACCAAATTAGAGTCTTTGACACAAAACGCAGACGGACTAAAGTCGCCCAAGTGAGCGGTGCAACACTAAAGAATATCAAGGATGAGATTAAAAGTGCAGTCATTGATTGATATTCTCTGCAACTAGGACAGGGCAACTTGCTGACGGTAGCAAGCTCTGGTCTCTAGCAAAAACTAGAGATATGGATCGTTCTATCACATATAGGCATTAAAAGTCCACAATCTACTGCAATGGAATTTTTATGCCGTGTATGTAATTTATCAAGATGCTAGAGATGAGATAGGTAGAGACCATTATAAAGTGGTGTCTTGCATTAAATAATTCGAGCAATCGAGCAATAAATACAACTTTAAATAATATTTAATATATTTAATGGTTTTTTAAATATTCATTATATGTGTTTTACATGTTATTTTGGAAGACGATTTGGAGGAGATTAACGAGAATTTGCTAGAATCCGGGGGTTATCGCAGTAAATCCCTCTAGAAAACTTCAAAAAGCTAGTGGGTTATACTTTTTGTAAAGGGTTGTTGTGGAGAAAATTATGTGGCATCAAGAGCAAAAACAAACATTTCAAGGGCTGCTGCAAGAATTTGTAACTTTGATAGATGAGGCAGTGGAGGAATGGGAGACAAAAGGAAAAACTCCAGCTCCAACAGCTCCAAAGGGTGCATGCAGCGCACTTCAAAGAAGAATAAATACTTTTTTAGAAAGATGGGGCTATGTATGTGTCATAAGCCCGGGATTTGGAAACCTAGCTAATGAGCCTGCAATTGCCTTTTTTAGACAAAATATCTTAGGAAAGAGTTTTGTTAACTCTGAAAAAGCGACTCCCCGAAAGGGTTTTTATATCTGGTTCACATACTTCCGCAAAGAACAACCCAAAATATTCGACCTCTATATAGGTCGATCTACAGAAACCTTAGAAGAATGTAGGAAGTGCGCTGCCTTTCTAAAATTGTTTGACAGCGAAGGTTACTTGCTTTATGGCTATGTAAACCGCAATTTAAACACCCTTACAAAAGAAATCGCAGATTACTTTTTGAATTTAGTGGCTGTATTCAACACGATTCCACAAGATGATTTTAGGGTTACAAGTCGTCCTAAAATTGCCCTAGAAGAGATGACAAATGAAGAAGTGCTACCACTAGCACCACCGGTTGAAAATATGCATGTGGCAAAAGAACATACACACGCAAAACAACAAGCATCTTCTACGCTAAAAATTTATGGAAGATATGAAAATTACAAAGAAAGCGATCTACACTCTCTCTTAACTTGTTTTGCATTTCACAAAATGGGCCTATATACCAAGACTATTTATGATAGGAGGAGTCTAAAAGGTCTAAAGGGCGAAAATGAAGGGCTACACCCGGATATGGTTGGCGTATTTCTTGACAGAAACATGATTGGTGTATCTTTTGAGCGCAAAAGTTTTAACGTAAATTCTGAAGCCTTAGAGGATGTTTTAAAAAGCCTTGATAAGCTACCCATCAGGATAGTCTCTTTTGAACTCAAAAAAGAAATCAAACTTAGTAATTGCGATGAGTACTATAAGCAAGCCATTGGTAACAGCTCTTGGGCACATGAGGGCTATTTAGTAACTGGAAAATTGGATTTAAACGATGCAGATTTAATGGATTTACTTGAACTCCAAAATTCCAACCATGAAAACGGGATTGGGGTTATATTACTTAACATGCAAGACATTAATAGCAGTAAAATACTTATTACCCCCAAAATTAAGGGAAAGATAAATCAAGGTATATGTACAAAATTACACGATACAAATCCAGATTTTAAAGATTTTCTTGAAGCGGTCAATACCTTAAAACAAAATCCAGATTCTCTTAATTGGAGTGTTTTTGATCCAATACCAATAATAGAAAAAAACAAGAATTAAAGAGCTACACTTTGCTCGAGTTTTTAGGACTTTGAAAGGGCAAGTCAGGATGGGCGTTTTAGCCTCAAAACTGCCCGATGGCTACTTTAACCTATACCTCAAGGCCCTAGCTTGTGGCTCTGAACCCCTATTACACTTACGCAAAAAATCAGTCAAGAGCTGCTAGGGGGCGGTGTGAGTTTGTAAATAGCCCAAAGGGGAAGAGCAAACTACTCAAATGGCTACAAGTAAAGAGCCCAAAGGGGCTATTTACTCCCACTCTCCACAAGCCTTTTTAAGATATTCAAATGCCTTGAAGGGGTCGGGCGTTACACCCAAGCCCTTGTCATAGATTTTGCTTAACCTACGCAAAGCCTCATCGTAACAAGGCTCTTCGCAATCCGCCCCGTTGGCGACTAATGTGTAATACTCTAGAGCTTTGGTGTAGTCTTGCTTAACCACCTCACCGCCATCAAAATACAACTCGGCTAAATTAAAGTAGGCGTAGTAATTCTTATCATCATCTACCTCTATTGCCTTTTGGAAGTATTCTAGGGCTTTTCTCTCATCTTTAACGCACCCACTGCCCGTAACATACCTTTCTGCCACATAGCCATAAAGGCGCGTGTTGCCTAGCTCTATGGCTTTTAAACACCACTCTAAAATTTGGGTCTTGTCATGCGCCCAGCCCATAGACACTAGGCGATCATAAGCCTCTGCCCCAAAGACTTCTTCAGCAAGAGCAAGTGATGGCAAACAAGCTTTTTATCGCGCTGCTGGTGTGTTGTGTCGCCTTGGTCTTTGTGGCTGGGTATATGGTTTTTAATGCCTTTGAGGGAGTGGAGTGATTAATGTTGTTTTTATCTAGGAGCAGATATAATAGCCCCCGTGGTGAAGCCCGCCTTAACGGCGAGCCCCCCTTTCGGGTTAGTGTAATGGAGTGGCTAAAACCATTAACACCACAAAGGCTACGAATAGTTTCATACCGGTTCTCCTTTCTAAGGAGAAACCCGCTTCTTTCCCTGCCCCTGAAACAAAGTTACACACTTTGCCATACGCCAAATAGCCAAAAAGAAAACCGGCACAATATCCGCTCAAAACCATTATACAAGAGTGCCCTAAAACCTGCCTTTAGGGTCTCTTGTGTTTAGCATCGACACCAAGAGTATTGGCATTGCCCTAGCTTTAGCGGTGCTCTTAGGCGCGCTTGGCACTTGTGGCTGGCATTTAAAAAAGCTCTTGGTGGAGCGTGAAACCTGCAAAGCCTCCATTGAGGCACAAAACAAAGCCATTTTAGAGCAAAACCTCGCCACAGAAACCTACATTGAGAACTTGGAAAAGAGCAAGGAAGCCATTGCGCAAAAATACAAGCTTGCAAGCCAACACGCCAAAGCTTTGCAGCACACACACCACGCCTTTACACCACACCCCACACACCCCACAGCCCCTACACAAGCGCATGCGTGCGCTCCAGAAAAGCAGGAATTAGAGCAAATCCAAAGAGATTTAAATGTGTTTAGGGGAGGGCGTTAATGTTTTTTTTAGACTTTGCAGGATACAATAGCCATGTGGCGGGGATAGCCCCCGTAGGGACTACCCCCCTTTTGCGTCAGTTAAGCGGTGTGACCAGCACCGCCCAAACCACAATAGCTATCAATAACTGCATGGGCTCTCTCCTTCCCGGAGTGTGTGCCCACACACCCCCTACACCCGCCGCAAAAACACGGCTATCCGTTCAGCGTTTTACGCTTCCCCAAAGCGTGGTCAAAAAAGAGAGAACACATGGTATCCACCCCAAGTATAACATAAAAGCCTCCATCGCCCTTTTAGGGCTCTTGTTTTGTGGCTGTATGCGCGTCTACAAACCCGTGTATATCCCCGTCAAATGCAACATCCCCAAATTAGAGCGTCCCCCGCTTTCTAGCTCCTCTTTGAGTGCCAATGTCCAAGCCTTGATGATCTACACCGAGCTCTTAGAGCAGGATTTAAATTTTTGCCGCAATGGGGCAGTGCCCCAAACCCAAACAAAGGAGTCTTATGGCAAATAGCAAATACGGCATCAATATAGAATTTAAAAATTTAGCCCCACAGCCCGTTAAAATCAACAATTCTAAGCCCATTGCTCTTATTGGAGATGATACAGAGCTTAGAGGCGTGCATGTGGCAAACAATTTAGAGGAGGCGTTGAGTCTTGTCAAAGAGGGCAGCATTTTAGAGGCCCTAAAGGACATTGAGGCTACGGGGCTTGAGAGCCAATTTATCCTAAGCGCGTTTGAAAAGCCCCACGAGCACAGCGAGGAACACCCCGCCCTAGAGGCGATTAATGTGCTTAAAAAGGTCGAACAAGAACATAAAATCCGCCCTAAATTCTTTCTTGCCGTTCTTACAAACCTATAAAACCGCATAAAATCCTATAAAATCCTATCAATAGAAAAAAATTTTAAAGATTGCGGTTTTTGTTGTATTCCTGTTTCTACCATGCTGGTTA